>HF972649.1:0-3381 GCA_000432995.1 Clostridium sp. CAG:1013
TGCCGGGCGGCTTGCTCCGCCGCTTCCACTTCTCGCTGGGCTCGCTGCTCCGCCAGAATATCTTCCAGGGTAAATTCCTTGTTGTCCTGTGCCATGGGATATAAATCCTCCTTTTACGGATCGATGGCTTTTAAACCGCTGCGCTGGCGGGCGACTTCATAACAGAGAATGCCTGCCGCCACGGAAGCGTTCAGCGAGTTGATGTGTCCCTTTAAGGGAAGGGAAACGATAAAATCGGCCTTTTCCTTTACCAGCCGTCCTACGCCTTTTCCCTCCGAGCCGATGACCAGAGCCACCGGACCGGTAAAATCAGTCTGGCACCAAGGGGAGCCATCCATGTCCGCGGCGTAGATCCAAAGGCCTCGAGCTTTCAGCTCCTCCAGCAGAGAGGGAAGATTTCCCACTCTTGCCACGGGCAGATGCTCCACCGCTCCGGCAGATGCCTTGCCCACAGCGTAGGTCAGCCCCACGCTGCGCCGTTTGGGGACGATCACCCCGTGAGCGCCGGCGCATTCCGCAGTGCGGATCACCGCGCCCAGATTGTGGGGATCTTCCAGCTCGTCGCAGACAATGAAGAAGGGGGGCTCGCCCCGCTCCTCCGCCAGACGGAACAGATCCTCCACTGTGGCGTATTCCTTGACAGCGGCCACAGCCACCACGCCTTGGTGATTGGCCCCGCCGCACATGTGAGCTAACTTTACCGGGTCCGCCTCTTTGATGGCTGCTCCGGCGTCTTTGGCCTTTCTCACGATGGCCTGGAGCGCGCCCGAACGCTCGCCCCGCTGGATGTACAGACTGTCAATGGTCCGTCCGGCCTTGAGTGCCTCGGTGACGGCGTTGCGTCCCGCGATAATATCCGCGCCTTTAGGTCCTTCTTCCCGGGGCCCGTCCCGGCGCTTGTCTCGGTTTTTCTCCATATGGTACCTTGTCCTTTATTTCTGTGACTTTCTCTATTATTGAAACGGCGCCGACCCTTGGAAAAGGATCAAAGCTCCCCGTAACACCTTAAAAATAGTGGCTCTCGCCGAACCAAGGCCGCGAGCACCAAACTTTCCTCCTCGGAACGCTGCCACACGCGACACGCCTCCGGTGCAACCGGCCCAGCAGGGAAGTGCCTTTCGCCAAGCCAAAGCCGCGAGCCCTAAACTTTCCTCCTCGGAACATCGCCACACGCGACACGCCTCCGGTGCAACCGGCTCCGCAAAGAGGTGCCTTTCACCAAGCCAAAGCTGCGAGCACCAAACTTTCCTCCTCGGAACGCTGCCACACGTGACTTGCCTCCGGTGCAACCGGCGGGCATTATTTTGCTTATTATAGCATAGTTCCCAGAAAATCTCAAATAAAAATGCAGGCAGAATGGGCCAAAATGCCGGTTTTCCCGGGCCGGTGAGACAGGACTATCCATTTTTGAGTATTTATTTCCATTTCATGAAAGAAAATTCTTTTTTCTTCCATCCTTCCCCCGGATTTTTCCACACCAATTCTCTGTGCAACCATTGTTTTCCATAGAGACTGTGGAAAACTCTGTGGAAACTGTGAAAAACCCTTGTCCCCATGCGGTTTTCAACTTTCCCCCGTTTTCACATACCTCGATTTTTATGTAAACAAACCTACGCTTTTTTCAAAAAAGGAACAAAAAACGTCTTGATCCTCCTTTTTTTGCCACCCCAAGATACAGGATATTCCTAGAGTTTTTCCGCTTTATCTTGTGTCAATAGGATTTGGGGAAATTTCTTTCCCACAGCTTGTCCACAGGCATTTAACATACATTTCACACGGGGGATAGGGAAGGGGGGAAAGTTTCCACGGGTGAAGAAAAGACTATGCTTTTCCCCGATTTTGTGGTATACTAGCGGCAAAACCAGGAGTTTTCCAGCCTGTTTTCACAAAATGAGCCAGGGGAGGGGGAGTTTTCCCCAGGAGAGGGCTCATTTAGGTAAAATGAATATTTATGCGCGAAATTTGTCGAACATACATTTTGGAGGTTTTACCATGAGGGAAGATATCTGCTCTATTCCTGTAAATGACGTGTTCCTGCCCCGGGACGGTTGCCCCTTCTGCCGGATGCGGGACATGTTGGAGGACAGGATGGCAACCTACATTACCGGCGCCGCCATGATGGAGCCGGACGTGCGTATTGAGACCAATCGTCTGGGTTTTTGCACCGAGCATTTCAACCAGATCCTGGCCCGGGGCAGCCGTCTGTCCGTGGCGTTGATCCTGGAAAGCCTGCTGCAAACCGTAAAGGATGAGGTGTTCCCAGAGGGAAAGACCCCCGCCAAAAAAGTGGTGGCGGCAGTTCATTCCCGGGAGGAGCACTGCTTTATCTGTGAGAACATCGAAAAGAACACCAACCACCTGCTGGACAGCATGATGAAACTGTGGCAGACGGATGAGGAATTCCGCCAGTTGTACAGCCAGCAGACCCACATCTGCCTTCCCCACTATGGCATGGTGATCCAGGCTGCCATGAAGATGCCCAAGAAGAATTTCATTCTTTTCGAGCAGGAGACCACTCGGCTGGCCAAGAAGTACCTGGAGGAGCTTTCCGGGGACGTGACCCATTTCTGCCGCATGTTCGACTACCGCAACGCCGGCGGGGACTGGGGCAATTCCAAGGACGCTATCGAGCGGGCCATTCGTTACCTCACCGCTCGGGAGCCGGAAGTCCGGCAGAAGGCCGATGAAAAGAACCGTGCTTTTTAACAGTTTGCCAGCGGGAAGTGATGGTGGGCTGCTCTGTCCCGTGTTTTTCGACCTGGCTCAGACCCTGGACTGCGGCCAGGCCTTCCGCTGGCGGGAACTTTCCCCGGAAGGAGACATGACTCTGTGGGAGGGCGCCGCCTTTGGGAAGGTGCTGCGGCTGGGGCAGCGGGAGGATCAGGTGTGGTTCTTCTGCTCTCAGGAGGACTTTGATCAGGTGTGGCGTGCTTACTTCGACCTGGAGGAGGATTACGAAGAAAAGCGCCACCTCCTTTCCCAGATGAGCCCCGCATTGGCGGAAGCCGCCGCCTTTGCTCCAGGAATCCGCATTCTCCGTCAGGACCCCTGGGAAGCGCTGTGTTCTTTCATCATCTCTCAGAACAACCATATTCCCCGGATCAAGGGGATCATAGACCGGCTGTGCGCCCAGCTGGGAGCCCCTATCCCCGGCACTCAGTGGGCGACGTTTCCCACCCCGGAGCGGCTGGCGGCCTGTGAGGTGGAAGATCTGACTCCCTTGCGGGCTGGGTTCCGGGCTAAGTACCTGGTGGATGCCGCTAGGAAAGTGGCGTCGGGTCAGGTGGATCTGAGCCTGGTGGCTGGTGCGCCGGTGGAAGTGGGGCGGCAGGAATTACAGAAGATCTTCGGAGTGGGACCTAAGGTGGCGGAGTGTGCCCT
>HF972649.1:3408-4302 GCA_000432995.1 Clostridium sp. CAG:1013
TACGGGTTCCACAAGACGGAGTGTTTTCCCCTGGACGTGTGGATGAAACGTGCCATGGCCACACTGCTCCCGGGGCGAAAGCCGGAAGAATTCGGGAAAAACGGAGGCCTGGCTCAGCAGTATCTGTTCCATTACAGCCGACTGCATCCGGAATTGTTTGAAGAAAAAGAGAAAACGCGAAGCGCATAAAAGTTTTTGATCAAACTTTTTTCAAAAAGTTTGCGGGTTGCAGGGCGGAGCCCTGCGGTCTGAATTCGGCGCAAGCCGTAAAGAGAAACTAGTCCTTTCAGCCGCATACGCCCCCAGGGCGGTAGGCTGGAAGGACGACCCACCTACACAAAACCAAAAGGACACCCAAGTTTGAAACCTGGGTGTCCTTTTTCTTTGGTGTAAGAGGGACGGTTCAAGGGCCTATGCGCTTTGCGCCGTGCGGCCCTTGAGCCTGCATTTCTTTTGCTGCGCTTTGCGCAGCTTTAAGGCCGCGAGACGCCGTCTCGCGCTCTGCAAACTTTTTGAAAAAAGTTTGATCAAAAACTTTTGTGTTTTCGCTTTCTCTATGCTTACAGCTCTTCTCCCAGCAGTCGTACCAACAGCGCGTTGGAGACCAGAAAGCCCTCTGGAGTAAAACTCAGACGGTCCTCCTCCCGGCGAAGCAGGGTGGAAGGGCATTTTTTGGCGTTTTCCAAAAGCAGATGGAATTCTTCCTCCCCCTGGGGACCAAATCGAGCCAGGCAGTCCTCCCGGCGCAGGCCTCGGGTCAGCCGAAGATTCAGTATGGCAAACTCTCCAAAGTCTCCCCCGGGACCGTCGTCCACCGGGGCATTCCCTTGAAGGAACTCCTCCAGGTTTCGAGGATAGTAAAACCGCCTGCCCCCAAAGAAGGAATGGGCCGCC
>HF972649.1:4399-7371 GCA_000432995.1 Clostridium sp. CAG:1013
TGCTGATCTCATACTGGGCGTAGCCACGCTTTGCCAGTTCCTCCACCACGAACAGGTATTGGTCGGAGGTTTGGTCGTCGTCGGGCACTGCCACGTGCCGGGCAGCAAAGGGTGTGCCCGGCTCCACCTTTAAAATGTAAGAGGAGATGTGCTCCACTGCCAGTCCCGCCGCAAAGGCAATGGATTCCCCCAGCCGCTCTTTGGAACCTCCCGGCAGGCCTAGCATCAAGTCCAGGGAGATGTTGTCAAACCCGGCGGCTCGGGCGTTTTCCACGGCACGGATCACATCCTGGGGAGAATGGGTCCGGCCCAGGAACCGAAGCTCCTCTGGATTGGCGGATTGGAGCCCCATGGAAAGCCGATTGAACCCGGCGGAGCGTACCTGCTCAAAAAAGGCTTGATCCACGTGGGTGGGATTGGCCTCCAAGGTGATTTCCGCCCTGGGAGAGAGGGAGAATCGTTCCCTCACCCCTTGGAGGATGGTCCCCAATCGGTCTGCCCCCAGCAGATTGGGGGTGCCGCCGCCGAAATAGACGGTGGAAATTTCCCGCCCCCAAAGTTTCTCTGTCCAGGGCGACAAGGAGGCAAGCAGGGCCTGCACATAGGTGTCCATGACCGCGGGCGAGGCGGGACGGGAGTAGAAATCGCAGTAAGGGCATTTGGATTGGCAGAAGGGAACGTGAAAATAAAAGCCGAGCATGGGATCACCACCAACGAAAAAATGGGAAGCGCGAAGCGGGTAAAAGTTTCGCCAGCCTTTTCAAAGGCTGTGGGGTGTGGGGCAAAGCCCCATGGTTTAAGCTGCAAAGCGCAGCTTTGCAATGAAAAAACCAGGGACATTGTCATACCAGGCGAAGCCTGTAAACAATGTCCCGGATGGTAAAGATAGAGGATTCTCCAGAAGGGGAAGCTGGGCAAAGGCCGTCAGGAACGGGCTCTACCCGCCTTCGGCGGCATGCGAGACCGTTCCTGCATTTCTTTTTGCAAAGCTGCGCTTTGCTTTAAGGTCGTGGGGCGCTGCCCCACACCCCGCAAACTTTTGAAAAAGTTTGATCAAAACTTTTACGCTGCAGCTTGGTTACTCATCTAATTTAAGCACGGACATGAACGCCTCCTGGGGCACCTCCACAGTACCCAGCTGGCGCATCCGCTTCTTGCCTTCCTTCTGTTTCTCCAGAAGCTTCTTCTTTCGGGTGATGTCGCCGCCGTAGCACTTGGCAAGCACGTCCTTGCGCAATGCTTTGACCGTCTCTCGGGCAATGATCTTTCCGCCGATGCAGGCCTGGATAGGCACCTCAAACAGCTGACGGGGGATCTTCTCCTTCAGTTTTTCCGTCATCTTCCGGGCCCGGCCGTAAGCCTTGTCCGCGTGGATGATAAAGCTCAGAGCGTCCACGATCTCTCCGTTGAGCATGATGTCCAGCTTCACCAGCTTGCTGGGCTGGTATCCCATCAGCTCGTAGTCGAAGGAGGCATAGCCCCGGGTGCGGGATTTCAGAGCGTCGAAAAAGTCGTAGACGATCTCGTTGAGGGGCAGTTCATAGTGGATGTCCACCCGGTCGGTATCCAGGTATTTCATGTCCTTAAACACGCCCCGGCGCTCTTGGCACAACTCCATGATGTTACCCACGTACTCCGAGGGGGAATAGATGTGAGCGTTGCAGATGGGCTCCTGAGCGCTCTGGATCAGGGTGGGGTCCGGGTAGTTGGTGGGGTTGTCGATGGTGATCTCCTGACCGTCGGTAAGGGTCAGCTTGTACACCACGCTGGGAGCAGTGGTGATAAGATCCAAGTCATATTCCCGCTCCAAACGCTCTTGGATGATCTCCATATGAAGCAGCCCTAAGAAGCCGCACCGGAAGCCGAAGCCCAGAGCCACGGAGGTCTCCGGTTCGAAGGTGAGGGAGGCGTCGTTGAGCTGGAGCTTTTCCAAAGCGTCCCGGAGGTCGGTGTAGTGGGCGCCGTCGGCGGGATAGATGCCGCAGAACACCATGGGCTGCACTGCCCGGTAACCCTCCAAAGGCTCAGCAGCCGGACGGTCGGACAGAGTTACCGTGTCACCCACCCGGGCCTGGCGCACGTCCTTGATGGAAGCAGCGATGTAGCCCACTTCTCCGGCGTACAGGGCGTCAGCAGGCTCCAAAGAGGTGGCACGCAGGAAACCGCACTCCACCACGTTGAATTCACCGCCGGTAGCCATCATGCGGATGGTGTCCCCGGGACGGACCGTGCCGTCCTTGATTCGCACGTAGACGATAACGCCCCGGTAGGCGTCGTAGTAGGAGTCGAAGATCAGAGCCCGGAGAGGGTCAGTCTCGTCTCCTCCCGGCGCGGGGATGTCGGTGACGATCCGCTCCATCACTTCTTCAATGTTCACGCCGGTCTTGGCGGAGATCCGGGGAGCGTCCATGGCGGGGATGCCGATCACGTCCTCGATCTCATGGCACACACGTTCCGGGTCGGCACTGGGCAGATCAATCTTGTTCACTACCGGCAGGATCTCCAACCCGGCGTCCACCGCCAGGTAGGTATTGGCCAGAGTCTGGGCCTCAATGCCCTGGGAGGCGTCCACCACCAGAACCGCACCTTCACAAGCGGCCAGAGAGCGGGAGACCTCGTAGTTAAAGTCCACGTGGCCGGGGGTGTCGATCAGGTTGAACACATAGTCCTCACCGTCCTTGGCGGTGTAGACCAGGGTGACGGCGTGGGCTTTAATGGTAATGCCCCGTTCCCGTTCCAGATCCATGTTGTCCAGGAGCTGATTTTCCATTTCCCGGAGGGGGACAGCCTTGGTCTGTTCCAGGATACGGTCAGCCAAGGTGGATTTACCGTGGTCGATGTGGGCCACGATGCTGAAATTGCGAATTTTACTTCTATCCATAGGGAATCTCCGTTACAAAAAGTGTATCAATTTATTATAGCAGAAAAGGGAGAAAAAGAAAACCGCAAAGCGGCGTAAAAGTTTCGCCAGC
>HF972650.1:0-15179 GCA_000432995.1 Clostridium sp. CAG:1013
GCCCTGACCAAAGTCAGAGCGGCCGTAGTCCTTGCCCAGCTTGTGCACGTCCTGGAGCACTTCCCCGTAGAACCGAGGCTCGTAGGTGAAGTTCAAAAAGCCGGGTCCGGCGATCTCACACTTGTTGAAATAGGTCCCGGAAAGATCCAGGTTCTCCTGGATGGCCTGGGCGATCTTCACGGGAGCCATGCGGAAAGTGCGGGCACCTGCCATTGCGGCGTTGCAGGACCAGTCTCCGTGAGAGCGGTCTGCGGGCACTTCCAGAGCGATCTGGGGCAGGGGAGCCTCGGGCAGCTGGCCCTTTTCCATGGCCTTCCGGAGAGAGTTCTCCAGAGCTTCCCGCAGCTGAGCGGTAGCGGTGGCGACTAATTGAGACATAGTTTTCAAATCCTTTCTTTGCTTAGATCCCCAGCTCCGCTCGGACACGTGGCGTCACGTCCACGGTGATCTCGTTGCTGCTGGACAGGTTGGAGTCGATATCCAGAGTATATTTGATATGAATCCGGCCGCCCCGCTCTCCCAGGGAGGAGCGCAGGGAGCTGGTGTATACCCCTACGCTCAGGGTGCCGTACCCAGTGTCGTACAGACAGAGGTGGCGGCGGCCTTCTTCCAGGATCAGCCTGGTGGCGGACCCTGACCGCATCATGGTCACTTTGCCCGGCTCCACTTTCAGCACGGAGGTGTAGGAGACTTTTGGGTTTTCCGTATCATATTCCTTGTAGGCGATCAGGCGGGCAGGGCCTCGGCTGGTGTAGGACCCGGTGGTGTTCAGCGTGATCTCACCCGAGCCCTCTGGAAAATCCGTGTAGTCCTGCCGGCCGATGATATTGATGTCGTAATCGTCCTTTAACATTCCCATTCCCTTCTTTCGACCGTCAGGTGGGATAGCTTTCAATGTCAATGCGCTGGGTGCGGCCCTCCACGCTGTGGCCCAAAAACAGCTCCGCCACATTCATGAAGTTTTCCGGGGTGTCGGTGACGAAATAACCCGCTTTCCGCTGGGCACCCTCCTGACACAGCAGATCCTGTTCTTTCAGGGTCTGGGTCATGGCCAGGGCGGCTTCCCGGCCGCTGTCGATGAGAGTGACGCCTTTGCCCATCACAGAAGCAATGGTAGGCGCGATAATGGGGTAGTGGGTGCAGCCCAGAATCAAGGTGTCCACACCGGCGGCTCGGATAGGAGCCAGGTACCGTTCCGCCACCAGTCTTGTCACCTCGTCCTGCGGGGAGACGAAACCGCTCTCCACCAGGGGCACGAACAGGGGACATGCCTGGGGGAACACTTCCAGCTTGTGGTTGATGCGCAGCAGAGCGCTGCGGTAAGAGCCGCTGGCGATAGTGGCCGCGGTGCCGATGATGCCAACCTTGCCGTTTTTCGTAGCGGCGGCGGCAGCCCGGGCGCTGGGGCCGATCACGTCCACATAGGGGACGCTGAGGGCTTCTCCCACACTGCGGGCTACGGAACTCACCGTGCCGCAGGCAGCCAGTACAGCTTTCACGTTTTGGGAGAGCAGGAAGGCCATATCCTGCTTGGCGTAGCGGAGGATGGTCTCCTCTCCCCGGGAACCGTAGGGCACCCGGCCCGTATCGCCGAAGTAGACCACGCTCTCGTTGGGCAGAACCTTCTCCAGCTGCTTGATGGCGGTCAGACCTCCAAGGCCGGAGTCAAACACGCCGATGGGTCGGTTATCCATGGGTACACTCCCTTCCTTTATGTCACATGCCGACTTTCTGGAAAGCCAGTTCCACCAGCTTATCCAGCAGTTCCCCATAGGTGAGCCCCATGGACATCCACAGTTTGGGATACATGCTGATGGAGGTAAAGCCGGGCAGGGTGTTGATCTCGTTGAGGATCACTCGATGGTCTCCCTCGGTGACGAAGAAATCCACTCGGGCCAGACCGGAACAGCCCAGCAGCCGGTAAGCCCGCACGGCCACCTGACGGATCTTTTCGGAGACCTCTTCATCCAGGCGGGCGGGAATATACAACTGGCTGGTGCCGTTGACGTATTTGTCGTCGTAGTCGTAGAACTGAGCGGAAGCGCCGATCTCTCCCACGATGGAAGCCTGAGCGTCACGGTTGCCCAGAACAGCGCATTCCACTTCCTGGCCCTTGATGCCCTCTTCCACTACGACCTTGGAATCCTCCCGGGCAGCCTTCTCGATGGCCGCGTCCAGGTCCTCGAAACGCTCTACTTTGCTGACGCCCACAGAGGAGCCGGCGTTGGCGGGCTTGACGAACACAGGGAAGTCCAGCCGGGCCTTGATTTTATTTTTAATGGTATCCGCGGCCACAGTGAACCGGTCAGCGTAGAACCACAGATAATGGGCCTGCTCGATGTCCGCGTTGGACAGCAGAGTGTGGGTCACAGCTTTATCCATGCAGATAGCGGAAGCCAGAGGTCCGCAGCCCACATAGGGGATGCCGGAGAGCTGGAACAGTCCCTGGATGGTGCCGTCCTCGCCGTTTTTGCCGTGGAGGGCGGGGAAGATCACGTCCAGGCGGATGGTTTCAGCGCCGCTTTCCTTCAGGACCACCAGACCGTGGACCGAGGGATCGGGGGAGAGGAACGCGGGAGTCACAGGACCCTGTTCCCAGGAGCCATCGTAAATGTCCTTTACGTCACCGGTATAGAGGAGCCATTTTCCCTCTTTGGTGATGCCCACCATGTGTATGTTGTATTTCTCGTGAGAAAGGTTTTCCAAAATGGAGGTGGCAGACATCCGGGAGACTTCATGCTCCGAGGAAGCGCCTCCGAAGATCACAGCCAGGTTCAGTTTACCGCTATTATTCATTGCGATCACACCCCATATGCGTTGAATTTAGGGGCGGGATTTGGTCCCGCATCCCTTTCATATAGTATAACAGGCAAACTCGATTCATTATTATACTATGCTTGTGGGGATTTCGCAACTCTTTTCCCGGGTGTTTCCCTGGAAAGCCTAAAAAAAGATAGACTTTTCCCGGGCTTCATGCTATACTGTTACCCAAACACACGTTTTTAACTTGATTTTTGGAGTGGATCACTTTGGATTTGAAAGCCTTTGAACTGATACAGGACGGCCTTTACCAGGAGCTGGCGAAGCAGGGTTTCAGCGAGCCTCAGCCCGTAGAGGACCCCGCCGGCCGGATGGTGATGTACGTTTTGGACGACGTGGCCTATGGTCTGCTGTACGACAGCAAGAATAAGCGCTTTGAGCTGCGTTCCACCACATTTAAGGAAAAGGACACGCCCGGCACTTGGCGCAGCCTGTCCCTGTGGCTGTTCGATGAGAAAGAGGGCACCCGTGCTGACGCGGAGAGCATCCTCAACGACTTTCTGGAAGTGGTCCAGGGCCCCAAGCGGGTGGCGGTAGTGCAGCAGAAGCGGCGCACCAAGGACGGCGAGCGTTCCGTGGATCCCCTGTTCTTCCTCAACCGTTTGGTAAATATCTTCCCGGAGTTGAAGGATGAGCTGAACCAGGAGAAGATCGTCTACGGTCAGGTGCGGTACGTCACCTTTGTCAAGACTCATGTGGTTGCCCGGTGCCAGGATCTTGCCAAGATGTACCCTGACAGCGATCCCATGAAGAAGCTGTGCTCCCTGCTGGATGACATGTACAAGACCGGCGACCTGGACACCCGTTCCATCGTTTCCATAGCACTGCTCAACGAGCTGGATGACGATGCGTTCCAGATCTTCACCGAGCGTGTGGGAGACGACCTGAAAAAGGACCTGAAGTTCACCCGGAAGCTGAAGGGCAAGAAGATCAAGCCTGAACGGAAGAAGAAGCAGAAGAAAGTGGTGGCCAAGCCCCTTTCCAACGACCATTGATCCTAATCTGGCCTGAGGGCTTTTCTGCGGGGAGCTTTTCCCCGAAAAACCGGGCCGGAGCCTTGAAATATTTGAAAACTTGGGATTGACAATAAAGAGCCTCTTGTGCTATACTGGTAGCACCTCGAAAAAGAGGTTCTTTTTTTGTGCCTGTTTTTCCGAGGGAGGCCGGGGCAAAAAGCCCCAAAAATTTTTCCGTAAAACGGGAGGTGCCGAACAATGAGAGTGAAGATCGTGCTGGCCTGCACCGAGTGCAAGCAGAGAAACTACAACACGAAGAAGAACAAGAAGAACGATCCCGACAGGCTGGAAATGAACAAGTATTGCAGGTTCTGCCGGAAGCACACCCTGCACAGGGAAACCAAGTAAGGAGCGGAACACATGGCTGAAAACGTCAAGAAGAACGAAAATGGCTTTGTCCGTTTCTTCAAGCGCGTGACGAAATTCTTCCGCGACTGCAAGGGCGAGATCAAGAAGATCGTCTGGCCCACTCCCAAGGCTACATTCAAGAACACCGGCGTTGTGCTGGTGACCATCATTGTGGTGGCCTTGTTCGTTTTCCTGCTGGACACCGTGTTCATGAACCTTTTGGGTCTTGTGATGGACGTGGCCGGATAACGCCCCTTTTTGGGTTTCGGGAAAACGGAGGTAGCAGATGGCTGAAGAAGCAAAATGGTATGTGGTTCACACCTATTCCGGGTATGAGAACAAAGTTGCCTCGAACCTGGAGAAAACGGTGGAAAACCGCCAACTGCAGGATCTGATCCAAGAGATCCGGGTGCCCACCGAAAAGGTGACGGAGATCACCGATTCGGGCAAGCGCAAGGAAGTGGAACGGAAGATCTTTCCCGGCTATGTCATCGTGAAAATGGTGATGACTGACGAGTCCTGGTATGCGGTGCGGAACATCCGCGGCTGCACTGGGTTCGTGGGTCCCTCCTCCAAGCCCATTCCGCTGACGGAGGATGAAGTGGCCCGGCTGGGCATCGAGAACAAACAGGTCGAGGTCAGCTACAAGGTAGGCGACTCTGTGAACATCGTGGACGGGCCCTTGGAAGGGTTCATCGGCACGGTGGAAGAGATGGACGTGGAGAAAAACCGCGTGCGCGTCACCGTTTCCATGTTCGGTCGGGAAACTCCCGTCGAGCTGGAGCTGGATCAGGCCGAGCCTGTGGATTAAACAGGCGAGAGAGCCGCGGCTCATTCCGCGGAACGTTTTTAGGCAGCAAGCGAGGATTTCCCCGCTTTGATTGTGAGGGGCATTGCCCCTGTGGGAGGCACAGTCGAATTTATGCAACGGCTGCGCCGCCATCCACCACGAATTTTGGAGGTGCAAACAAATGGCTCAGAAGGTTACGGGCTTTATCAAGCTCCAGATCCCTGCCGGCAAAGCTACTCCGGCACCGCCTGTCGGCCCCGCGCTCGGTCAGCATGGCGTTAACATCATGGCATTTACTAAGGAATTCAACGAGCGTACTAAGAACGATGTGGGTCTTATCATCCCTGTCGTCATCACGGTCTATGCCGACCGTTCTTTCACCTTTATCACCAAGACCCCTCCGGCCGCTGTGCTGATCAAGAAGGCCTGCGGGATCGAGACGGCTTCCGGTGAACCCAACAAGAAGAAGGTCGCCAAGATCACCCGCGAGCAGGTGCAGAAGATTGCCGAGCAGAAAATGCCCGACTTGAACGCATCTTCCGTCGAGAGTGCTATGAGCATGATCGCCGGTACCGCCCGCAGCATGGGTATCGAAGTAGTAGATTAATTCCCGGGTGGGAGGAAATCTTTGGATCCGATATTTACCACTGGAGGAAAGATACAATGAAACACGGTAAAAAATATGTGGAAGGCGCGAAGCTCATCGACCGCAGCAAGCTGTACGACACTGCTGAGGCTTTGGACATCTGCGTTAAGACTGGTACCGCTAAGTTCGACGAGACCGTCGAGCTGCACGTAAAGCTGGGTGTTGACGGCCGTCACGCTGACCAGCAGGTCCGCGGCGCCATCGTGCTGCCCAACGGCACTGGCAAGAACGTTCGCGTTCTGGTTATCTGCAAGCCCGAGAAGGAAGAGGACGCCAAGGCTGCCGGCGCTGATTTCGTTGGCGGCGAGGAAATGGTTCAGAAGATCCAGTCCGAGAACTGGATGGACTTCGACGTGCTGATCACCACTCCCGACATGATGGGTATGGTTGGCCGTCTGGGCCGTGTCCTGGGTCCCCGTGGCTTGATGCCCAACCCCAAGGCTGGTACTGTGACCCCCGACGTTGGCAAGGCTGTTACCGATGCCAAGGCCGGTAAGATCGAGTATCGTCTGGATAAGACCAACATCATCCATTGCCCCATCGGCAAGGTTTCTTTCGGCGTGGAGAAGCTCCAGGAGAACTTCGACACCCTGATGGACGCTATCGTTAAGGCGAAGCCCTCCGCTGCTAAGGGTCAGTATGTGCGCTCCTGCGTGGTCAGCGCCACCATGGGCCCTGGCGTGAAGATCAACCCCGCCAAGTTCATCTAAAAGCAAATTAGGGCTTGACAAAGCCTGTCTCTGTTTGCTATAATATTAAAGCTGTCCATCCAAAGACAGCAGGTATATAAACGGTTTTGTCCGGCCTGCCGAGGAAAGACGAGCAATATAAGGGAAGAGACCGCCAGATTTGGACGGTTCCTTATGCCCTGCGATTTGCTTGCAACGCCTTTCCGAGGAGACCCGGAAAGGCGTTTTTGATTTTACTTTCACGATCCGGAGGTGAAACGAATTGCCCAGCGAGAAGATTTTGGAACAGAAAAAACAGCAGGTGGCACAGCTGGCCGAGGACTTCAAGAAGGCCAATGTGGGCGTGCTGGTAAACTATGAAGGCATCACGGTGGAAAAGGACACCAAGCTCCGTAAGCAGCTCCGCGAAGCTGGCTGCGAGTATAAGGTTGTCAAGAACACCCTGTTGAGCCTGGCATTTGCTGAGGCTGGTATCCAGGGCCTGGAAGAGCATCTCCACGGTGCTACCGCTATCGCTTACAGCGAGAACGGCTATGTGGACGCTCCCAAGATCCTGTGCGACTATGCCAAGGACAACGAGAACTTCACGGTGAAGGCCGGCTTTATTGACGGCGACTCTGTGGACGCCAAGAGCATTGGCGATCTGGCCAAGCTGCCTCCCAAGGAGGTTCTGGTGGCTCAGGTGCTCGGCGGGTTCAACGCTCCCATCCAGGGCTTTGCAAACGTGCTCAACGGCACTCTGCGCGGCCTGGTTATCGCCCTCAACGCTATTGCCGAGAAGCAGAGCGCGTAACAGGGTATTTCCGCTTACAGCGGTATTCCGTCGGGCTTGCGCCTGACGTCACGATTTTACTTTTGCCATCAACTTATTTTACATGGAGGTATTTATCATGTCTGAGAAAGTTACCAACCTGATTGAAGAAGTCAAGTCCCTCACCGTTCTGGAGCTCTCCGAGCTGGTTAAGGCTCTGGAAGAGGAGTTCGGCGTTTCCGCTTCCGCTCCCGCTGTGGCTGTTGCTGCTGCTCCCGCTGCTGCTGCTCCCGCTGCTGAAGAGAAGACCGAGTTCGACGTTGTGCTGAAGTCTGCTGGCGCCAACAAGATCAACGTGATCAAGGTTGTCAAGGAGATCACCGGCCTGGGCCTGAAGGAAGCCAAGGCTCTGGTTGACGAGGCTCCCAAGACCGTTAAGGAAGGCGCTTCTAAGGACGACGCTGAGTCCATCAAGGCTAAGCTGACCGAGGCCGGCGCTGAAGTGGAACTGAAGTAAGTTTCTTTATCCGGATCAAAAAGCCCGCGAGGAGAAATCCCCGCGGGTTTTTTATATTTCTGGATAACATTATGCAGGGAGTGGGGAACAGGATTATTGACATCCCTGTACCAGCTGAGTAGAATGGAGACAAATTCAGATACAGGAGGAATCGCAATGCAGGACAAATATTTGGGAATCACCCCTCCCATGGGGTGGAATTCTTGGAACACCTTTACTTGGAACATCAACGACCAGTTGATCCGGCAGACGGCTGACGTGATGGTGGACAGCGGTTTGAAGGACGCTGGCTATGAGTATGTGGTCATCGATGACTGCTGGAGCTTGAAGCAGCGGGACGAGAAGGGCTTTCTGGTTCCCGACCCTGAAAAGTTCCCTCAGGGCATGAAGGCTGTGGCAGACTATGTCCACAGCAAGGGGTTAAAGTTTGGCATGTATTCCTGTTGCGGAACCCACACTTGCGCTGGTTATCCTGGCAGTTTTGAGCACGAATTCCAGGACGCGGAGACTTTCGCATCCTGGGGTGTGGACTACTTGAAGTACGACAACTGCTATAAGCCTCGCCATGCTGACGGTGAAATGCTCTACAAGCGCATGTCGCTGGCCTTGCGCAACTGCGGCAGGGATATTCTGTTCTCCGCCTGTAACTGGGGCACCGATAATGTCCATCAGTGGATCCAGGGATCTGGCGCTCAGTTGTTCCGCTCTACTGGGGATATTCAGGACAGCTGGGAATCCATTAAGAATCTGGCCCTGTCTCAGATTGATAAGATGCCCTTCTCCGGACCCTACTGCCACAATGACATTGACATGCTGGTAGTGGGTATGCACGGTGGCAGCAACAGTGATTATATCGGAGCTATTGGAGGATGCACTGATGAGGAATACCGTACTCATTTCTCTCTGTGGGCCATGATGAATTCTCCTTTGATGATCGGCTGTGACATCCGCTCCATGAGTGATTACACCAAGGAGACCCTCACCAACTCCGATGTGATCGCCATCAACCAGGACATCGAATGCCGTGGCCCCTACTGCGTCCGCCAGTGGAATAACCCGGAGAATGTGCTGTCTCTGATCAAACCCATGAGCGATGGTTCTTTGGCTATCGGCATGTTTAACTTTGGTGATGTCCGCAGCGAAATGTCCCTTCAGTTCTGGGATCTGGGTCTGCCTGTGGCCGCTGGCGTGGGTTTGGAGATGTACAACTGCTGGACCCATGAGAGCGAAGGCCGATTCTTCGAGCGTTATGCCGGGATCATCGAGCCTCACGGCTGTCTGGTGTTCCGTGCAAAGCTGGCGCGGAAATAATGGCCAACTATAAGACTTGCAAGCAGTGCGGCGCGCCTTTGGGCGGGGACGATATTGCCATTTTCCGTAAACTGGTGAACCGGGGAGCAGAGGAATTTCTCTGCATCGATTGTCTGGCGGCCTACTTTGATTGCCCCCGAGTGGAGATCGAAAAGCGGATTCGCTGGTACCGAGAGAGTGGACAATGCACCTTGTTTCGATAAAAAAAGCCCAAATTTTGTGGTTTTCCCGGAAAAAGCCTGTTTTTGCCCCCTATATTTTGACGTTAAGTGTTAATAGTTTGTGAACATTATAAAAGAGGGTTGCAATCTGGCAAAACCCATGCTAGAATGTAACCAAATTGTAACACTTGTCATCGAAGTGTAACCACCTAAAGGTGGGGACCGCTTTTGAAAGGAGTGTACGGGATGCGGAAAAAACTGGTACAAAACCTGCTGTCTTTTCTTCTGGTGCTCGTTCTGACGGTAAGCGTTGTGGGCACGCTGAGTATTGTGACTCAAGCAAAGACAGATCCTTCTCTTCCTGTGGTAGAGGAGACAGTTTCCGCATCGGAACTCTCCGCGTCGGTAGCCAATTCCATGGCAGTTTCACCGCTGCTGTGTGTGGGCGCTTTCCTGGTGATGCTTGTCATCGTAGTGGTAGGGCTCACATTGTACCGCAGAGAAAAGCTGCGGGGCAAGGATACTCCTCAAGGCAAGCGGAGTTATATTCCCCGTGAGGACATGTCCTTCGCGGGCAAAAACAGAGTATAAGGGTTTTCGTCCTTTCATATTTTACCTCGGAACAGGGCCGGCAGCTTTTGCCGGCCCTGTTTTTGGATAACGTGCAGAAAAACGCCGTCGGTGTAGACATTTCACCGGCGGCGCATTTTTATAGGATAGATTCAGGATGGGAAAGGATCTTCAAAAGGCGGTCAAGGTTCTCCTTCAAAGGTTTTCCACCGTCCAGCTGGATGACGGGGCATGACAGTGAATCCAGCCACTCAGCTATTTCTTGTTCGTCTCTGCCAGTGGCAAAAGTGAGAAATGCCTGCTCTCTTTCATAAAGATCGCCTCCTGGAAGGGCACGTTCCCCAAACTGTCTTAAAGAGCGCTCCTGTATTCTGCCAGTTCTTGTTTTCGGATCGGCCCTAAGCCACACTGCCAAGGTGTAGAGGGATGTGATCTCCTCACCATAGTTTCCTTTGACAGCAGCCAGCACGAAATTCTCACAGGAGCGTGCCCGGTTAAGCAGGAGTCTGGAAGCCTCCTGCCGCGTATTAGGCTGTTTGTATGGGTCAGCTGGGTTTGCATTTGGGAAGAAACATTCCTCGATATCTATGAATGTCCATCCCAACTCTTGAGCCAGCATACGACCCAGCGTGGTTTTCCCGCTGCCGTTGCAGCCGCACAGAATAACGCCTTGTTTCATTACTTGTCCTCGCATCATTTTGTGGCGGCAAACTCTGCCGCTTCTTTCAACCAAGCCAGCAGTACCTCGTCCACATCTTTCGGTTGTCCGATCACCACATGATGGGTCCAGCGGTTAGGATAGGGCTGGGTTTTCGCGGCGATTCGAGGATGCTCCACCGGATAGGCCAGTCCAAAGGTCACCGTGAGGTAGGGGGAAGGCAGATCCTTTTTCCGTCGTACTGCCAGCAATGACGCACACCCGAACTGATGACCCAGGTAAAAGCTGATCTGGCTTTTGCCCACTTTTAAGGTCATATCGGGGAGAATTTCTTGGAGCTTTTGTTCCAGGGTCTGATACAAAGGCAGAGCGTCGGGCGCTTTTTCAAAAAAGAACAGCACATCCTGGTCCATAGAAAAACTCCTTATCGGTTGAGGATCTTTTCACCGTCGAACAGCAGCACACCGAAGCCGCTGCCAGTCTGATTGCCCTCGACCAGCCATTTTTTGAAGGCTCGCTGCATAGAGGTGTTTTCCGGCAGATCTGTCGCGGGTTTTTGATACTCCGCTCCAAAGACCCGCCAAGCGTCGTGGAATTCTTCCTGCTCCTTCCAGCGGATCACGTCAAAGTCATGGGAGAAGCTGACAATATTGGAAGTAGGGGAGAGGATCTCTCGATTGCGGGGATACAGCAGCCAAGAGTCGCACACGCATACCAGAGGTTTCCCTTGGAGCTCGTCTTTGAAGAAGTCATAGGCCCGCTTATAGGAGTCCAGCCGAGCAGCCTCGTCAAAGGGCTCTCCGCTGGAGGGAATGTGGACGCTCTTCACCGGGTCTCCGGGACGGATGATGTAGTCTCCCCAAACATAGGGAGTCTCCTCTTTATAGGTGATGTTTTCAAATTCCAGCCGTCCCAGCTTTACAATGTCGCAGGAATAGAAAATGGGGTACCAGAAGGCCACGAAGTTACCCCAAACTCCCTGAACGTTTTTGCATTCCAGCACTTTGAATTTCAAATCCCGGAAGGTTTCCCAGACGATCTCCTCCGGTACGCCCTTTTCCAAATAGGCCGTCACGGCGGGTTTAGCCGCCTGGATGAGGAACAGCAGCCACACCGTGTAGAGGTGAACGCCACTTTCTTGGCTGATGGCCTCAATCAAAGGCGAGGTCAATTTTATATCCAGGTCTTGCTGGTAGAAAAACTCCACCGCACCGTCCAGAGCTTCCTCCTGGCCTGCCTGGGCCAGCACCCCAGCGCTGCGAAGAGCTTCTTCTTTGGCTTCTTCCGGGAAACCGGTCTTCTCCATGAGCAGCTTCAAAAAATCCAGATCCATTGATAGGTTCCTCCCAAAAATTATTTACCGATCTTTTCTGTGTCAATAATGATGGTGACAGGTCCGTCGTTTGCCACCAGTACATCCATGTGTGCGCCGAACTCTCCGGTTTCCACTTTGCGGGTGCCCAATGCCTTGGAGCGCTCTACAAAATAACGGTAGAGCCTGTCCGCCTCCTGCGGGGGCGCCGCCATATCAAAGGAAGGCCGGCGGCCCTTTTTGCAGTCGGTACCCAGAGTAAAGTTGGACACCACCAGCAGTTCCCCGTCAATGTCCTCCAGAGAAAGGTTCATCTTGTCGTTTTCGTCGGTGAAAATCCGCAGACCCCGGACTTTTTCCGCAAGGAATTCCGCTTGGGGATCTCCGTCCCCTTTCATTACCCCCAGAAAGACCACCAATCCCTGGCCGATCTCTCTTGTTTCCTTATGGTCAATGGTGATCTGTGCCCGGCTCACCCGTTGGATCACTGCGCGCATAACGTACCTCCCATTTCTAAAGCTGCCCCTATCTTAGCACAATTTCCCGGGTAGGTAAACGGCTTTCCGTAGAAATGAAAGTACCTTCTTGCGCCTGTGAAACCGGACTGTTATAATGAGGGCAAGAACTCGTGGGATAAGGAGGAGAACCCATGCTTTACACAGTTTCAAACGGCAAGTACACCGCTCAGGTAGATTCCACCGGCGCCCAGCTGGTTTCCCTGAAAGGACCGGATGGCTTTGAGTACATTTGGACCGGCGATCCTGCTTATTGGAAGGGACATGCTCCGGTGTTGTTCCCCATTGTGGGAGGACTGCGGGACAACAAAGCTTTGTTGGATGGCCAATGGGTAGAGATGGGCCGTCACGGTTTTGCCCGGCACCAGGAATTTTCCCCGGCGGAGCAGGGGGAGGGGGTTCTTTCCCTGAAGCTGACTCCCAATGAGGAGACCAAGAAATGTTATCCCTTCGACTTCGCTTTTACAGTCACCTACGCTCTGACGGAGACGGGCTATACCACCACCTTCACCGTGGAAAATACCGGTGATCGGCCTATGCCTTTCGTGGTGGGAGGTCATCCTGGATTCAATGTCCCGGTGGATGAGAAAGCGGCTTTCGAGGACTATGTTATCCGTTTTGAGAAGGAGGAGACCCAGCGCTGCCCGGTGATCCAGCTGGACACCTGTCTGCTGGACCCCACCCAGACCGCTTTTGAGATGACCTCCCAACGGGACATCCCTCTGCAGCACAGCCTGTTCTACCAGGACGCTCTGGTGTTCGAGGGGCTGAATTCCTCCACCGTGGCACTGGTGAACCCCTCCACCGGCAAGGGTGTGGAGATGGAATTTTCCCAGTTCCCGCTTTTAGGCATCTGGTCCTGCGTCAACGATGGTCCCTACGTGTGCTTGGAGCCCTGGACAGGCTGCGCTACACAGACCACGGAAGGGGACAAGTTCGAGGAAAAGAAGGGCATGGAGCTTTTGCCCGCCGGGGAGAAGCGATCCTATTCCTTCCAGGTGCGGTTCTTGTAATTTTCCCTCCACGGCAGACAGAAATTCTACCTTTGAAAAAACAAAAAGCGCCTCAAAAGGACAGCGGAGTGTTTCGCTGTCTTTTTTGTTTGTCCTGAAAGAATAGGGAATATAGGCAAACGTTCGCCTGTACAAAACGAAACGATTTTGACCTGTTTTTTCAGCGAAATACCGAAGGGGAAATTTGTAAAACCCCCTTCCCTTTTTTGAAACGAGGGCTATAATTATGAAAGCCTGAAAACAAGGTTTTCTCCCTGAGGACTCTGTCTTTTGGGGAGAGAAAAACAGTGATCGCGCCGGGAGCCGCCCGGCACGAGAGGGAGGAGAAATTATGTTTCAGCTAAAGTGGGTTTGGAAGCAAATGGAAGGCTTCCGAAAACGATACGTTTTCGCCCTGTGCTCCACAGCGGTGCTTTCCGTGCTGGCGCTTGGCAACTCTGTCATCACCGCCAACATTATGGACACCGTTTTCGAGCCACTGACGCAAACAGGTGTGGTGACGGATGAAGTGATTCACCACCTTCTGTTTCTTGTGGCGGTGCTGGTGGGATTTACCCTGTTCCGCACCAGCTTCAACTACTGTTCCGTAATCACCTATGAAACCTGTTCCCAGAAACTGATCTACAAGCTGCGCCGGGACCTGTATAAAAACATGCAGGAGCAGGATCAGGACTTCTACGGTAAAAACCGCACCGGCGACCTGATGACCCGCCTCACCGGCGACATGGACATGATCCGCTTCGCGGTAGCCTGGGTGCTGCGGCAGCTAATCGACTGCTCGGTGCTGTTTTTGACCACCTCCATCACCTTCCTGGTGACGGACTGGCTCTTCGCTCTGTCCATGCTGGCAGTGACGCCTATCATTTTCGCTCTGACCTACGCCTTCTCCAAACGGGTCCATCCCCTGTACGTGGACCTGCGGGAGCGGCTCTCCCAGCTGAATACCCGCGCCCAGGAGAATATTTCCGGCAACCGTGTGGTGAAGGCTTTTGCCCGGGAAGATTATGAGATCGACCGGTTCGACGAGAAGAACACCGACTACAAAAAAGCCAACACCAAGGCTTCCTTGCTGTGGCTGAAGTTCAGCCCCTACATCGACGGCCTTTCCCAGTCCTTGTCCATTGCTGTGCTGTTGGTGGGTGGTGCGTTCCTCATCTCCGGACGGATCTCCATTGGCACTTTCACTCTATTCAACTCCCTTACCTGGACGTTGACCAACCCCATGCGTATGCTGGGCATGCACCTGAATGATCTCCAGCGGTTCTTCGCCAGCTCCACCAAGATCATCGAGCTGTACTACGCCAAGTCTACCATCACATCTCGCCCCGACGCCAAGCCGGTGGATACCCGCATGAAGGGGGAGATCGACTTCAAAGGAGTGGATCTGGATCTGCATGGTATGCCTGTTCTGCGGGACATCAACCTGCACATCAAGCCCGGGGAGACTGTGGCCATCATGGGACCCACCGGTTCCGGCAAGACCTCTCTGGTGAACTTGATCCCTCGTTTCACCGATGTGACCAACGGCACCCTGTCCATCGACGGTACCCCTGTGGGGCTGTATGATCTCCACGGACTGCGCCACTCTATCGGTATCGCTACCCAGGACGTGTTCCTGTTCTCCGATACGGTGGACGGCAACATCGCCTACGGTGACAGTTCCCTGTCGGAAGAGGACGTGAAGCGCTACGCTAAAATGGCGGACGTGGACTTTGTGGAAAAACTGCCCGACGGCTTCGACACCCTCATTGGCGAACGTGGCACCGGTTTGTCCGGTGGTCAGAAACAGCGTATCGCCCTGGCCCGCGCCCTGGCGGTGCGTCCTTCCATTTTGATCCTGGACGATACCACCTCCGCTGTGGACCTGGAAACAGAAAAATACATCCAGGAGCAGCTTGCCAACCTGGACTTCCCCTGCACCAAGATCATCGTGGCTCAGCGTATCTCCACCACCAAGCGTGCGGATAAGATCGTGGTGCTGGATAAGGGGCAGATCGCCGATATCGGCACCCACGAGGAGCTGTCCCAGCGGCCCGGCTATTACCGGGAAGTGTTCCTGCTG
>HF972650.1:15217-21400 GCA_000432995.1 Clostridium sp. CAG:1013
CGAAAAGGAGGTGGTTTAAATGGCACGCAACAAATTTGACGTTGACGAGACCCTGGAAACCCCATTTAACATAAAACACCTGCTTCGGGCTGGCACGTATATTGGCCGCCACAAGAAAAAGATGATCCTTTCCCTGGTGTTTTCCGCAATTTCCGCCGCCTGCTCTCTGGTGGGCCCCATGCTCATCCAGCGTGCTATTGACGTGTCCGTCCCCAACAAGGATTATCAGGAGCTGGTTTGGCTTTCCGTGGTGATGCTGGTCTCCATCGTGCTGTCCATCTTGTTCTCCCGGGCCCGTTCCAAGTACATGATCGTGGTGGGCCAGGAGATCATTTACGACATCCGGAAGGACCTGTTCGAGCACCTGCAGAAGCTGCCCTTCCAGTTCTACGATGACCGGCCCCACGGAAAGATCCTCACCCGTGTCATCAACTATGTAAACTCCGTCTCCGACGCCCTTTCCAACGGCATCATCAACTTCGTGCTGGAGATCTTCAACCTGCTGCTCATTGCTGTGTTCATGTTCTTGTGTGATGTGCGTCTGAGCCTGATCGTTATGGCAGGTATCCCCCTGTTCCTGGTGATTGTCCTGCTGATCAAGCCTGCCCAGCGCCGGGCCTGGCAGGACGTGTCCAACAAGAGCTCCAACCTGAACGCCTATCTCCACGAGAGCTTGGACGGCATGAAGATCACCCAGGCCTTCACCCGTGAGGAAGAGAACCGTGAGATCTACGACAAGCTGAACAAGAAATGCGTGTCCACCTGGATGAAAGCACAGTACACCTCCAACCTGGTGTGGTATTCCGTGGATAACATCTCCACCTGGGTGGTGGGTGCCATGTACATCATCGGTCTGATGATGCTGGGGCCCGCTATGCAGATCGGTACCCTGATCGCCATTTCCTCCTACGCTTGGCGGTTCTGGCAGCCTATTCTGAATCTTTCCAACCTGTATAATACCTTCATCAACGCCGTAGCTTATTTGGAGCGTATCTTCGAGATGATCGACGAGCCCGTCACAGTGGACGACGCTCCCGGTGCCACGGAGCTGCCTCCCATCACTGGCCGGGTCACCTTTGACGACGTGACCTTCTCCTATGATGGCAAGGTAAATATTTTGGAGCACTTCAATCTGGACGTCCAGCCTGGTGAGTCCATTGCCTTGGTGGGGCCCACCGGCGCGGGCAAGACCACAGTGGTGAACCTGATCTCTCGATTCTACAACATCAATGAGGGCAGGCTGCTGCTGGACGGTCATGACATTGCCGGGGTGACTCTCCACTCTCTCCGCTCCCAGATGGGCATCATGCTTCAGGACAGCTTCATCTTCTCCGGCACCATCATGGATAACATCCGCTACGGCCGTTTGGACGCCACAGATGAAGAAGTCATCGCCGCCGCTAAGACGGTGCGGGCCGACGAGTTTATCCGGGAGATGGAGGACGGCTACTACACTCAGGTGAACGAGCGTGGTTCCCGTTTGTCCCAGGGTCAGCGGCAGCTGGTAGCTTTTGCTCGGACGCTGCTCTCCGACCCTAAGATCCTGGTGCTGGACGAAGCCACTTCCTCCATCGACGCCAAGACGGAGCGGCTGCTCCAGGAGGGCTTGCAGGCGCTTTTGAAGGGACGTACCTCCTTCATCATCGCCCACCGGCTGTCCACCATCAAAAACTGCGATCGGATCCTGTATATCTCTAACAAGGGCATCGCGGAGATGGGCAACCATCAGCAGCTCCTTGACCGCAAGGGTTATTACTATCATCTGTATACCGCTCAGCTGGAAAGCTGACATCTATAAACGCGCAGCCGGCCTTGACAAAACAGGGCCGGCTGTGGTATTTCTATCCCAGAATGATCGTTGTTTCTATGTTGCCGGTTCCGTGGATATTCCGGGAATGAAAGCGAATGAATGGAAAACTAGGCCGCCGTGATGCCTTGGGTGAATTACGGCGGGGGGGAAGGAGGACCTTATGGAATTTCATTTGATAGATCTGGAGCAGTGGCCCCGTAAGGAGCATTTTCACCATTACCTCAACCAGGTTCCGTGTTTTTACAGCATGACCGTGGAATTAGATGTGACGGAGCTGAAACTGCACGGAGGAAGGTTTTACCCCTCTATGATCCACGCTCTGGCTGTGGTGGTGAACCGTCATCCGGAGTTTCGCATGGCTTTGAATGAAAAAGGGGAGTTGGGGTGGTTCGACCAGCTTTCCCCGTCCTACACGGTGTTTCATCCGGAAACAGAGACCTTTTCCTGCCTGTGGACAGAGTACACGCCGGACCGGGAGGAATTTATCCGGCGGTACGAAGAGGACCTTCGCATCTATGGGAATGTGACCGCCTTTGATGCCAAGCCTGAGTGTCCTCCGGCGTTTAATGTGTCCGCTATCCCATGGGAGAGCTTTTCCAGTTTCCACCTGGAACTGCCTAGGGGAGAGAAATACCTGCTGCCTATTTTCACAGTGGGACGGTATCATCAGGTGGGGGACCGTTGGATGCTCCCCTTGGCGATTCAGGTCCACCACGCTGTGTGCGACGGATTCCACGCGTGCAGGTTTGCGGAGGAACTGCGCCAAGAATTGGGGAAAAAACTGGTGTAATAGGTGTTATGTCAAGCAGTAAAATGGCCCAAATAAAATCCGGCAGATAGTGGTATCCGCCGGATTTCTACTAGATATTGAGCTCGTTCACAATTTTTTTACAAGAAAATGGGATGTTCCCTCATAATTCGACAAAAAAGGCGGCTTCATTCGTGTATGCTTAATCACGTCAGGAGGCGCTGGCCATTTGCAGACAGAGCTTGTCAGAGATCATGGCGATGAATTCGCTGTTGGTGGGCTTCCCCCGGGCATTGTGGATGGTATAGCCAAAGTAGGAGTTCAGCACTTCCACATCACCCCGGTCCCAAGCTACCTCGATGGCATGGCGGATGGCCCGCTCCACGCGGGAACTGGTGGTATTGTACCGTTTGGCCACGCTGGGATAGAGCTGTTTCGTCACGGCGTTGATGATCTCGGGATCTTCCACGGCCATGAGGATAGAGTCCCGCAGATAGTGATAACCTTTAATATGAGCAGGTACACCAATCTGGTGAAGGATCTCGGTGACCTGCATCCGAAGGCTGTTGCTCAAGGGTTCGGAATCGAAATGCTTGCCCTTTACAGAGAGCAGAGTGAGGACCCGGTCGACCATTTCGTTTTTGTCATAGGGGGACAGGGCGAAATAGGCCACACCAGCCGCGGAGATCTCCCGCTCAATGATCGGGTTGGTATACGAGGAGGTCACTATGTAAAGGGGTTTTTCCACAGAGGCGTCTTGCGCCACCGCGTGGATGACCCCGATGGCATCCAGGCCCGGCATCAAAAAATCCATGATCACCAGCTGGGGACGTTCTTCCTTAATTTTTCCCAAAAGCAGGGTGCTGTCCCGTTTTAGAAAAAGGGGCTGCACCCCGCGCTGGGATAATTTCTGGATCGGTTCCCGGCCCCATTCGCCGTCTTCCGAACATATAATTATCTTACTATCTTTTTCCATGACGAACCTCCTGGCATTGATTTATTGTGAATGAATTTTACCATAACTTGGTGAGAATCGCAAGTGGTTTGCCTGAAAATTCTGGAAAAAGATCGTGCCGAAAAATGGCGAAAAGGGGCTTAAAACCTGGATGTTTCAGCGTTCGACAGCGTTCGCCGCACTACATATTTGGCATTCTTCCCACATCACTTCGGCAAAGATACCATATCCTGTTGTAGGGTCTTCTGTGAACACGTGGGTCACAGCCCCCGCCAGCTTGCCTTCCTGGATGATGGGACAGCCACTCATGCCCTGAACAATGCCGCCTGTCTTTTCCAAAAGCCTGGGGTCCGTGATCCGGATCACCAGGTTTTTTGTTTGCTGGTCTTCGCCCACAATTTGGGTGATCTCCCCATCGTAGAGCTGGGGCCCGGATTCATCCAGGCTCACCAGGATCTGGACAGGGCCGCAGGCCACCTCTTCCCGGGGCAGGATCTCCATTTCTTCTCCTGTGGGAGGGTCGGACAAAGTGCCGTAGACACCGGTCTCCTGATTGGCAAGAAGGGTGCCTAAGCTCTCGTCAGAGGAAAAATATCCCCGAAGCTGTCCGGGTTCGTTTTCTTCACCTTTGATAATGCCGCTCAAAGTGATGGGGGCAGGTTCACCGGATTTTAAAGCCATGACACCGTTGGTATCCATGTCGCAGATGCCGTGGCCCAGACCGGCAAACATACCGGTGGAAGGATCGTAGAAGGTCAAAGTGCCAATGCCCGCGGCACTGTCACGGACCCACATGCCTGTCTTAAAGGAACCGTCACCATATACAGGGGTGATCTGAGCCTCAAAGACCTGTTCTCCACGCCGTACCTGGAAAGTAATGGGTTGTCCTTCACTTTGACCGATATATTTCGCTAGAGAAGCGTTGTCCGGAATATCCTGACCATCCGCTTTCAGCAGATAATCCCCAGGCTGGATCCCGGCTTCCTCGGCGGGGCAGCAGACGCCGCTCTCCGTATAGATGTCAGAGAGAGAGGCAACGATTACCCCGTCGGTGAAGAGTTTGATACCAAAGGTGGTTCCCAGAGGGATCACTTTGCCGGGTGAGCTTTGAGCGCTGCCCTTGACAGAAGCCGACGCCTCCTGAGCGGGAAGGAATTCTTTTCCGCTGTTAAAGACAGAAGCTTCCAGGGCAGTGGGTTGTCCGCTTTGGTCCAGCACTCCCACACAGCCCAGCATGCACAAAGCGGTAGTGCCCACACTAAGAGCGAACAGCTTCACGGCTTTGATCAGGTTGTGCTTGGTGCAGTGTTTCAAAATGCTTTTGATACGCGTTCATCCCTTTCCCGGGCGTAATGTGCGAAAAAAATGATTTTCGCGCCCGGGATTACTCTGCCACCTGATGTGAAAAATATTTTGACAATTAAAAACGCTCCTGCGCAAAAGAGGCAGGAGCGAGAATTTTTGGTCTGCCGCAACGATGGAGCGTTGGCCACGAACCGGCTGTTGTCGGCTCTTGCTCCATCGAAGGACAGTATGTTAAGAAAAAGAGTTATGAAAGAGAGATCATTTTTAATAGATCAGTTAAGGTTTGTGGGAACCACTTCCTTTCTCGTTTCAGTGTCTAAAGTCTAAAACATAATTATGAAGGGCTCATAAGGAGATTTTGAAAAAATCGTAAGGAATTTATGAACAGAGCTTGAATGACCCTGAAAAGGAAACTGTGGATATTGCCGAAAATGAGGAGTATTCCCAGATTTTAGCGATTTAAAGTGGCTTTTCATGTTGAAACGCCGTCATTTTTGTGATAAGATTAGGGATATCCACTTCTCAGAAGGGGTAAAATTGCAAGACGATCTCCTTTCACTTGCAAGAAGTGGATCAAAGGAAGAGGGAGGAAACTATGAGCGAGCAAGCCAGAATCACCGTGATTTGCGGCCATTACGGCTGCGGCAAAACCAATCTGGCCCTGAACCTGGCCTTGAATGAGGCCGCTAAAGGGGAGAGGGTCACCGTGGCGGACCTGGACATTGTCAACCCCTATTTCCGTTCCTCGGAATACGGCGGATTGCTTGAGGAGCATGGGATCCGGCTGATTGCCCCTGTGTTCGCCGGCACCACTTTGGACACGCCCACCCTGCCCCCAGAGCTGTACTCCTTGTTTGAGCCCAGCGCTGGAAAGGTGTTCATCGACGCTGGAGGAGACGACGCGGGTGTCACGGCTCTGGGCGGCCTTCATGAATTACTGGAGGAAGCAGGTTACCAGATGCTTTACGTCATCAACCGGTATCGTGTGTTGTCCCAGACGCCGGAAGAAGCCTTGGCTCTGCTGCGGGAAATCGAGACTGCCAGCCGTCTGAAAGCCACCGGTTTGGTGAACAACTCTCATCTGGGTGTGGAGACCACATTGGAGACGTTGCTGGGAGGCCTGGATTTCGCCCACAAAACGGCGGAGCTGACCGGATTACCCCTGCTGTATTCCACCGCTCCTGACTTCGCCCTAAAGCCGGGTGAGACGCTGCCGGAAGGTTTCCGGGAAATCAAGCGCCACGTGAAATTTATGTGGGAGTAAGCGGGCGGAGTGCCTCCGCTGTCTAATCGCGCCACGGGCGGCGGGCTGTACGGCCCGCGCTGGGGAAGAGGCGAACGCACGTCCGCGCCGTATCCCGGGTG
>HF972650.1:21427-22332 GCA_000432995.1 Clostridium sp. CAG:1013
ACGCCATTTGGTGCGGAGTGCCTCCGCTGTCGAATCGCGCCACGGGCGGCGGGCTGCACGGCCCACGCTGGGGAAGAGGAAGACGCACGTCCGCGCCGAATCTCTGGTATGAAAACGCCGTTTGGTGCAGAGTGCCTCCGCTGTCAAGTCGCGCCACGGGCGGCGACGGAGTGCCTCCGTTGTCATGCCGCGCCATGGGCGGCGGGCTGAAAGGCCCGCGCTGAGAAAGAGGAGAGCGCACGTCCACGCCAAGCACTACATGGAGAAACATAGTTTCAATGAGGGAGTATCTCTGTTGTTGGGCCGTGCCTAGAACTGTTTCAAAATTCGTCAACACAGTACCACCCATAGTATTGTATATAGATAGAGAAAAATCCTGAAGGAGGGAAAAGATATGGCAAAGATCATTGTAGATGAGAAGGTCTGCAAGGGCTGTGGGATGTGCGTGCACGCATGTCCGCTGAAGATCATCGCCCTGGACAAGAGCCGCCTCAACGCCAAGGGTTACCATCCCGCAAAGCTGATGGAGCCTGAAAAGTGTGTGGGCTGCGCTTCCTGCGCTACCATGTGCCCTGACACGGCCATCACAGTCGAACGGTAAAAAATTGTTCGGGGGCCGCTTTTGGCCCCTGAGAAAGGAATGGATTTACTTATGAAGGTTTTGATGAAGGGCAACGAGGCGCTGGCCGAAGCCGCCATCCGCGCCGGCTGCCATCACTTCTTCGGCTATCCCATCACGCCCCAGACCGAGCTGGCGGCGTATATGTCCAAGCGTATGCCCCAGGTGAACGGCACCTATCTCCAGGCGGAATCTGAGATCGCCGCCATCAACATGGTGCTGGGTGCTTCTTCCGCCGGTGTGCGCGCCATGACTTCCTCCTCCTCTCCTGGCGTCAGCCTGAAGG
>HF972650.1:22497-27136 GCA_000432995.1 Clostridium sp. CAG:1013
CCAGATTCTGGTGTTCGCTCCCTCCACTGTTCAGGAGATGGTGGACCTGATCTCCCACGCTTTTGACACTGCCGACAAGTACCGTATGCCCGCCATGATCCTGGCTGACGGTATGCTGGGCCAGATGATGGAGCCCGTGGAGCTGCCCGAGGAAGGCTCTGCCAACCTGCCCGAGAAGGAATGGGCTGCTAAGGGCCACGGCGGCAAGCGTGCCCACAACATTATCAACTCCCTGTATCTGACTCCCGAGAAGTTGGAGCAGCTGGTGAAGGAGCGCTTCGAGCGCTACGAGACCGTGAAGCAGAACGAGCAGATGGCTGAGGAATACCTCACTGAGGACGCAGACGTGGTGCTGGTTGCCTACGGCGCCTCCTCTCGTGTGGCCCGCAGCGCTGTGAATAAGGCCCGCGAGAAGGGTCTGAAAGCGGGTCTGGTACGGCCCATCACCCTGTGGCCCTTCCCCACGGACGCCCTGAATCGTGCCGCTGCCCACGCCAAGAATTTCCTGGTGGTGGAGATGAGCATGGGCCAGATGGTGGATGACGTGAAGCTGGCAATCGATTGCAAGGTGCCCGTCCACTTCTATGGCCGCACCGGCGGTATGATCCCCACCCCGGCTGACGTGCTGGCGCAGATCGAAGCGCTGCTGTAACCACAGAGACTATGGGAGTTTGGCGGTCCAAACTCCGGAAAGGGAACTTACTATGGCTATTGTATTTCAAAAACCGTCTACCTTGACTGACGCGCCTATGCATTACTGTCCCGGCTGCACCCATGGTATCGTCCATCGCCTGGTGGCTCAGGCTCTGGAAGAGCTGGGTGTGGAAGGCAAGACCGTGGGCGTTGCCTCTGTGGGCTGCTCGGTCATGTGCTATGATTATTTTTCCTGCGATATGGTGCAGGCTCCTCACGGCCGTGCTCAGGCCGTGGCTACGGGCCTCAAGCGTGCCCGTCCCGACAACGTGATCTTTACTTACCAGGGCGACGGTGACCTGGCTGCCATCGGCACCGCGGAGACCGTCCATGCGGCTACCCGTGGCGAGAACATCACCGTCATCTTCATCAACAACGCCATTTATGGCATGACCGGCGGCCAGATGGCTCCCACCTCTTTGCCTGGCCAGATCACCCAGACCACTCCTTACGGCCGTGACACCAACACCGCTGGCTATCCTGTGCGGGTGTGCGAGATGCTGTCCACCTTGAGCGGCGTGGCGTTTGCCCAGCGTGTCACCGTGGATAACGTGAAGAACGTGAACATTGCCCGGAAGGCCATCAAGAAGGCGTTCCAGAACCAGATCGAGGGCAAGGGCTACTCCATCGTGGAAGTGCTGTCCACCTGCCCCACCAACTGGGGCCTGTCTCCTGTGGAAGCCCTCAAGTGGCTGGAGGACAACATGATCCCCTACTATCCCCTGGGGGTCTATAAGGACGTAGAGGAGGGCGTGAAGAAGTAAAGGCCCCAGGTCTTTCCTTCTTCCGGGTTGCCCTTCTCCGGTCTGACCGGAGATCCCGGCTGAGCCGGGTACCGGGCAACACCGCGGCTCGCATGAAGAAAGGAGCTATAACAGCATGAAAAATTTAAATATTCTCTTTGCTGGTTTCGGCGGCCAAGGCGTGCTGTTTGCCGGCAAAGTGGTTGCTTACGCCGCTTTGATCGCCAATAAGCAGCTTTCCTGGCTGCCTTCCTACGGTCCTGAGATGCGCGGCGGCACCGCCAACTGCAGCGTGTGCGTCTCCGACGAGGCCATCGGTTCTCCTCTGGTGACCAACCCCAACGTGCTCATCGCCATGAACCTGCCTTCCTTTGACAAGTTCATCGACGCTGTGGAGCCCGGCGGCGTGGTTATCGTGGACTCCAGCCTCATCGACAAGAAGGTGGAGCGGGACGACGTGACCGTGTACTATGTGCCTTCCTCCTCTCTGGCAGAGGAGAATGGTCTGTCTGGTCTCTCCAACATGATCCTGGTGGGCAAGCTGTTCCAGGAAGTCTGCACCAAGGGCGATTACGCCTTCTGTGATGCCGACGTTCTGGATCAGGCGGTGCAGAAGTGCATCCCCGCCCGGAAGGCCCAGATGCTGGATTTCAACCGTAAGGCCATCCAGATCGGCGCTCAGCAGTAAGAACAACACTATACAAGACAAAACCCCTGGGAAACTCCCCGGGGTTTTTCTTGCTTTCTGGGCTTAGCCGGAGTATGATGGGGAAAAGGAGATGAACGCTGTGGAATTGATCGATGATGAAAGAGACATTTACCTTCCTGTGTGGAAGGTGACCTTTGACGGCCCGTTTTTCTGTTACAAAGAGGATCGGGAGCCCGCTGGGAAACCTTTGCCTTTTTCGGGGGAATTCCATTGGGCGGGGCGCCGGTGGCTGGTGCCGGGGGTGTACTCCTGCCCAAAGGGTCTGGTGGTGGACCTGTGCATGGAGGTGGACCCGGAAGAGATCCGTAACCTCCGGGACAAGTGGCACCTGACACCGGAAAACGATGATGAGAGCCATTTCAGCCGAGAGGAGCTCATGGCCATCCAGGCGGAGAATCCCTTCCATTTTTCCTACAATCCCCAGGTTGTGGTCAACGGAAAACCACTTGATCGCAACCATGGCCGGGGCGTGGCCTACGCCCCCTTTGAGGACGTGGTGGGGACAGATTTGGAAGCCCAGTGGGTGGTGGATCACTATCAGCTGGACAAGACAAAGGCGTGGTACCTTTGGCGTTGGTCCTTCCCCTGGGGAAAACCAGAAAAAGGCTGGCGGGGCTTTCTGGAACGGCTGGGAGTGCGAAAGCTGTTCACCCTGTCCCTGCGGCTCCACGGGGAAACGACAAGTGTGCTAGGAGTTCCGTTCCAGGCAGGGGGCCCGGGGGAGAAAGTGCAGCTTTTGGATCCTGTCACCGGGGAGACCTACACTCTTACTGTGGTTGAAAACGAGCCCCAAACGCTGGAAATGTCTTTTCCGGAAGGCTGGGAATTCCCCAACCACTGCCGGGAGCTCACCTACACCTTAGACCCGGAACCGCCGAAGGGATATCTTACCCTCCGCGATCGGGATGAGGGAGATCGACACCGGATGGGATCTCCCGTGGGGCTGCGTAAGGCAATCAAAGGCTCGGAGGCAGCCTCCATCGGTATCATCGGAGGGGCAGACGGTCCCACTGCTATTTTTGTTTCAACAAAGAGGGAATCCCAGTCCCAGGTGCATGCGGCTGCTTCCTCGTTCCATTTCCAGCCGGTAGAGGAGGTCACCTGGCTGCCGGTATTCCATAAAAAGACAGCTGAGGACACTCAGGTGGTTCTGAAAAAGAACGTGTGAGTCTATTCTCAAAACGAGAGTGGAGAGAGGAGCAAAAAATGCCAAAACCTAAGATCACCCTCACAGTGGTAGGCAAGCTGGGCACTTGTGGGTGCCACCACGGCCATAAGGTGGGGGATGTGTTCGATTTTGATACAGACCGGGACAAGCTGTGTCCCATGGCTCTCCACGCAGGGTTTCCCTATATCGATATTCTCAGGTATGGAGGCGAACTGCCCCTGTCCCAGGCGGGAGACCTGCGTTTCTGCTGTCCCGACGCCGACGTGGCCAACGTATTTCGGTTGGAAGTGGACAAGGGTTGACTTTTTTCGCCATGCCGGAACATTTCGCCATTTTCCTTCATAGACATTGTAACAGCAATGAGGAAGGGAAGTGGCGATTTTGTTTGCGCAGCTTTTGGAGCTTTTATCTCACGCGATTTACCTGTTTCTCCATGTCACGGGAGGGGGGACCTTTCCCCGGGCCTTGTCCGCCGCCCAAGAAAAGAAATGCCTGGAGGAGATGGCCCAAGGCAGTCAGGATGCCCGTCAGAAGCTCATCGAGCACAATCTGCGTTTGGTGGCGCATATCATCAAAAAGTATTACGCCAGCCAGAACGACCAGGAGGACCTGATCTCCATCGGAACCATCGGACTTATCAAGGCGGTGGATACCTTTGACGCCAGCAAAGGGATCCGTCTGTCCAGCTATGCTTCCCGGTGTATTGAGAACGAGATCCTTATGTTTTTCCGCAGCGGGAAGAAATCCGCCCAGGATGTGTCCCTCAACGAGCCCATCGATACCGACAAGGACGGCAACGCCTTGACCATTCTGGACACTATGGCTATGGACGACACCATTGTGGACAGCATCGACGTGAAGATGAAAAGCGAAAAGCTGTACCGCTACCTCCAATCCGCCCTGACCCAGAGAGAGCGGGAAGTGGTGTGCCGGCGCTATGGGCTCTGCGGGTTCCGGCCTCAACCTCAGCGGGTTGTGGCGAAGCATTTGGGCATTTCCCGGAGCTACATTTCCCGCATCGAGAAAAAAGCCTTGGAAAAACTCCGCCGTGAGTTTCAAGCAGAGGAGGAGCTCTGACAGTTGCGTTTGAAACAAATCAGGTGTATAATCCCTTTAGCTCTATTGGAAAGCGAAGGGAAAGTCTATGGCAGAAAACAAGAATTACCTGGTGTGCGAACGCCGCAGCGTGTTCGCTTTGTTGACATTAAGCGCTGGCATGATGGGCGCCTACACCTTCAACCTGCGGGGCGGAGTGTTCTGCAACGCCCAGACCGCCAACGTGGTGCTGATGGCAATCGCCTTCGGCAGCCGGAATTGGCTGGGGGG
>HF972650.1:27159-28885 GCA_000432995.1 Clostridium sp. CAG:1013
TGCTACTATCTGATTCCTATCGGGGCGTATCTGGCGGGGGCGTTCCTCTCTGAGATCCTGCCTTCTCCCATGCGGCGGCTGGGATTTCTCCGGTGGGACACCTACCTGGTGGCCTTTGAGTGTTTGGTGCTGCTGACCATTGGCTTTATCCCTTTGAGCTGGCCCCATCAGCTGGTCCAGGTGCTGGTGAACTTCATCGCATCCATGCAGTACAATACCTTCCGTCAGGCAGAGGGTATCCCCATGGCCACTACGTTCTGCACGAACCAGCTTCGGCAGGTGGGCGTAGGGTTCGCGAAAGCGGTTCGGAAGGGAGATAAGGAAGGTCTCCACCGGGCGCTGTTTTTCCTGGGAATGCTGGGATGCTTCTTTGGGGGCGGTGTTCTTTCCACAGTGGCCTGTCATTTGGTGGAAGCCCCTGCCATTTGGCTGAACTTGATCCCCTTGGGTATTGTTTTGGTCCGTCTGGTCCACGCCGACCTGAAAGAGGAAAAAGATCAGCTTTCCCGCAAGCCTGCCGGTCACTGAGATTTTTTCTATAACTCCCTTGCACGGTTTTTCCTCCTATTCTATAATGAAATCAACGGTTATCCACGATTTCATTATGGAGTGGGAGGAGTTTTATTATGAAGATGATCGACCTGGGTGGCAGCGGCGTGATGGCTTCTGCTTTGGCAGTGGGCTGCATGCGCGTCAAGAATATGACGGTGGAGGAACTTTCTGCCTTGATCCACACGGCTTTGGAGCAGGGGATCAACTTTGTGGACAACGCCAACATTTACGGCGGCGGGGGCGCCTGCGAGACCCTTCTAGGAAAGGTGTTTGCGTCGGAGCCTGGCTTGCGGGATAAGCTGATCCTTCAGAGCAAATGCGGAATTTGTCCCGGGGTAAAGTATGACCTTTCCAAAGAGTATATCCTTCAGTGCGTGGAGGAGAGCTTGGATCGGCTGCAAACAGACCATCTGGATTTCCTGCTTCTCCACCGGCCTGACGTGCTCATGGAGCCGGAAGAGATCGGGGAAGCCTTTGAACGTTTGGAGAAAAGTGGCAAAGTGCTCCGGTTTGGCGTAAGTAATTTCAATACCCGGCAGCTGGAACTGCTCCAGTCAGGGGTGAAGCAGAAGCTGTATATCAACCAAATGCAGTTTGGTATCATGTCCGCAGGGATGATCACCCACGCCATGGAGGTGAACTCCCAGCGGCCCAACGCTCCGGACCGGGATGGCGAGCTTCTGGACTATTGCCGGTTGAAAAAGATCACTATCCAGGCCTGGTCGCCCATGCAGTACGGAGCCATCGAGGGGACCTTCTTGGATAACGACATGTTCCCGGAGCTCAATGAGAAACTTCAGGAACTGGCGGAAAAATACGGCGTAACCAAATCTGCTATTGCGGCAGCGTGGATCCTTCGGCACCCGGCGAAGATCCAGGTCATTTTGGGTACCACCAAGCAGGAGCGGTTGAAGGATTACTGCGCTGCCTGTGATGTGGAGCTTTCCCGGGAGGACTGGTACCAGATCTACAAAGCAGCCGGGTACAGGCTGCCGTAATATAGAAGAAAGGAGCTGCTGCGAAAAGCAACAGCTCCTTTCTTTTTTTGTAATGTGGGGAAGAGCCTGAAAACTCTCCTGGCTTGCAGTGGCGGCTCAAGTTCATAACTTTATGACTTGTCCCGGGGTTTGGCGACCAGTGCCGCCAGATATCCAAAGAAAATGGCCGCCGCAGT
>HF972650.1:28950-38222 GCA_000432995.1 Clostridium sp. CAG:1013
AAACCGTCCTCCGCTACAGCCTTTCGCACGCCCTCCGAAAGGGCCCAGCCAAAACCAGTCAGAGGTACAGTGGCCCCACAGCCGGCGAATTCCGCCAGAGGCGCGTACAGCCCCAGAGCCCCTAGGGCCACTCCGGAGGTGACGAACAATACCATGATCCGGGCAGGGGTCAGTTTAGTTAGGTCGATGAGCAGCTGGCCCACCACGCAGATCAGTCCGCCCACCCAAAACGCGTTGAGATACTCCATCCAGATCCATCCTTTCTTTTGGCTAGTGTGGACCAAAGAAAGAAAAATATGCAAAAAAAGCTGCCGCGAAACGCAGCAGCTCTTTTGAAATGTTCTGGATACCTTTACAGCAGCGCTCCCAACTCTTCTAGGTCTCGGACCACCAGGTCTGGCTTTGTATCACTCTGAGCCAGAAGCTCCGGAGTAGTCTCGCCGCTCATCACCAAAATAGAGGTGACGTCTGTCCCAACCGCCACGGCGATGTCCGTATAGAGTCGGTCACCCACCACGGCCAGTTCTTCCGGTCGGCAGCCGGTTTCCCGGAGCATGTACGCCAGAGTGTGGGGAGAGGGTTTCCCGAAGAACTCACACTGGACCCCTGTGGATGCCTTCACCAGGGCGGCAATGGAGCCGCAATCCGGGATGAATCCCCCTTCCACCGGGCAGTTCCAGTCGGGGTTTACTCCGTAAACAGGCTTTCCGGCCCGGATCAGGTCGCAGGCGGTCACAAGCTTTTCATAGACCAGAGTGGTGTCAAAGCCCAGGATCACCACGTCGGCGTCGGGCGCGTCAGGGACAAATCCAGCCTTGCGGAAATCTTCCAGCAGGGAAGGAGTACCCACCACGTAGCATTTGGCCCCGGGATGGTGTTCCTTCAGCCATTCCAGAATGACCCCGTTGGAGATGAGCATCTTCTCCGGAGGAATGTGGATTCCCATGCGGCTGAGCTTTTCCAGATAGGCTTCCCGATTCTTGGAGCTGTTGTTGGTGAAAAAGCAGAAATCCCGGCCGGTCTCTTTCACACGGCTGAGAAATCCCTTGGTAAAGGGGAACAAAGACTCTCCCAGGTAGATGGTTCCGTCCATGTCCAGCACAAACACCCGGATCTGTTTCAGCCGCTGGAGCTGTTCTTCTGTCAATGCCATGACGCCACTTCCTTTCTCTGGGATGATTATACCAGCTTTTTCTCCCTGCCGCAACGCTTCCTTTATTCTTCCCGACGGGGGTTCCCCATGGCGGTGTAGCCCGCTGCTTTTTTCAAAGAACGTTTGGCCTTTTGCATGTGACGGCATACCGTGGCCTTGTTCACTCCTAGTAGGCGGCTGGCCTGGATCTGACTCATGCCCTGCAAGACGCATAGTTCCACACACTGTCGTTGCCGGGGAGTCAGTTCCTTGTCCAAGGCGGTCCACAGAACTCGGGCCGCTGCCTTCAGCTGAGGTTGGTTGGCGGCTTGTCCCCCAAAAGAGGAACCTGTCTCACTTCGCAGCAGATCAAAGCTCAGCACTCGAGTGCGCATGTTACAGCCTCCTTTCCAGTCCAGCTCGGCGTTCCAGCGCCTGAGCGGTGTGGACACAGTCCAGGTACATCTCGTACAGAATGGTCAATCGCCTTTTTCGGGCCAGCTCTTCCGCTGGACGGTTTTCCTGTTTCCGGATCCGATCCATCCTGTCCCGCACGCGGGCTGCCTCATCCCAATATGCTCTGCTCCAGGTAATGTAATCCATATGTATACCGACTCCTTTCTAGAAAATCGAACGTTCGTTTTTTTGCGGCCCATACTGTATCAGAATTGAAGGCAAAAGGCAAGTGTTTTTTGAAAAAAATCAAACAAATGTTCTGGAATCGTTTTTCGGAAAAAGGGGGTATTATTTTTTTCCATCTTGCGGTATAATAACCACAAAGGCATTCGCCCGCGGCAGGCGGGAGCGCCAAAAAAGAACCTTCGGAAGTATTTCCAAATTAAGAAAGGGAAAGGAAGGTATCGGTTATGGAATTTTTAAAGAATATCGGCAAGGCTGTGGGAGACGCGGCCAATTATCTGGGAGAAAAGAATCGCCGGGCTGCCCGGCTCAATCGGATCCGCTCTGTCATTCGCTGCCAGGAAAAGGCTGCGGAACGGGAATATCTGGCTCTTGGCCGGTATTATTATCATAGCCTGCGGGACAAGGACAACATTGTAACAGAGTCCCATTGCGCCGCTTTGGATCAGATCGAAGAAGCGCTGGATAACGCTCTGGATCAGCTGGAGAAGTTCTACGGCAAGGAGGATCAGGAGGAGATCACCCTGGAGGATGTGGAGGCTTACGATGAGAATCCCATTCCCGAAGAGACGCTGGAAGAAGCGCCCGTCCAGGAAGAGGAGATTCCTCAGACCCAGTCTGAGCCCCAGCCTCAGCCGGAAGCCCAGGCCGCCCCGGCGGAAGAAAACGACGACCTGCCTTTTGAAGGCTGAGTCGGGAGGGAGTATAGGGAATGTCCACCGAGATCGAGAAGGATATCATCTGCCCCCAGTGCGGGGAGTCGCAAAAATATCGGTTGTTCGCCAGCGTGAACGCCAAGGAGAACCCGGACCTGAAACGGCGGATCCTCAGCGAGACGCTGTATGACTGGCGGTGCAAGCGCTGCAATTATTTTGCCGCCATGGCCTACTCCTTTTTGTACACTGATCCGGAAGCCGGGTACATTGTGTGCGTTACCCCAGCGGGGGAGGCCAACACCATGGAGCCCACTCAGGAGATCCAGTCCTATACCAAACGGATGGTCAAAAACTTGGCAGAGCTGAAAGAAAAGATCCTGATCTTTGACATTGGCTACGACGACGTGGCGGTAGAGCTGGTGAAAAGCGCTCTGTGCACGATCATTGCCAAGACTTACCAGGTGAATCGTGTCCATGCCTACTTCAGCCGGATCAACGGGGAAGAGATGGAGTTTGCCGTGTTTCTGCCTCGGAAGGCGGAACCGGTGTATCACTCCACGAAGCTGGAGGTTTACCGCCAGTCCCAGGAAGTGCTGCGTTCTCTGGATTTTGTAGACCCTAAGGGGTTTGTCCGTGTAGACGCCAAGCTGGCGAAAAAGATCCTGCAAGACTATCAGAATATTTGACCTGTAAGGGGCTGCCTCGAAATGAGGCGGCCCTTTTTTTGTGGGGATACACTTTTGAAAGCAGCCTGTTCTCCCTGAAAGCTACTCCCATTTGTGGGGAAAGCCCTTGCCCTCGAGAAAGTAAGTGTGGTATAATCATAAAAACGGTAGGTAAACGTTTGCGTTATTTGCAGAGGGAGGCATCTGGTTTGGAACGGAAGGAATGGAAAGGCCGGCAAGGCACGCTGGTCTGGTTTTGGAAGGAAAGCGGTCAAAAAGAAGGAAGCCCATGGGTGATTTGTCTGGTGTCCAGTGAAGAAGAGGCCGGGGACTGCGCCGATTTGTTAGGGCCTCAGTTAGAGGACGCCGCTATTTGCTGTGCAGTGGTACCTGGCGGCGATATGGCCTCTTGGGAAGAAGACGTGGCAGACTTGGTCTACCAGCTGCGTCAGGATCCCACTTTGGATCAGGCTAGATCCACTCTCACCGGCACCGTTTCCTGCGCCGACGGCGTCTGGCAGTTGGCTTCCCATTTTCCCCAGTGGTTTGCGGGAGTATGCGTGGTGGGTGGCTACGCCGATCCCTACCAGGCCCGGGCTTTGAAGGATGTCCCCCTGCTGGTCTGGACTCCTGTTCAGGAGGACACCCAGCTGCGGAACGGGACTGTGGTTTCCAGCGCGGAGGTCACTGTTTCCGGTTTGCGAGCCGTGGGCGCTGGGTATGTGGAAACACCCCACCAGTGGGAGGAACTTTCTCCCCAGCAGGTCTGGGAGAAAGCTTTTTCCCAGGAGGGAGGTTCTGCCCGGTGGCTTCTGTCTCAGGATCGCCGTGGCCAGTTCATGGTGGACTGGGTTAAGCCGGGCGTGTGGTGCATTAATGACTTTTTCTCCTCCTGCTGCTACTTGGTGGAGGGCCGGGAAAAAGCCCTACTCATTGACACAGGCATGGGGGAGGGGGACCTGCCCGCCTTGGTGGCGTCCCTGACCACACTGCCGGTGGAGGTGGCGGTCACCCATCCCCACCTGGACCACATGCACTGGATCGACCAGTTCTCCAAGGTGTATCTCCACGAAAAGGATATCGCTTTGCTGCGGGAGGACCGGACCAAGTATCCCGCCGCATTTAAAGACAAAGACGCTCCTTTGCCGGAGCTGTTGCCTATTGAGGGCGGTTCCAAGATCGATCTGGGCGGCGGGGTGGTCATTGAGACCCTGGATCTGCCCGGTCACACGCCTCACTCGGTGGTGTTCGCCGATGAATTCCACCAGTGCCTGTTCACCGGGGATGCCATCGGTTCCGGGGACATTGCCCTGATGATCTGCCGGGAAGAGGAGGCCATGGATCTGGTGGCCAAGTACCGTGAGGCTCTGGAGGCATTTTTGCCCAACCTGCCCCGGCTGCGTGACTACACTTGGCTGGGAGGTCATGTGATCCAGGAAAACGGTGGGGATCCTCGTCAGCAGCAGTCCCATCTTCAGGGGCACTCCCAGTATTTTAATCCCATCCGTCCCAAGGTGGTGAAGGACATGATCGCTTTGTGCGACGGCCTTCTCTCTGGACAGATCACCTGGACGCTGGAGCCTATCTTTATGCAGTATCATTGCGAATATGGCTGCGCGGGGATCAATTTCCGGTTCCTGTAACAGCGTTTTTGGGGAAGAAGGTCAGGCATCACCGCCGGTCCTCCTTCCCTTTTTATGGGATGGATCCCAGGAGCGATCTTACTGGAAAAAGGGAATCTTTCAAGAGCTTAGGGGAGAAACCAGGCCCCTTTGAGGATTTTTTTCTGGACAAGTTCTGGAAATGGTCTATAATGGTAGGCATAGAACAATCGTGGATCTGGAAACGTTTTCTGCTGAAAATAAGCCCGGTGAGCGATTGAAAATATACCATTGATTTTTGAAAGGAATAAACGCATGAAGATTCACGTCACTAAAAAACAGGTGAAGATCCTCATTGCCGTAGTAGTGGCTGTGGTGGCTTTGGCCATCGCATCGTTTTTCATCGTTCGAGCGGTGAGCCGCTCTTTTATCCAGTCGGAGATCCAGACCCGTGAGGACTGGGAGATCACCACCGGAGATGTGGCAGATCGAGAAGCCTCTCAGGAGGTAACCGTGTATTCCGCTCCTGTGGAATCCAGCATTCAGGTACACCAGATTGTCCCTGACGAGTATGAGGAGGAAGATTTTACATATTACGATGAAGAGGTTCAGGATCGGTTGGCTTATACGCTGATCCAGCTTATTGAGGAAAAAGATTATTCCATGGACGCTCCTCTGGCGGTTCTCAATCCCTTCGGTACCGGTTCCAATGGATTGTTCCTTTATTTCCTTACAGACACAGCAACACGGGTGGAATACACCGTTCACGTTGAGGACGAGTCCATCCCTGATTACACCGCCACCGCCAATAATCAGGCGGAAAACGGTTACAGCCGGCTTCAAGAGTTTCTTTTGGTGGGATTGGTGCCAGGCATGGAGAACACCGTCACTCTTAAGGCGGAGACCAGCAAAGGAAAGGTGGAAGAGACCACTTTCACCATTGAAATGCCTGAGACCACTTCTGGTTATGACGTGACCTTGGAGACAGTGGACGGAGACAGTGCCCAGGAGCTTTCCCAAGGCTTGTACTACGCTATGGGTTTTGGCGATTATTACGGCTACACCTTCTTCTTTGACAATAGTGGTGTGATGCGCTATGAGATGGTGTTGGAAGGCTATCATTCCGACCGTTTCCTTTGGGATGAGAAAGATTTTCTGATCACTTGCGTGGGCAGTGATAAGATCGCCAAGTTCAACCGGTTTGGTCAGGTGGTCCAGCTCTATGAGCTGGGAGATTTCGAGCTTCACCACGACATCAACTGGGGACCGGAAGGCACCATTTTGGCTCTGGCCACGGATACCAAAGGGGAAACCGTGGAGGACCAAGTGATCCAGATTGACCTGGACACCGGGGAAGTCACCCGCGTGGTGGACTTTACGGAGACCTTGGATAGCTATTTTGAGAACACCCGTCCTGTTACCATGACGGACCCCTTCTTCTGGTCTGAGGGAGAATGGGACTGGCTCCATCTCAACTCTATCCAGTATGTGGAGGAAGATAACGCCATCATCGTCAGTTCCCGGGAAACCTCCACCATTATCAAAGCCACTTTGGAGGAGGAGCCGGAGATCCTTTGGCTCATTGGCAACCCGGAATTCTGGGAGGGTACAGAATACGAGGACCTGAGCCTGACTCAGGAAGGAGATTTCCTGTTCCAGTACGGTCAGCACGACGTGGAGCTGGTGAGGGACGATTCTCTGCCTGATGGTCAGTATTACCTGCGGTTTTACAACAATAACTATTACGCCATGAGCAGCCGGGACGACTTTGCGGTAGAAGTCCCGGAGGAAGTGAGCACTTCTTCCACCGTGGAGGACGGTGCCAATTCTTACGTGTATTATTACTTGGTGGATGAGAATGAGGGGACCTTCACTTTGACGGATTCCTTCTCGCTGCCTTATTCCAGTCTGGTGTCCAATGTTCAAGATATGGGTGACACTTACGTGGTGAATAACGGCGTCCACCAGTGTTTCGAGGAATACGATAAGGAAGGAAATATGATCCGTCAGTTCCAGTACACCTGCACCGCCAACGGTTACCGGGTGATGAAAGGGAATTTTGAGGGATACTGGTTTTTGAGCCAGAAATAAAGAGGAGTAAAATAGGGGTGTAAATTAGGAAAGGGGAAAATGAACATGAAATTGCTTTCGGTCGCGGTGCCCTGCTACAATTCACAGGACTACATGCGCCATTGTGTGGAGACGCTGCTGCCCGGAGGAGACGAGGTGGAGATCCTCATTGTGGACGACGGCTCCAAGGACGGCACTGCCGCCATTGCGGACGAGCTGCAAGAGGCTCATCCCGGCATTGTCCGGGCCATCCATCAGGAGAACGCTGGTCACGGCGGTGCGGTGATGAAGGGCCTGACCTATGCCACCGGTCTGTATTTCAAAGTGGTAGACAGCGACGACTGGGTGGACTCCCAGGTGCTGAAAGAACTTCTGGACCTGCTGCGCCGGTTCCATCAGAATGGGGAACAGGTGGACATGGTAGTCAGTGACTTCGTCTATGACAAAGTGGGAGTACGGCATAAAAAAGTGATGCGGTATCCTCATGCGCTGCCCCAGGGGAAGATCCTCACCTGGGATCAGGTGGGAAAGTTCCCCAAGGGGAATTATCTGCTGATGCATTCGGTGATCTACCGCACCCAGATGCTGCGGGAAAGCGGTTTGGACTTGCCTCATCACACATTCTACGTGGACAATCTGTTCATCTACGTACCTATGGCCCACGTCAAGACGCTGTACTATGTGGATAAGGTGTTCTACCACTATTTCATTGGCCGGGAGGACCAGTCGGTGCAGGAACAGGTGATGATTCGCCGCATTGACCAGCAGCTGCGGGTGAACTGGCTGATGTGCCAGCAGCTGGACCTGGACAAAGTGGAAAATGACCGCCTGCGCCAATATCTTATCAGCTATCTGGAAATCGTCACCACTGTAACTTCCGTGCTGCTGTTCCGCTCCGGCACCAAGGAGCATTTGGAGTACCAGCGGGCTTTTTGGCGGAATTTAAAAAAGGATTTTCCCCGGCATTATGAGATCCTCAGCCATCGGATGTTTGGCCGGGTTCTCACCTCTCCAGGTCCGATGGGTCGTTGGTTCACTTTGACCGTGTACCGGATCAGCCAGAAGATTTTCGGATTTAACTGAGGGAGGCCCATCCATGAAATACGATTATCTCATTGTAGGAGCGGGCCTGTACGGCAGCGCCTTCGCCCAACAGATGACCCAGGCCGGAAAGCGGTGCCTGGTCATTGACCGGCGTCCTCATATTGGGGGCAACGTTCACTGCGAGAACGTGGAGGGCATTTTAGTCCACCGGTACGGCGCTCATATTTTCCACACCTCTGACGAGGAAGTGTGGAATTATGTGACCCAGTATGTCCGCTTCAATAACTACATCAATTCCCCCGTGGCTATTTATCATGGGGAACTGTATAACATGCCCTTCAACATGAATACCTTTTCTAAGCTTTGGGGCGTGACCACACCCGCCCAGGCTCAGGAGGAGATCCGCCGCCAGACGGAGCGCCACGCCATTGAGGAGCCGAAAAATCTGGAGGAGCAGGCGTTGAAGCTGGTGGGGGACGATATCTACCAGAAGCTGATCAAGGGCTACACAGAAAAGCAGTGGGGTCGTGACTGCAAGGATCTGCCCGCCTTTATCATCCGGCGGCTTCCCCTGCGGTTCATCTACGACAACAACTACTTTACCGATCGCTACCAGGGTATCCCCGAGGAGGGGTATGACGCGCTGGTGGAAAAGCTGCTGGAGGGCAGCGATGTACTGCTTTCCACAGACTATAAGACCTTTGTGGAAGAACATCCCGGTATCGCGGAAAAGACCGTGTACACTGGAACCATCGACGGCTTCTTCGACTGCTGCTTTGGTCCCCTGGAGTACCGTTCTCTCCGCTTTGAGGATGAAGTGCTGGATTGTCCCAACTACCAGGGTAATGCGGTGGTGAACTACACCGCCCGGGAGGTGCCCTATACCAGGATCATCGAGCACAAGCATTTCAATTTCGGGACCCAGAAAAAAACGGTTATCACCCGGGAGTATCCCGCTCAGTGGCAGCCCGGTATGGAACCCTACTACCCGGTCAACGACGAAAAGAACCAGGCTCTTTACGAGCGCTACCGGGAGCTGGCCAAATCCCGGCCGGATGTGCGTTTCGGGGGCCGTCTGGGTGCCTACCGCTATTACGACATGGACAAGGTCCTTCGGGCGGCTCTGGACGACGCTCGTCAGGAGCTGGAAAGCCTGTAATGTTTGGGACTACCGCGTTTTCTGCGGTGGTCCTTTTTGTTTTTGGGGCGGTTTAATCAGAACAGGGGAAAGGTCATTTTATCAAAATCCTGCAAGTTTCCGTCAAGGATGTGGATTGCTTCCCCTGTTTTTCAGTGCTAAAATGAACCTAGAAACTCATCATAGGGGAGGTCTATGCCATGGCAATTTTACAGCAAGTTGGAAACGCCCTGGTTTATCGTTATGACGCCGAGGAGCTCCGCATCGAGCCCTGGGGAGAAAACAGTCTGCGGGTGCGGGCCTGTAAGGTCCAGCCCATGCCGGAAC
>HF972650.1:38240-46702 GCA_000432995.1 Clostridium sp. CAG:1013
CGGAACGTCCCTGGGCCCTCACTGAGCCGGTGGAGCAGAGCGCCCAGATCCGGATCGGGGAGAAAAACGGAGAGATCGTCAACGGACAGCTGCGAGCGGTGATCAGCACCAGCGGCTGGCTCCAATTCTTCAACGCTCAGGGGAAAGAGCTTCTCCGGGAGTACAGCCGGAACCGCCGGGATCTGTTCTCGGAAAATTGCAGCGCTTTGGAGGTGGAGGCTCGGGAATTCCGTCCCATCCTCAGCGGGGATTACCAGCTCACCGCCCGCTTTGAGTCCCTGGATCCGGAGGAGCGGATCTACGGCATGGGGCAGTACCAGCAGCCCTACCTGAACTTGAAGGGTGTGGACCTGGAGCTGGCCCAGCGTAATTCCCAGGCCAGCGTGCCCTTCTTCCTGTCCTCTCGGGGCTACGGCTTTTTGTGGAACAACCCCGCCGTGGGACGTGCTGTATTTGGAAAGAATATTCTGTCCTTTGAAGCGGTGTCCACCGACATCCTGGACTACTGGGTCACCGCTGGGGACACCCCTGCTCAGATCGAGGAGCAGTACGCTTCCGTCACCGGCAAGGTGCCCATGATGCCCGACTACGCCATGGGCTTCTGGCAGTGCAAGCTGCGTTACCAGACCCAGGAGGAGCTGCTGTCCATCGCTCGGGAGTACAAGCGCCGGGGCCTGCCCATTTCCGTCATCGTGGTGGACTTTTTCCACTGGCCCCTGCAGGGCGATTGGAAATTCGACCCCACCTACTGGCCCGATCCCGATGCCATGATCCAGGAGCTGAAGGACATGGGCATCGAACTGATGGTTTCCATTTGGCCCACAGTGGACAAGCGCTGTGAGCGCTATCAAGACATGGTGGAAAAAGGCTACCTGATCCGGGTGGACCGGGGCGTCCGTACCGCCATGGAATTCCAGGGAAGCACCACCCACTACGACGCCACCAATCCTGGCGCCCGGGAGTATGTGTGGAGCATCGCCAAGCAGAACTATTACGATAAAGGCGTGCGGATCTTCTGGCTGGACGAGGCCGAGCCGGAGTACACCGCCTACGACTTTGACAATTACCGCTACTACCTGGGGCCCAACACTCAGGTGGGCAACAGCTATCCCATGTTCTATGCCAAAACTTTCTTCGACGGCATGAAGGCTGCCGGTCAGGAGAACATCATCAACCTGCTGCGGTGCGCCTGGGCCGGTTCCCAAAAGTATGGCGCTTTGGTGTGGTCTGGAGATATCCATTCCAGCTTCTCCAGCTTCCGCAACCAGTTTGCCGCTGGCCTGAACATGGGCATCGCGGGAATCCCCTGGTTCACCACAGACATCGGCGGCTTCCACGGGGGAGACCCCACTGATCCTGGTTTCCAGGAGCTGCTGGCCCGCTGGTTCGAGTACGGCGCTTTCTGCCCGGTGATGCGCCTCCACGGCGACCGGTATCCCACCCAGCCCCAGCAGGGTACTACTGGTGGCGCCACCTGTTGTTCCGGTGCCCCCAACGAGGTGTGGTGCTTTGGGGATGAGGATTATGAGATCTGCAAAAAGTATCTGTTCCTCCGGGAGCGGATGCGTCCCTACGTGGCCCAGCAGATGGAAGCGGCCCACGAGAAGGGCACCCCGGTGATGCGGCCCCTGTTCTATGATTTCCCCGAGGACAAGAACGCCTGGGCTTGCGAGGACGCCTACATGTTCGGGCCTTCTCTGCTGGTGGCTCCTGTGATGTACGCCGGGGAGCGTCAGCGTCAGGTCTACCTGCCCCAGGGCCAGACCTGGACCAACGTATGGAACGGCCAGACCTATGAGGGCGGCCAGACTGTCACCGTGGACGCGCCTCTGGATCAGATCCCTGTGTTCACCAGAGACGAAAGCCTGCTTGATATGTTCCAGGAAGGCTGAGAAAAATAGTTTGAAAAAAGCCCGGCGGGACCTTGACAACCCGCCGGGTTTTGCGTAGTATATATATGAACGATTGCTCATATGAAAGGATGATGAAATGTGCCGGAACAGAAAAACGCCCCTCAGTGCGAGTTCATGTTTGTTCACCAGGAGATCGTGGACCGGGTGAACCAGATCCTGCCCCCGGAGGAGACACTCTTCGACCTGGCGGAGCTGTTCAAGATCTTCGGGGATTCCACCCGAGTAAAGATCCTCTACGTGCTCTTTGAAGCGGAGATGTGCGTCTGCGATATCGCCCAGCTGCTGGGTATGACTCAGTCGGCCATTTCCCATCAGCTCCAGGTGCTGAAGAAAAGCAAGCTGGTGAAATATCGTCGGGAAGGCAAGACCGTATTCTATTCCTTGGCCGATGACCATGTGCGGGCCATCCTGGGCCAGGGCATGGACCATGTGACCGAGTAAGCTCAAATAAATTTACTGATAAAGGAGTCCTCAGCCATGAAAAAGACCTACAAGCTCACCGACCTGGACTGTGCCAACTGTGCCGCCAAAATGGAGACCGCCATCAAGAAGATCGACGGGGTCAACGATGCCACCGTCAGCTTTCTCACCCAGAAACTCACCGTGGACGCGGACGACAGCCGTTTTGACGACATTTTGAAGCAGATCGTCAAGGCCTGCAAAAAAGTGGAGCCGGACTGCATCATCAACCTGTAAGGGATTTTCCGCGGCCTTTTGGGCCGCCCAATCTTGACCATGTAAGGATCTGAGAGCTATGACCAGAAAACAGAAAAAGATGGCTGTCCGCATCGGCATAAGCGCCCTGCTCCTGGTGGCGGCCGTGCTCGTTCCCTACGAAGGGGTCTGGAGGTTCGTTCTGTTCCTGCCCGCCTATTTCGTCATCGGCTGGGATGTGCTGTGGAAAGCTATTCGGAACATCGCTCACGGCCAGGTGTTCGATGAGAATTTCCTTATGGCCCTGGCTACGGTGGGAGCCTTTTGCACCGGCTTTTTCGGAGAAGGGGAATATCCCGAAGCAGTGTTCGTCATGCTGTTCTATCAGGTGGGAGAGCTGTTCCAAAGCTATGCTGTGGGGAAATCCCGCAAGTCCATCTCTGCCCTGATGGATATCCGCCCTGACTACGCCAATGTGGAGCGGGAAGGCAAGCTGGTCCAGGTGGACCCGGAGGAAGTTGCTGTTGGTGACACCATCACGGTGAAAGCAGGTGAAAAAGTGCCGCTGGACGGTGTGGTTCTGGAGGGCACCTCCCTGGTGAATACCTCCGCTCTTACCGGGGAAAGTGTTCCCCGCCAGGTGAGGCCCGGCGACGACGTGATCAGCGGGTGTGTTAACCAGAACGGCCTGCTGCGCGTGCGGGTGACAAAAGCCTTCGAGGAATCCACTGTGGCCAAGATCCTGGATCTGGTGGAGAACGCCAGCGCCAAGAAAGCCCGGGCGGAGAATTTCATCACCCGGTTCGCTCGGTATTACACCCCAGTGGTAGTGATTTGCGCTGCAGTGTTGGCAATCGTGCCGCCTCTGTTTGTTGGAGGCTGGGCCGGGTGGATCGAAAAGGCGTTGATCTTCCTGGTGGTGTCCTGTCCTTGTGCTTTGGTGATCTCCGTGCCTCTCAGCTTTTTTGGGGGGATCGGTGGAGCTTCTCGGCAGGGCATCCTGGTAAAGGGCGGCAACTACCTGGAGATTTTGGCAAACACGGAACTGGTAGTGTTTGACAAGACCGGCACCCTGACAAAAGGCGTGTTCAATGTCACCGCCATCCATCCGGAGGAGTACTCCGAAAGCGGCTTGCTGGAAATGGCGGCTTTGGCAGAGAGCTATTCAGATCACCCCATTTCCAAGTCCTTGAAGGAGGCCTACGGCAAGGAACTTGACACCTCCCGGGTGGGACAGGTAGAGGAGCTTTCCGGACGGGGCGTCCGCGCTCAGGTGGACGGCAGGACTGTCTGTGCCGGAAACGACACCTTTATGGAAGAAATCGGCGTGAAGTGGCATCCATGCCATCACGTGGGAACTACGGTCCACGTGGCGGTAGATGGACAGTATATCGGCCATTTGGTAATCTCCGACGAAGTGAAACCGGACGCTAAGGAAGCCATCGCTGCCCTGAAAGCCCAGGGCGTGACAAAGACCGTGATGCTTACCGGCGATGCCAAAGCTGTGGGTGAGCAAGTGGCCCGGCAGCTGGGTCTGGACGAAGTACACACCCAGCTTTTGCCGGGGGATAAAGTGGCCAAGGTGGAAGCTCTCCTCCAGGAGAAGAGTCGGAAAGGCAAACTGGCTTTTGTGGGGGACGGCATCAACGACGCGCCGGTGTTGTCCCGAGCGGATATCGGTATCGCCATGGGAGCCTTGGGCAGTGACGCCGCCATCGAGGCCGCGGACATCGTCCTCATGGACGACAAGCCCTCCAAGATTGCCAAGGCCATGGAGATCTCCAAGCGGACCCTGCGGATCGTCCGACAGAACATTGTGTTTGCCTTGGGTGTGAAACTGCTGGTGCTGGCATTGACTCCCTTCGGTCTATCAAACATGTGGGAAGCGGTGTTCGCGGACGTAGGTGTGACGGTGATCGCTATCTTAAATGCGTCCAGGGCCTTGCAAGCTGGAAGAAAATAATTTACAATACTTTGGGAACCCTGAATAAGGGAAAGGCAAGCCCGGCGGTTTTTCCATGGGAAGATCCGCCGGGCTGTTGCCGGAATTGACAGAGAGGAGAAGGCATAATGCTGGAACTGCAACATATTTCCTGGACCGCTCCTGGCGGCAACCAGGTGCTGCGGGACGTGAGCCTCACCATCCCAGAGGGAAAGCTGACAGTGATCACCGGACCCAATGGGGGCGGCAAGACCACTTTAGCTAAGATCATCGCGGGGCTGGAGACTCCCGACAGCGGCAAGATTATCCTGGATGGACAGGATATCACTCAGTTGAACGTGACGGAACGGGCTCGCCAGGGAGTGAGCTTCGCCTTTCAGCAGCCGGTGCGTTTCAAGGGCTTTACGGTTCGGCGGCTGCTGGAGCTTTCCGCAGGACAAAAGCTGCCCACGGACAAGCTGTGCGAGATGCTCAGCCGGGTAGGGCTGTGCGGCAGAGAGTATATCAACCGAGAGGTGGACGCTACCCTGTCCGGCGGTGAGATCAAGCGGATCGAGATTGCCACGGTGTTGGCCCGCCATACCAAGCTGTCCCTGTTTGACGAGCCGGAAGCTGGCATCGACTTGTGGAGCTTTTCCAATTTGATCGATGTGTTCCAGAGTCTCCGGGGCAAGCTCCAGGGGACGCTGATCATCATCTCCCATCAGGAGCGGATCCTTCAGATCGCCGATGAGATCGTGGTGATCTCCGGCGGAACGCTGAAGGAAATGGGACCGGGAGCGGAGATCTTCCCCCGGCTGATGGAGGACAATATCCAATGCGGCGCCTGCGCCAAGAGAGAGGCGGTGTTCGCGTGAAAAGCGTAACGGAAGAATTGCTTAAGCTGGTTTCCGACTGGACCGGCGGTTTCAAAGGAGCCTTCAACATCCGTGAGGACGGAGGCTGCGCCGGCCGGCAGTCCACGGAGCATATCAAGATCGACACCAAGAAGGACCTGCCCGGCCTGGACATCCACATCCTGCCCGGCACCAAGGGGGAGACTGTGTCCATCCCCGCCTGTGTCACCCATGGTGACGTGGACGACCTAGTGTACAACGACTTTTATGTGGGAGAGTACGCCGACGTGACCATCGTGGCAGGCTGCGGTGTTCACACGGAAAACGGGGAGCCTGCCCGGCACAACGGTATCCACCGTTTCTTCCTGGAGAAGGGCGCCCGGGTAAAATACATCGAGAAGCACGTGGGCACCGGCCGTGGAGAGGGTATCCGCTCCATTGATCCTGTGACCCAGATTGACCTGAAAGAAGGGGCTGTCCTGGAGATGGACACCTCTCAGATCGGCGGGGTGGACCATACCACCCGCAAGACCAAGGCCACTTTAGGTCCCAAGGCCAAACTGCTGATCCGGGAGCGGCTGCTCACCGAGTACAAGCAGGAAGCCTACACCGACTTTGAGGTGGTCATGAACGGGGAGGGTTCCTCCACGGACCTGGTGTCCCGTTCCGTGGCCAAGGGGGATTCTTACCAGGCCTACCGCTCCAAGATCGTGGGCAACGCGCCCTGTGCCGGTCATTCGGAGTGTGACGCCATCATCGCCGATCACGGCCGGGTGGACGCTTCTCCGGAGCTGTCCGCCAACCACGGGGACGCAGCCCTCATTCACGAAGCTGCCATCGGCAAGATCGCCGGGGAGCAGATCATGAAGCTGCGGACCCTGGGCCTCACGGAAGAGGAAGCAGAGGAAAAGATCGTAGAGGGCTTCCTCTCCTAAAATATCGAGCATGTAAAAGCCGCCGGTTTTCCAGTGTGGAAGCCGACGGCTTTTTTTAGTTTGTTTTTTGCAAGGTTTCTCTCAAAAGTTCCTGAACTTCTCCCAAAGTCGCAAAGGGTTTTCGCCCCAAGCGTTGAGCCCACTGCACTAGGAAATCTGGTCCGAAATCGTGAAGACACAGGCAGTCCAGCAGCCGTTCCACAAAGCCTTCCGGGTCTTCTCCAGCGAAAAGACGCCAAAGCCGGCCATTTCCCCGAAGCAGCTCAAAGGCGATAGGCCCAAGTTCGTACCAGGCTGGGGCTAGGTGGGCGTCGGCCCAGTCGATTACTGTCAGGCTACCATCTTCTCCTACTAACAAGTTTTCTCCGGTAAGATCTCCATGGACCAGCTCCGGTTTTTCCAGATCCAGCGTCTCCAGACGGGCCAGCAGATCCTCCCGCAGCCTAGGAGAAAGTTTTTCCAGCCGAGGATTATTCCGGGCCTCCCGCTTCAAGTCCCGGTCAGGCAGCAACCCCAATGCCGGACGGTTTAGCCGGGTAAGCAGCTCCTTTAGCTGTTCCACCAGCTGTTCCTTCTGGGCAGCGGAAGCGGTAGCCAACCAGTCTCCCGCTTCTATTCCAGGAGAATAGGCGGTGGCCAGGTAGTAAAAATCATATTTGTCGGAGATCATCCCCTGGGCCACAGGTTGAGGGGTGGGAACGCCCCAAGCGGCGGCCTGACAACAGGCTGCGGTCTCGGTGTGAAAATCCGGTTCCGGGTCCAGACCGGACTCTTTTGGGAAAAAGATCTTCAACACCAGGTCCCCACACCGGAACACTCCGTTGGTGCCGGGAGTCAGAGGGGAGAGGGGATGCCAGGGCAGCCCCTCCCGGCGGCAGATCTCTTGAGCCAGGGGAGTGAAGGCGGGGATGGATTGAAACACCCGTCCCCAGTCCTGCCAGTTCGTGATGGTTTCCAGAAAAAGGTGGTCGCTCATTTTTCAAAATCCTTGTACAACAGGCTAGGTTGGATGCCTGTGTTGTTCTGGTATTTTCCGCTGGAGTAAGGCTCGTACTCCCCTTGAATATCGTGGTAGTAGATCTGACAGATCTCTACGTTGGGATAGATCCGGATGGGCTGGACGCAAAAGATTTCCAGGGTCCAGTACCCGGAGAAGCCCACGTCGCCGAACCCGGCGGTAACATGGATGAACAATCCCAGCCGCCCAATAGAGGAGCGCCCCTCCAGCATGGGGACAAAGCGGTCGGTCTTGGTGAATTCGTTGGTGCGTCCCAAGTAGAGCTTGTTGGGTTCCAGTACCAGACCTGTTTCCGGGATGGTCAGAGTCTTTACAGGGTTGGGGGTTTTCATATCCAGCTGATGGTTTTCGTAGACCAGCAGCTGATTGTGCAGGGAAAGGTTATAACTGTTGGGATTGAGCCGTTTTGGGTCGTAAGGCTCGATGATGATTTCCTTTCCCATGTGCTGGGCGATGGCTTTTCCCGATAAGATCATGGGGTGTCAGCTCCTTTCTTCGCCGGAGTAGGTGGCTGTTGGACCGGCTTTTTTCATGATACCATGCCTGCTATAAACAAACAAGGGGATCTCCTAAGTGAGAGGGATTTACCCCTTTCCTTTTTGTGGGAAATCCTGTACAATAAAAGTTGCAGTTAAAACTTTTAAGAAAGGTGGACATGGAGTGGGATTAGTTGAGGGAATACGTCCTTATTTGGGAGACAAGGAATTTTACAAACGAGTGGCAGCCATCGCCCTGCCTATTTCAGCCCAGAGCTTGATTACTATTGGCGTGAACATGACCGACACCATCATGCTGGGCAAGCTGGGGGAGACAGCTCTGTCGGCTTCGTCTTTGGCCAACCAGTTCATCAGTATTTTTCAGATCTGCTGTATGGGCATCGGTATGGGGGCTTCGGTGCTCACTTCTCGGTTTTGGGGCATGCAGGACAAGCACTCTTTGCGGAAAGCCATCACGATTATGCTGCGGCTGTGCTTTGTATTCGGGCTGGTGTTCACTGCGGCTACCATTATCACCCCCGATGGTCTTATGCGTATCTACACCAGTGAACCGGACATCATCCAGGCCGGAGCCAGCTATTTCCGGTGGTCCATTCCTTGCTACTGGCTTTTGGGATTTTCCCTCACCTGCACCATCGTGCTGCGCAGCGTGGGTCAGGTGCGGCTG
>HF972650.1:46707-83545 GCA_000432995.1 Clostridium sp. CAG:1013
GTGGGTCAGGTGCGGCTGCCGTTGATCTGCTCCATCTGCGCCTTTTTCGTCAATGTGTTTTTCAACTACCTGTTTATTTTCGGCGCCTTCGGCGCGCCGCGCATGGAGGTGGCAGGCGCCGCTCTTGGGACGGTTATTGCCCGTGTGTTTGAGTTCTGTTTTATCTGCGGCTATTTCCTGTTTGTAGACAAAAAAATCGCCTACCGCCTCAAGCACATTACCATGAAGTGCCGTGACCTGGTTGGAGATTATCTCCGCATCAGCATCCCGGTGCTGGTCAGCGACACTTTGTTGGGCTTGGGCAACAATGCTGTTGCCATGGTTATGGGACGCATTGGAGCCACCTTCGTTTCCGCCAACGCTATCACCACCGTTACCCAGCAGCTGTCCACCGTGTTTATCCAGGGGATTTCCAACGCCAGTTCCATCATCACCGGCCACACCTTGGGCCAGGGGGATTATGATCGTGCCCAGCGGCAGGGCTTTACCTTCCTGGGTTTAGGCACCGTCATCGGTGTGCTGGCAGGTGTGTTTATCATGGCTATCAGCGGCCCGGTCATCTCTTTCTACGACATCACGGAGGAGACCAAAGGTATTGCCGAGCAGCTGATGCTGGCCGTGGGCTTCATTGTTATTTTCCAGTCCATGAACTCCATCCTCACAAAAGGCGTGCTCCGGGGAGGCGGGGACACCAAGTTCCTTATGGTGGCGGATATCCTGTTCCTGTGGGCTGCCTCTGTACCTTTGGGAGCTTTGGCGGGCCTGGTGTGGGGCTTGCCTGCCTTCTGGATCTACACTTTCCTGAAGATCGACCAGATTATCAAAGCGGTGTGGTGCGTGTTCCGACTTTCCAGCAAAAAGTGGATCAAGCGCATCTGATTTCATGACGCATTAAGACAACAAAAAAAGGGACGTCTCACCTCTTGGGAGACGTCCCTTTTCAGCATGTTTTTATCAGTGTTCCAGGCGGTCCAGTGCCGTTTTGACCGCGGCGAAATTTTCCTCCAGATCTCCGCCGCCGTCCAGCACCAGAAGGGGGCAGAGGAGGAGCTGCTGCCAGGCGTCGTGCTTTGCCTTGCTGCGCATGTCCATGCCACCTGCGTCATATCCCTGGGCATATTCCAGAAACGCCAGATGATCCTGGTACATATCCCCGCCGGGGTCAATGCGGCTGCCGAATTCCTGCCGCTCCCGCTGCTTCAGCCTTTGGATCCGCAGCTGGGTATCCGCTTGGAGCCGGACCGCCAGGGTGAACAGGGGAATCAGCGGATCTCCCCAGTCTACCAGGGACCCGGACACCACCGCACTGCCCGGTTTTAGGATCTCTTCCCGCATCAGTTCCACCCGTTGTTCCGGAGGTCGCTTTTGGGTGAATTTGGGATCGGTGGGCATCCAGTAAAAGTCATCCGTATCCAGAAAGCGGAACCCTAGTTTACGGCAGATTTCCCGGCCCAATGTGGAGGTTCCCGACCCTGATGCCCCAAAAATGTGAACGACCTGCTTTTTCATGGACTTATCCTCAGCTATTCAGGTAGGCTTCCAACTCATCCAGCCGTTCCAAGCAGGTCTGTCGGCCTTGAGCGTACAGCGCCCGAAGCTTTGTTACGTCCTTTTCTGTGCGGGACACAGTGACCGGTTCCGGTGGCCGGATGACGAACACTTTCCCCTGAGCCTCCAGTCGGTCCAGCTGGTCCAGTTCCCGGGCATAGCGCCGGGGAGTGTCCAGCAAGGAGCGCACCAGGCGGGGATACTCTTTGTAATGCTTGGCATAAAGTCTCGCCAGAGCCCGGGGCGTTTGGGGCTTGCGGTAGCCGTGCTCCCGGGTGGTGATGACTACCACTTTGTCGTATCCCTCTTCCAAAGGCCGCATGTAGGGGATAGACAATGAAACACCGCCGTCCACACAGGGAGCGCCCTCAACTGTGACGATGGGGGCCAGCAAAGGCATGCTGGCGCTGGCGCGAATTGCCGCGTAAATGTCCTGACAGGAGCTCTTTTCCGCGAACACTGGCCGGCCCGTGCGGCAGTTGGTAGCAATGGCGGTGAATTGGCAGGGAGAATGAAGAAATGTTTCCCTGTCCAGGGGAATCAGCTTGTCGGATATTTCACCGAAGAGGAAATCAAAGTTGAAAATACTTTTGCGGAAGATCAGGTTCCCCAAACCAAGATACCGTTTGTCGTTGACATAATCCAGGTTGACTTGAGCAGTTCGGCCCACCTGACGGGAGACATAGTTCACTCCCGTCAAGGCACCGGCAGAAACGCCAAACACGCCTTGGGCCCAGAGCTGGTGCTCCATCATCACGTCCACCACGCCGGCGGAAAACATGCACCGCAGAGAGCCGCCTTCCAGGGCTAAAGCCCACTTTTCCATGGTATCACCCTCTCCTTTTCGTTGTCATTATTGTACACCAACTTTTCCCCAGATTCAACGTCTCTGCTTGATTTCCTTTCCGGGGCCAGGTATAATAAGCCCTGGTAAAAAGAACGGAGGAAAGAAACTATGAGAATCCGCAAAAAAGCATGGGCTAGGCCGGAACTTGCCGCCTGCTCTTACTATATTCCAGAACCGGAAAAGCAGAAGGGACATTGGGAAGAGGTGTTCGGAAAACGCCGTCCGCTCCATTTGGACTTGGGCTGCGGAAAATGCGTGTTTTTGGCGGAAGCGGCTCACCGGCATCGGGACGTGAATTTGATCGGCATCGACATCAGTCTGGACATTCTGGGCGTGGCCCGGCGTAACATCGCTGAGACTTTTGGCGAGGAGCAGCCGGACAACGTGGCCCTGTGCGCCTACAATATCGAAAGACTGGCACAGCTCTTTTCCCCGGAGGAAAAGGTGGAGCGGATCTACATCAATTTCTGTAATCCTTGGCCCACAGCCCGGCACCACAAGCGCCGGCTGACCCATACCCGGCAGCTTCTCAATTATAAACCTTTGCTGGCACCCGGCGGGGAGATCTGGTTCAAGACAGACAACGATGATCTGTACTTGGCCACTCGGCGGTATTTGACGGAGGCCGGGTTTGAGATCTTCTTCGACACCAAGGACTTGCACAGTGAAAACGATCCGGAAAACATTCTCACGGAGCACGAGGTGCGCTTTACTCAAGAGGGCATCCCCACGAAAGCCCTGCGCGCCAGACTACCCCAGGTTTCTGAGTGATAGGGGATTCAAAAGGCGGCATGCCGAAACAGGCGCCGCCTTTTTTGTGTCCATCTTCGCTTTATTTCTCCCTGTTTGCGCCGCTCGCTTTTGATAAAAGCGCTGAAAAAAAGGAAATCGCTGCTTGACATCTTAGCGGAAATGCGCTATTCTCAGAGAAGAAAAGTTTAACGTTTGCCTAAAATTCCCCTGGGTAATAAACCGGGTGTGGAAAAACGCGTTGGCAATGAGAGACGAGAGAGGGAGGAAAACAGCATGAAACGAAAGGAATTTCCCCGGGTTACCCCGGAAAGCGTGGGCATTTCCAGTGGTGCGATTCAGCGGTTGCTGGACAAATTGGAAGCAAGCACCACGGAGATGCATGGCCTGATGATCCTGCGTCACGGCAAGGTTTGCGCTGAGGGCTGGTGGGCGCCTTACGCCCCTGGTCTGCGCCATGGCCTTCAGTCCCTGTCAAAGACTTACGCTGCAACTGGTGTGGGCCTGCTGTATACTGAGGGACTCATCCGTTTAGACGAGCGGGTCATCGACATTTTCCCCGAGGATGCCCCGGAAGAGCCCAGTGAGTACCTCCAGCAACTGACGGTGCGGGATGTGCTTTGCATGGGTTGCGGAATGGACACCATGCCCCAGCCCTCCCAGCATTGGATCCGGGATTTCCTCCACACTCCGGTGAATCACAAGCCCGGTACCACCTATATGTACAACAGCGTGGGGTCCTCTCTGTTGGCGGCCATGGTGGTGAAAAAGACCGGTCTGAGCCTTCAGGAGTACCTGACTCCCCGGCTGTATGAGAAGATCGGCATCGACCCTGCCAGCACCAGCTGGTTCCTCATGCCTGATGGGGTGGAGTGCGGAGGAGGCGGCATGTTCTCCACCACAGAGAACAACCTTCGCTTGATGAAACTCTATGCCGACGGCGGCGTGTGGGAAGGAGAGCGCATCCTGGCGGCGGATTATGTGGAGAAAGCCACCAGCCTGCAAAACGAGTCCGCTACCGAGTCCATAGGCAACCCTGAAGCTCTGGATAACTTTGTGGGCTACGGCTTCCAGATCTGGATGTGCCGTCCCAAGGGTGTGTACCGGGCTGACGGTGCCATGGGACAGTTCTCCGTGGTGGTGCCGGACAAGGATATGGTCATCTCCCTCAACGAGACCGCTACTGGCGCACATTGGGCCCAGAACACATTGAATATTTTGTGGGAGTTTTTGGAGGAAGTCTCTCAGGAGGAGTCTCTGCCGGAAGCCCCCCAGGAGAGCGCTGCGCTGAAAAAACGCATGGCTGCCCTGGCACTGCCCCAGCCTCCCTTTGTTCCGGATAGCCCTATGGCGAAAGAGATCTCCGGAGAGTGGTTCCAGGTGGAGGAAGGGGAATTCACCCTGCGGAAAAATCCCATGGGGAGGCTCAGCGGCACTGTTGCGGGTGGAAGTATCTCCCGGTTTAAGCTGGACATGAATTACGGCCTGGTTACTCTCACCGCCTTGGAGGATGGAAAGGAAACCGTTTACCGCATCGCTACCGACGGCACTCGGTTCATCAATTCGGTAGAAGGTACTGGTTTGCCCATCACGCGCCTCAGTCTCCACGGTTGGTGGAGTGAGGAGGACACCTTCTCCATCGGGGTGCGCTGGGTGGAGACCTGCTTCGAGGATCGTCTGGATCTGCGCTTTACCCAGGAGGGTGTCCTGATCCAGCGGGAGGCAGTCATTGGCGGCTTCGGTCCTGTGACTAGCGGGGACGACGCAGTGAAAGCCAAGCGCTGTTAACAGCTGCCTGAATAAAGGAGCACACTGTATCTATGAGAAGTAAAATAATCCGCGCGGATAAGCGCTATTTGTTGTTGCCCATTGGGGATTCAGGTGGGTGGTTCCTGCCTGTGGAGAAGACCCAGTACCTGGGGATCTACCGCAACGGGGAGCTTTTGGAAGAACACGAGCTGATCCTGGATCCGGCGCCCCGGACCTGGAGCTGTCTCTTTTTGGACCGTTACCAGGGGGAGGAGCTGGAGCTTCGTCTGGAAGGGGGAGACGAGAGCTGCATTGATCTGCTGGAAGTCTCCGACACCTTGAAAGACCAGGAGACCCTGTACCAGGAACCCACTCGGCCCTTGGCTCATATCACCCCCATGCACGGCTTTATGAACGACCCTAACGGTCTGTTTTACTACAAGGGAGAATACCACTTTTTCGCTCAGCTCAATCCTTACGGTTTCGGCGTGGGCAACACTCACTGGATGCATGCCGTCAGCCGGGACCTGGTTCACTGGAAGGAGCTGCCCTACGCTCTCATTCCTGATCAGGACGGCCGGATGTACTCCGGTGGAGGTATCGTAGACTGGGAAAACCGTTCCGGTTTGGGGAACGGGGAAGAGCCTCCCATTTTCCTGTTTTACACCCCGGCGGGGAGTAAGACCCGTTGGAGCCGAGGCCGCTATTTTGAGATCGCGGCGGCGTACAGTCTGGATGGGGGAAGAACCTTCGTAAAATATGAAGGGAACCCGGTGGTGCCCCACATTTCCTTTATGAACCGGGATCCCAAGGTGGTGTGGGAGCCGGAAGGGGAAAACTGGGTGATGGCCATTTTCCTGGACAATTCCCGGTACATGCTGCTGTATTCCAAGGATTTGCTCCACTGGGAGGAAGGCCAGGTGTTTTCCATCCAGGGAGCGGCGGAGTGTCCCGACCTGTTTTGCCTGCCCTTAGATGGGGACCCGGACAAGAAAAAGTGGATCCTTTGGGGTTCTACCGACAATTACCTGGTGGGCCGGTTTGAAGGGCGACGCTTTATCCCTGAAACGGAAGCGGTCCCCGGGCCCATCCATTCCATCTATTCCGCTTACAGCGAGTTTGCCCGTTCTCCGGGTGGTTACGCGGCTCAAACTTTCACCGGGCTGCTGGAAGATCGGGTGATCCAGTTCTCCTGGATGCGCACCCGTGTGGAGAGTGGTCCTTTTTCCAGCTGTATGAGCGTGCCCAACGAAATGCGTCTTGTGACCACAAAACAGGGACCCCGGTTGGCGCTGTGGCCCGCGGAGGAGGTAAGTGCTTTGTGGGAAAACAGTTTTTCCTTTGAAAACAGAGGCTTGGAAGAGATAGAACGAATCCCCTCCACCAGCATGGGGGAAGCCATGGACATGACCTTCCGGCTGGGCATCACTCCAGGAAAGGTGATGGCTTTGTCCGTACGAGGAGTGCTCATGGTTTACGATCCCACCTCCGGCCATCTCCTTCTGCCTACTGGTGCCTATGATCTGGGCCTGGATAAAGAGGAGAAGATCTTGGAGCTGCGGGTCATCACCGACCGATGCTCTATGGAGATTTACGCCAATGGTGGGCTGTTCAACGCCTCCATTGCCACAGTGCTGGACCCTGCCAAGACTCAGGTCTTTCCTGTGTACCTGGATCCCAGCATTGCCGTGGATTTTGAGATCCACAAGCTGAAAAGCATGTGGGAAGAGCCTATTCCGAACCAGACTCTGTAAGAGGTCTGGTCAGTTGAAAATATTTAGAACAGGAGTTGAATGAAAATGATCGACCGTTATCAGCATCCGTCCGCTCAGTTTAACGAAGCGTTTTGGGACACTCCCGTTGGCTTTGAGCCCCAGATGCCCATGGGACGTCCTGTGGGGACCAATCCTTTCACCGACAGCGAAGAAGTGGTCCCTCCTGGAATTGTTCTGCTGGGCGATGGTAAGATCCGCCTGAACTTCCTGGCTCCCACTGCGGAGAAGGTGACTGCTCGCCTGCGCTATCGTGACGAAGTGGCCTTGGAAAAGCAGGACAACGGCATTTGGACCGCGGAAGTGGACGGCGGAGATGGTGGCTTTGTGCCCATCATGTTCCAGGTGGATGGGGTAGAAGTGCTCAATCCTTTGGCGCCCATCGGCTACGGTTCCTCTCATCCCTTGAACTATGTGGATATCCCCCAGGAGGGTGTGGATTTCTACCTGTGCAAAGATGTGCCTCATGGTACTGTGACTCAGGATTACTACTATTCCAAGAGCACCGGCGTGATGAAATCCTGCTTGGTGTACACTCCTGCCGGTTACATGAAGAACCCGGATCAGGAATATCCTGTGCTGTATTTGCAGCATGGCCACGGAGAAAATGAGAAGTGCTGGATCCATCAGGGCCGGGCCAACTTTATTTTTGACAACCTGATCGCCGAAGGCAAAGTAGTTCCCTGCATCGTGGTGATGAACAACGGCATGGTACAGAAGGAGCAGGACGGTTCCAGAGTGCTGGATACCACTGCCATTGAGAAGCTGCTGCTGGAGGACTGCATTCCTTACATCGAGTCTCACTATCGTGTGCGCACCGACAAATGGAGCCGTGCCATGGCAGGTCTTTCCATGGGTTCCATGCAGACCAGCCAGGTGACTTTGAAGAACCCTGACCTGTTTGGTTATGCCGGTGTGTTCAGCGGGTTTGTGGCAGCTTTCAAGATTGGCCAGACCGCCCCTGACACCACCTATTTGAAAGAGCTGGACGACAAAGAAAAGTTCCAGAAGGATTTCAAGGTGTTCTTCCGTGCCTGCGGCGAAACCGATTACGTGGCGCTGGAACGCTTTGAGAAAGACCGGGAGCTGTTCCGGGAAAAGGGCCTGGCTCCCGAAGAGTGCCCCACCCACGTGGAGAAGATGTACCACGGGGAGCATGAGTGGAATGTGTGGCGGATGTGCCTGCGGGACTTCGCCCAGTACCTGTTTCGCTGACAATAAAAAATAAAGTCTGGAAAGGAAGCGTTCCGCCCGGAGAGGCTCAAAATCTCTCTTGGGCGCGCTTCTGTTTCCAAAAGAAAAAAGGACGCGGGGGATTTTGCTGGAAAATGGCGGTCCTTACGCGGCTAGGAGGGAAACGTTTATGGCAACGCTGAAAGATATTGCGGAACGTTTGGGGGTGTCCATCACCACCGTGTCACGAGTCTTGAATGGGAAAGGCTCCATTAGTCAGGAGACCAAGGACAAGGTGTTCCAGGTGATGAAAGAGCTGGATTATCACCCCAACGAGATGGCCAGGTCTCTGGTGAGCAAAAACAGCCATCTGATCGGGCTGATCGTTCCCTACATCGACCATGCCTTTTTCAGCACTTTGACCGCTGCCGTGGAGGCGGCATGTTATAAGGAAGGGTACAAGCTGTTCCTTTGCACATCCGGAGGCCATCGTGATCGAGAACGGGAACAGTTTGCTGCGCTGCGCTCCAACAACGTGGCGGGTGTGCTGGTGTGCAGCCGTGACCTGGGTGCTGTCACCAACGGCTGGGATATTCCTCAGGTGAGCATTGAACGCACTGTGGACGGTATGCCTTCTGTGGCATGCGACAACTACCAGGGAGGCGTGCTGGCGGCCCAGGAACTTTTGGCCAATGGATGCAGAGCGCCTCTGCTCTTTGGTAACAGGATCGTTTCCATGTATTTGCCCGCTTACCTGCGTTACCAGGGCTTTTTCGAGACCTGCCGGAAAGCGGGTGTCACCTGCGGGGAATATTATATCGACGCAGAAGACTTGTTTGCCAAGGACCTGTGCAATGACCTTCGCCGGGCCAAGGAGCAATTCCCTGAGACAGACGGTGTGTTTGCTACCAGTGACGTGCTGGCAGCCCGGATTCAAAGCGCATCTCGGAATATGTCTCTTGGTTGGGGAGATGACCTTCCCTTAGTGGGCTTTGACGGCGTGGACATCTCCGAGTATTGCCGTATCAGCACTGTGGCTCAGCCTATTCGCGAAATGGGTGAGCTGGCGGTGAAGATCCTCATCGATTGGCTCAATGGGAAAGAGGTGCCGGAGAGTTCCATCCTGCCTGTCTCCTTTATTCGACGGGAGAGCTCCGAACCTACGCAAAAAGGGTAAAATCGAAGAGAAACGGCCCGAAAAGGCAAGTCTGAAAAGAAGTAAAAAACCATATTTCGACAAAATAAGCAATCGTTTGCTTTTTGCTGACAGGAAAATTCAGGGGAAATTTGCCTTCTTTTAGGATATTTGTTCGATTCGCTAGGAAACATTGCACAACGACTTCATAATTTTTTCATTTTTTTGTTGACAATTCGACTTGGGTGGTGTATTCTAGGATTCGTAAAAGTTAACGTTTGCTCTCGCAGGCGTTACAAATCCATGAAAGGATGGTAAACATAATGAAAAAGTTCCTTGCGATCCTGTTGGCGCTTGCTCTGGTTGTGACCTGTTTCGCAGCCTGCGGGTCCGACACGGGCTCCTCTTCCGCCGCTGGGGAATCTTCTACCGGCACTTCCTCCGCTGCTGAAGACGGATCTTCCGCCACCGAAGAGGAAACCTCCACTGACAATGGGGACCTGCCCACGATCACTTTGATGATCGTTTGCGGTACCACTCCTCCCGACGCAGATGCCGTGGCATCTGCTCTCAGCGAGATCACCGCTGAGAAGATCGGCTGCAACGTTGAGTTCATCACCATGGAAGTTGGTAACGCCAAGCAGCAGATGAACCTGCTCCTCTCCGGCGGCGACAACACTCTGGATGTGTTCTGGGCTGACAACGGCGGCACTTCCGTGAGCTTCGTTACCGCAGCTGCCAACGGCCAGGCTTTGGTTCTGGACGAGCTGCTGGAGCCCTACGCTGACGAGATGAAGGAAGCTCTGGGTGAGAACGTTTACACTTCCGGCACCGTGAACGGTGAAATGTACGGCGTTGGCCGTCTGCTGGACCAGGCTTCCACCACCATGTTCAACCTGCGCGCTGACATCGCAGAGGAATTTGGTTACGCCAACGGCGATAAGCTGTCCGGTCTGGACGAGCTGACCGAGCTCTTCACCAAGATCCACGAGAAATATCCTGACACTCCCATCATCGGGCCTATGAACGGTTCCATCAACTGGGGCGACACCCGTGTGGACAACCTGGGCGACTCCAACATGCTGGGTGTTCTGGGCAACTTCGGCCAGGACGACACTGTGAGCAACTACTATGAGAGCGACGAGTACGCCGAGCGTATCGAGTGCGTCAAGACTTGGATGGAAATGGGCATCTACATGCCTGACCTGATGAACACCACCGAGGCTCCCTCCGACTACATGCCCGCTGGCAAGGCTTTCGGCTGCTTCGCTGGTCACTTCAGCGCTGAGATGAACGGCATTTGGTCCTCTCAGAACTTCGGCGTTGAGACCGCTACCCTGCAGGTCTATGATGACGCTGTTGCTGTTACCCCCGGTGCTTACTACTGCATCAACCCCAACACCAAGAACCCCGAGGAGTGCGCTGGCCTGCTGTACCTGATGGCTACCGATCCCGACGTGGTGAACCTGCTGGTCAACGGTGTTGAGGGCCTGGATTATCAGGTTCTGGAAGACGAGGACAACGGTGGTTCCTACGCTGCTTACCTGGAGGGCAAGGACGTTTCCTCCACTGGCTGGTGCATGGGTTACAGCTGGACCGCTCTGAACTCTTCCATCTCTCTGCCCTTCGAGTATCCCTCCAACTACTTCGATCTGATGCTGGAAGCCAACTCTTCCGCTCAGCAGTCTAAGGCCTTTGGCTGCCAGTTCGATTCCACTGAGTACGCTGACGCTCTGACCGCTTGCACCAACGTGGTCAGCCAGTACAGCAACCCCATCCTTTCCGGCACCGTGCAGGATGTTGACGCCACCGTGGCTCAGTTCCAGCAGGCTCTGAAGGATGCTGGCATCGACGAGATCATCGCTGGCAAGCAGGCTCAGCTGGACGCTTTTCTGGGCAAGTAAAGATCCCAAGATAAGGCGACTTATCTTCAACGAATAGCTTGTTTGTGTGTAGGCCGATAAGTTGTTTATCGGCCTATACGCAAATTATGAGCTAAAGTCTTAATTTGCGACGAACTTTTTCATCTAAATCATGAATGTATCTTCCCAAAAGAGGCCAAAGGACAAACCTTTGCCTTGTGAGAAGTGCTTGCGGTTTGGGAGAATTGCTTCCCATCGCGCGATATAGTTCCGTCCCGAATGTTATGAAAGAGAGGAAAGTGATCAACAAATGTCTAGCATGGTACCCGCCGATAAAGGGAAAAAGATCAAAAAGAGCAGTTACTTACGGAGAACTTTTCCCCTTTACCTGATGATGCTGCCGGGTCTTGCCTACCTGGTGATCAACAACTATCTGCCCATGTTTGGTTTGAGCTTTGCCTTTAAGGATATCAACTACACGGTTGGTATTTGGCAGAGCCCCTGGGTTGGATTTGAAAACTTCGCCTATCTGTTCCGCACCAATGACGCCTATGTCATTTTCCGCAACACTGTGCTGTATAACCTGGTGTTCATCGTGCTGGGCACAGTGCTGGCCATCGTGGTGGCCATCCTGCTGTCTCAGGTCAAGGGCAAGATGATGCGGGTGTATCAGACCTCCATTCTGATCCCTTATCTGCTGTCCATCACCGTGGTCAGCTACCTGGCATTTGCCTTCCTGAGCGTGGACAGTGGCTTTATCAACAACTCCATCCTTGCCCCTCTGGGCATCGATCCCATCAGCTGGTATTCCAGCCCCAGCTACTGGCCCTTTATCCTGACCTTCATCTATCTGTGGAAGAACTTCGGTTATAACACCATTCTCTACTATGCCACCCTGATCGGTATCGACGACTCCTACTACGAGGCCGCTGTGATCGACGGCGCCAACACCTGGGAACAGATCCGTCACATCACGCTGCCCTGCCTGAAGACCACCATCATCACCCTGGTGATTATGGCTATCGGCCGCATGTTCTACTCTGACTTCGGCCTGTTCTATCAGGTGCCCATGAACAACGGCCTGCTTTACAGTGCCACCAACACCATCGATACTTACGTGTTCCGCGGTCTGCTCCAGCTCAACGACGTTGGCCGTTCCTCCGCTGCCGGTTTCCTCCAGTCCATTCTGGGCTTCGTGCTGGTGCTGGGCGCTAACTTCATCGTGAAAAAGGTTGACGCTGAGAGCGCACTGTTCTAATGTCTTTACAGGAAAAGGGTGAATTGAAAATTGATTACAACAAGTAAGGCTTCTAAAATAATCCCTCACATTGTTCTGGTGATCCTGACACTGTTGTGCGTGCTTCCCATGCTGTTGTTGCTCATGGCTTCCTTCACCGACGAAGCGACCCTGACCGCAAACGGCTACTCCTTCTTCCCGGAGAAGTTCAGCACCGCTTCTTACGAGTACATTTTCAAGGCCAGTAACACTGTGTTCCGTGCCTATGGCGTCACCTTCTTCGTGACCATCGTAGGTACCATTTGCAACATCGTCTTCACCATCGGGCTGTCTTATCCTCTCTCTCGTCCCGAGCTGAAGGGCCGTAACATTATCGCGTTCCTGGTGTTCTTCACCATGCTGTTCAACGGCGGCTTGGTGCCCACCTACATCATCTATTCTCAGGTGTTCCACATTCGTGACACCATCTTCGCTCTGCTGATCCCCACCTTCCTGATGAGCGCCTTCAATGTCATCTTGATGCGCAACTACTTCAAGACCAACATCCCCGACGCCATCGTCGAGGCGGCTCATCTGGACGGCGCCAGCGAGCTGCGCACCCTGATCAACGTGGTGCTGCCCATCTCCACTCCCATCATCGGTACCATTGGTCTGATGGCTGGTCTGGCCTACTGGAACGACTGGACCAACGGTCTGTACTACATCGTGCAGCATCAGGAGTATTACAGCATTCAGAACGTGCTGACCAACATGCTGAACAACGTGCAGTTCCTCAAGTCCTCCGCTCAGCTCCAGGGCATCAACATTGAGCTTGGTACCCTGCCCAGCGTAGGCATCCGTATGGCCATCGCCGTTGTGGCGGTTGTGCCCATCATGATCGTCTATCCCTTCATCCAGAAGTCCTTTGTCAAGGGCATCGTTATCGGCGGTGTGAAGGGCTAAGTCAAGTCTCACGATACGACCATACTGTTCCGCCCCAAGCGTGGCTTTTCGGATACTCCCGGGAAGCATGTTTGGGGCGGTGGTGTTACGGAAGGTTTTTCCCGGGAGTTTGCGGGAAAAAATCGATTACAGAAAGGAAGGGTTTTTTATGAAGATCTCAGAGATCATTGCCAAGGTAGAGGCCTATCACGGTCCCTTGGAAGAAGGTCGCCGCACCTGTGATATCGTCCAGTACGGCGATCCTGACAAGGAATGCACTGGCATCGTCACCACCTGCTGCCCCACGGCTGCAGTGATCCGCAAGGCCGCGGAGATGGGGTACAACTTCGTGCTGGGTCACGAACCCCTGTTCTACGATGGCTGGGACGAGACCGACTGGCTGAAAGAGAACGGTGTATATCAGGCCAAAAAGCAGCTGCTGGACGAAACCGGTATCGTGGTCTATCGGGACCACGACCACATGCACAACCAGCGGCCTGACGGTATCTTCTCCGGCTTGACCAAGCTGCTGGGCTGGGAGCCCTATGTGACCAGTGATGGCTTCATGCCCGGCTGTGTCTATGATCTTCCCGCCACCACGGTGGGGGAGATGGCCAAGCATCTGGCTAAGGTAATGGGCATTTCCGGCATGCGTATTGTTGGTGACCCCAGTATGGAAGTCACCCGAGCGGCTGTGGTGTTCCACTTTCTGGGAACAGAGATGGACCATGTGGGCATCGACTTTATTGACAAGAACGACGTCCAGGTGATCATCCCCGGAGAAACGGTGGACTGGACTGTGGTGGAGTACGTCCAGGATGCCTTGACGCTGGGCAAAAAGCGGGCCTTGCTCACTCCTGGTCACTTCAACTGGGAAGAGCCCGGCATGGCGTATATGGCTCAGTGGCTGCCTCAGGTGATCGGCAATGAAGTGCCGGTGACCTATGTTCAGTCCGGTAACCAGTATACTTGGGTGGATGCTTCCAAGAATTGATTTGTGCTATTGAATAAAAAGTCCAGGCAACCCCTGTGGGAGAGCCTGGACTTTTTTGTTTTATAGTTTTACCCGGAAGCGGATGGTACGGCTGTCCGGTTTTTGGGCAGTGATCTCACCACGGTGCTTTTCCACGATCCCTTTGGCAATAGACAACCCCACCCCAAACCCGCTGCCGTAGGTGCGAGCCTGATCCGCCCGGTAAAAGCGGTCGAACAGCCGGGATAGTGGCAGCTCCTCCACCTGAGCGCAGGAGTTGTCCACTGTGAGGATGGGATGGCGTCCCGGTGTCAGTTCCACTTGGATGTTCCCGCCGGGATCGCAGTATTTTACCGCGTTGTCCAGCAGAATGGACACCAGCTGCCGGATAGCTCCTTCATTTCCCTTGTATTCCAATGCGGTTGGTCCCCGATACTCCAAGGCTTTTCCGGCCTGTTCCGCAGCCGGAGCGAAAACAGATATAGTGTCGCCCACAGCTTCCGCCAGGTCGAAGGGGTGCGCCTCCAGAGGAGTAGATTCCTCATCCATCCGTGCCAGAGTGACCAGTTTTCCTACCAGCTGGGACATCAGCTCTGTTTCCTCCCGGACGTCGGTCAGCCATTCGCTGGGGCCGGATTCCGCCTCCAAAATATCCAGATTGGCCCGGATCAAGGTCAGCGGTGTTTTCAGTTCGTGATTGGCGTCTGTGACAAACTGTTTCTGCCGTTCGTAACTTTCCGCCACAGGCTTCACCGCTCGTTTGGAGAATAGGGTCACCAGCAGCAGAACGACCAGACTTCCTCCCACAAACACTAGCGAGGAGGTGGTGAGGAAATTCCGGTTCATGCCCATGACAGAGGATCCGCTGACGCATACCACCACGGTTCCTTCCTCAGAAACAGCCGCTTTGTAGCGATAACTGCCCACCCAGCCCCGTTCCCAGCCTTTCTTCAGAGCTTGTTCTCCGTAGGCCGCTGCCTCCTCCTTAGTGACGCTGGCGATGGATTGAATGTCTACGGAGAGAAATTTTCCCTCTTCGTCGAAACGGACGGTGAAAAACCGAGTGGTAAAAGGCGTCTCGGGATTTTGTTCCGCCGGGCGCAGACCGTCGCTGTGGGGACCAAACCCTTGGTAGGCAGGAAAACTGCCGTCATTCTCCGTGAGGATATCCGCCAGCTCATCCAGAGAGCGAGTGGTTTGGAGATAAGTGATAAGGTAGATACAGCAGAACAATACCAGGAACACCGCTAGAAAGGATAGAGTGCAGATCTTGATGAATTTTTTGCGCAGCCGGTAGATCATTTCCCGACCTCCAGCACATAGCCTGCGCCCCGGATGAACTTGATCTCCGCGGGGGCGTGAAGTTGGTGGAGCTTTTTCCGGATATTGGAAATGTGGACCCACACTACGCTGATATCCACTTCGCTGTTCCATCCCCACACGTGTGAGAGGAATACGTCTGTGGTGACCACAAAACCAGGCCGCTGCATGAGGATCTCCATGATCTGAAATTCCCGGCCGCTGAGGGATCGTGCCTCGTTATGGTACAGCAGCTCATAGGTGGAGCGGTTCAGAGAAAGGTCTCCCACAGTGAGGAGATCCGGCACGAAATTCTCCTTCCGGCGCAGCATGGCGCGGACTCGAGCCAGCAGCTCCGAAGTGGCGAAGGGTTTGGGAAGATAGTCATCGGCCCCAGCGTCCAGTCCTTCCACCCTTTGATAGACTTCTGTTTTGGCGGTGAGAAACAGTGCCGGCGTGGAAATCCCCTGACTGCGCAGCCGTTTGAGCACTTCCACACCGTCCATACCGGGCATCATGATGTCCAGCACTAAACCGTCGTATTCCTCAGTCTCTGCGTAGAGCAGCGCCTCTTGACCGTCGCCTACGCCGTCCACCATATATTTGTTGCTTTCAAAAATATGCTTCAATGTTTTCAATAACTTAGGGTCGTCCTCTGCGATGAGCAGCCGCACGCATGCCATCTCCTTTCCCGAATATGAGAGCGTTTTTCAGCATCTAGGGTAGCACAGCAATCTTAAGGGAATCTAAAAGCTGTGCGAACTTTTTGTGAGCCTTTAGCCTGACTTTAGTACAGCAGGGTAAAATAACTGGAAACATCCGCTGGGAGGTTCGCGCTATGGAGCAGGAACTGTTTGAAGGTCTGAAAAAAAGTAGGAATTGGGCGCTGGAGGTGCTGTGTCAAGACCATCTGAAACGCTGTTGGTTTTTGTGCTGCCGTCTAGCTGGGGATACCGCTGGGGGCGCGCCTCTGTTGATTGCCTCTTTAAAAGGCGCCTTGGGGAGAGTCAAGGAAATGACGGAATCCCCTAAAGAAGACCTTCAGGAACTGCTGTCCATGGAGATCCTGACCCAGTACCAAAAAGGCTTGGAACCCTCTGAAGAATTCCAGGCGTTGCCTCCACCCCAGGTGGCAAGGGAATACCGTCCCTTGGTGGATGAGGTGGAGCAGCTGCCTCCGGCGTCCCGTCCTTATTACTGGATGTATGCCTACGGAGGATTAAAGTCGGAGCAGATTTCCCAGGCGGTGGGCATGGAGGAGGAGAAACTCCAGGGAATGCTTCAGCACTGCGAGGAACGGTTGGCACAGCGCCGAGTCCAGTGGGATAAGCCCCAGAGAGCGGCATACATTCGGCTTACCACGCAACTGAGAGATGGAGGCGGCAATGGTTTTTCTCAGGTGCAGCTTTCGGATACGCTGCTCACCACCTTGTGGAAAGAGGTTGGGTTACCGGTAAAACCTGCGAAAAAGAAGGAGAAGAAGCCCTGGACGAGAAAAAGATTGACCACTTTGGGTGTTGCTGTTGGGGTGATCGCTCTTTTGATCGCGGCTGGTGTGCTGGCGTTGATCCTGATGATGTGACTCTGATTGGGACAGTCCGTGAAGACGGGCTGTCCTTTTTTGTTTTAAAGTTTTTCGGAAAAGATTCACTTACCCTTCACGGGAGAATTAAGGGTCCCTTAAGGGCGTTCCCGTACACTGGTATCAACGAACCGGGAGACCGGAAACGTGAAAATAGATACATTTATTGAAGAAAGAAGGGCTTACAGACTATGAAGAAACTTACAGGGATCACGGCCACGTTGCTGGCGGCGCTTTTGTGCCTTGGGGTGTTGGGCGGCTGTTCGGAAAGTGGTTCGGAGTCCAGCTCCGATGCCAGTTCGGAAACAAGTTCCGAGAGCAGTTCTGAAACCAGCTCTGAGGAGAGCTCTTCCCAGGACGAGGAGACCGACAACGGCGATGTGATCGGCCAGGTAAGCTATATTGGCAGCGCTACTTTGGTAGTAGACGTTTACGAACCGGATAGCGAGATCGAGGACTATACGAATGTGGGATCCGTGGCGTTTACGGACAAGGAAGTGAACTCTTCCATCACGTTGGAAGATGACGCAGTGTTCCAGAAGGTCTCCGGAGGTGAGCTTACCGACATTACCCTGGAGGATCTGGAAGAGGGCGACATGGTAGCAGTGACCACCGATGACGAGGGTGGCCAGACCATCATCGTGCTGGAAGTGGAAATGGAAGACGGCTCCGCTGACGGCGAGACCTCTGAGGAAACTTCTGACGAGACTGCGGACGAAACTTCCGGAACGGAACTGGATGACACGGAAGAAGAGACTGACAGCAGCGCCGAGTAAGCTGACGATCAGGGAGGGCAGGCAGAGGAAGCCTGCCCCTCTTTCTTTGAACACCAGAATAGAAAGGATATGAGATCATGAATCTGACAGATAAAGCCCGCAAGGGCAGCCAGGAGGCGATGGAGGAGCTGTTTGACAGCACCAAAACTGATGTGATGTATTTGAGCACCTTGCTGCTGGGCAGCGACAAAACTGCCAGTACTGCCGTGCCTCGAATCTACCGCAGTCTTTGGGAACAACTTCTGGCAGGCCGGCTGACTTCTGAGGAGGAGTTTACCCAGGCGGCTATCCTCAAGACTGTCACCTTCTGCAAAACCCTTTTGGGGAAAAGAGATCCTAAGATCTTTCGGATCCCCTCCAATCGAGATTTCATCCAAGGGATCGGGGAGAACGTATCTGTCAAAGGGGAAGCCTGGGAGGTGGTACTGAACAACCTGCCGCCCCTTCATCGATTCCTTTACCTGCTCACTGCTCTTTGTGAGTACACCCCGGCACAGTTGGCGAAGCTGTTTCACACCAACGAAGAGACCGTCCGCATGGCGTTGGGGGCGGAAGGCACCAACCTAAACAGGATCCTGGCCAGCGCGTCCCGGAAAACAGGACAGGAATATTCCATGACGGTTCAGGAATTCCACCGAGTCTTGGAGACAAAGCGGGCACGAGCGGAAGTGCCTCCCGCGGTGGATCAGAGCGTCTTGAATACAGTAAACGCCCTGTGTGAGCCCATCCAGAGGAAGATCAAAAGAAAACACAAACGTGTTGCCGCTATTGTTGGTGTGGCGGCGGCAGCGGTTTGTCTGGTAGGCGGTACGGCATTCGCGGCATTTTCCGGAAGTGAGGAAGAAGCCCAGGACGTGGATACCAGTTCTTCTCTGGAAGTTTCCTCTGAGGTAGGGGAGGAGAGCGGGGAAGACACGGAGGAAACTGCCGTGGACGTGACAGCTACCGCCTACGCGGATATTGAGATCCAGGACTATGGGACCATCACTGTGGCTTTGGATGGGAATTCCGCTCCGGAGACGGTGGAGAATTTCATCTCCCTGGCGGAAAGCGGTTTTTATGACGGGCTCACGTTTCATCGGATCATCGAGGGCTTTATGATGCAGGGCGGCGATCCTAATGGGGACGGCACTGGCGGTAGTGATGAGACCATTCCCGGGGAATTCACGGAAAACGGCTATGACAATGACCTGTCTCATACCCGAGGGGCTGTGTCCATGGCTCGATCGGATGATTACGACAGCGCCAGTTCTCAGTTCTTCATTGTCCAGGAGGATTCCACCTATCTGGACGGGGAATACGCGGCCTTTGGATATGTGACAGAGGGCATGGACATCGTGGATGAAATTTGCGAAAGCGCCCAACCCACCGACGACAACGGTACCATTCCGGCGGAAGAACAGCCGGTAATTTCCAGCATTACCATCCGTTACGAAGAATAAGAAAACTCCACACAGGTGTCCCGGAAAAGCGGACCTGTGTGGAGTTTTTATTTGTCAGATGTGGTTACTGGGCAAGCTCTTCTCCCGTCATCAATGCGATGACCAGCTGAGTCAGCTGACAGAGAGCCTCCAAAGTGGTGCATTCCTCTGTGGAGTGGCATTTCCACATGGCGGAGGACACCACGATCCCCTGAATGCCGTGCTGTGGGAAATGATTGCAGTCGCTCATGCCGAAAGTTCCTACCAGCTTGGGGGTGAGCCCAACCTTTTCACAAGCCTTCTGGTAGTAGGTCACCACCTGGGCGTCCTCCGGAGTGTTCAGGGCCTTGTAGCAGCGGCGCACTCGAGTGCTGACGCTTCCGCCCCGTTTTTCGGCGGCATCCTGGAATGCGGACAGAATCTTATCCCATTCCTCGTCAATGCGCTCATCCTGGTAAGAGCGGATCTCACCCTCCAGCTCACAGGACTCGGGTACAATGTTGGGCATCAACCCGCCACGGATCACTCCGATGTTTACGGTGGTGACAGGATCCACGTGGCCGAATTGAAGTTTGCTCAGAGCCTCTGCCGCGATAGCCACAGCGTGGATGCCTTCCTCCGGGGCGAAGCCTGCGTGGGCCGCCTTGCCATGGACTGTGATCCAGAATTGGATGCTTCCCGGCGCCCGGATAGCCGCCGCGCCCATATCCTCCGCCAGGTCCAGCACGTATCCCAGTTTTGCCTGGCACTTGCTGAAATCAAACTGATGGGTCCCTTCGGAGAACCGCTCCTCCGAGGGTGAGAACATCAGCTCCAGATCACGGTGGGGTGTGCCGGTTTCTTTCAACCAGCGGACCGCCTCTAAAATGGCGGTGACCCCACCTAGGTCGTCAGCCCCCAGAACCGTGTCTCCGGCGCTGGTGATAGTACCGTCGGGATGAAACACCGCCTTCTTTCCCCGAGAGGGCTCCACGGTGTCCATATGGGCGGAAAACAGCAAGGGGGTTCCTGGAAGCTGTCCCTTCACCCGGGCAAACAGGTTGCCTGTGTTACCCCCAAACGCGGGGCCGGCGTTGTCCTCTTCCAGGGTGATGTCCAGCTTGCCGAAAAGCTCTTTCAGTGTGTCCGCCATCTGACGTTCCTGGCGGCTGGGGGAGTCCACCTCCACCAGGCCTGCGAATGTGCTGCCGATCCGTTCTCTGTTCAGTTCCATGCCGTTTCTCCTCCCGCGCTATGGATTTGGCGCCTCCCACAGGCGCTTTCGCTGGCTTTATTGTAGCAGAACAGACTGCCCGGTACAATACGCTTTTGGGGGAAAATAGGCAGAAAATGAGGGCCCCTGGAGCAGTCGGGGCCCTCTCTTGTACTCTTGTGATATTTTTTTGCCGCGGGGATGAAATCCTTACACGCGGTTGTTGGTTTCTCCGCCTTCCACCATGCAGCAGACCTCACGCAGCTTGTGGATCAGCTGATACAGCCAGGCCCGGATCTCTTCCAGGTCGGGCTGCTCCTGACGGCGGTACGCGGCGATCTTGGCGGTAGGGGGCACACGCATGGGGACATACTGCCCGGCTTCCAGCAGGTTGCAGATGTACTCCGCGGCCTCCAAAAGCTGTTCCGCGTTTTCCTTGTGGCAGTGCCGACGAGAGCGGTCCGCTGTTTCGGTCAACGCCTTGGAAGCTAAACGGATGGCTAGATCAGCGGAGCCTTCCTCGTTGACGTTCTCGGGAAGAGCGGAGGGGCCCCGGTTGCGGAAGAAGCCCTGGACTGCCGCCACAATGGAGGGATCCCGCACAGTGCCGTCGGGATAGCAGATGCCATGGACTCGCTGCCAGATGCTGGAGCCGATCATCAGCTCGAACACATAGAAGCCGAAGCCGTACTCTGCCATGATCTCCAACTCCATGTCGTAGGGATTGGAGCGGCACAGGCAGCAGCACTCGTTGTTGACCACAGGCTTGTGGTATTTCTCACTGAGGCGCATCATGATGTCGCATTCGTCCCTCACACGCTTGCGGGTCTCGAAGTAGTTGTGGAAGATGAGCACGTCTACCAGGGGAGCGGTCTTGCTGGGCTCGATCTCATAGGCATAGGTGTTGCCTACACCCAGAGCGTTCACCGGATCTTTCTCCCGCACATGGGCGATGGCGTGGCGGATGAACTCCCACACCAACTCCTGTTTTGCCCGGAAAGCATCCATATCCTCCGGCATGGGGGCCAGCTCCGTACGGAACGCAGGCTCCTCGGGGTAGAAGGTGACGAAATTGGGGGTGTGGTAGCCGGGCTCGTTGGCGATGTCCCAGAACAGCAGACCGGGTTCATTTCCCACGGCTTCGTAGATGTCATCAAAATACTCGTCAGCCAGATGATAATTTTCCGGCTTCAGAATGCTGACGATCTTGGGCAGGCCGTCCTTGGGCTCTTCCTCCACGAAATCCGGGTAGAAGGGTCCGCCGCAGTACAGGATGGGTGTGGTGGACACACCATGGGCCCATGCAGTGCGCACAAAGTCACGGAGGTTTTCCTGGAATTTCACTCGGTCTTTCAGATAGGCCTTGTACGCCAGGAAGATTCTGGCACTGTTCAGGCCAAGCCTCTGGGCATAGCCCATCTCCCGGTCCACCACATCGTGGCGGTAGTTGTTCCAGAAGTCCAGGTCATTCTGAGCGTAGCTGGCGGTGTAGTTGAACCCTCGGATATGACTGTAATCGGCAAGTGGCTTCATTTGTATCAACAACTCCTTTTTCGGTCTTTGATATTGCTAAACCCCATTTGTTTTGCCCTCGCTCCCAATGAGCGGGTGACAGACAGGAAAGGCCCCTCCGGTTTTCCCGGGGAAGCCCTCCTGAAACGATCCTGTGCCTGATTCTCCAGAACCGGACACGGATGTGATTTTACTCCTTAGCGGCCAGATATTCGTCCAACTGACGCTGCTTCTCGGCAATGATGTCGTTGATGCCGGCAGCTTCCAGATCGGCGTTGAACTTGCTCAGAGCCTCGTTGGGATCCAGAGTACCCCAGCGCAGAGCCACGTCATACTGGCTGACCACGTTGTTGCAAGCGGTGATCTCGTTGATCATGCTGGTGCTGTCCCAGGTGAAGCCTTGGGCAGGGCTGGCAACGCCGCTCTTGTTGAACTCGTTGAGCTGATCCCACAGATCTTCCGGGTTGCCCACCCAAGGAGTGGTGATCTGCTGGTTGGGCATAGCCCAGTCGCATACGGGATAACCGGTAGCGCTGGAATCAACGCCTTCGGGAGTGGTGATCAGGGTCTTTTCCTCGTTGGCATAAGCCCAGTGCTTACCCTCGATACCGTTGACGAACAAGTTGGAAACTTCAGCATCGGTGTACATCAGGTTCCAGAGCTGCATGGCCTTTTCGGGATAGGCGGCGCAGTAGGGGATGATGAAGTTGTTGCCCTGAGCCGCGCCGGTGTGCTTGTAAGGCTCGATCACGGTGGACACTTTAATGTCCTTATTGTTCTGACGGCTCAGCTCGCCTTCGATGCCGGGCTTGATGTTGGAGAAAATAGCGAAGCCGTTGGCGGAAAGCAGGTTGTTTTCCGTGGTGGTGGTGGCGTCAGGCATGACAAGGCCTTCCTGATTCCACTGGTACATCATCTCGCAGAACGTACGATATGTTTCGGTAGCATAGAGATTGACTACTTCGGTGCTGGAATCAAAAGCGTTTTCCAAAACGCCCAGAGTGTCGCCCAGGGGGTCATAGGCCATGGGGATCTGCATGCCGCCGCCTGCCCAAGAGGGAACCATGGGATACATATCGGGATAAGCCTCATGGACTTTCACCAGAATGTCATGGAACTCTTCGAAGGTAGTGGTTTCGCCCACTTCCAGGCCCAGTTCGTCCAGGATGTCCTGGCGATAGCCAAAGCCCACGGACCAAGTGGTATCACGCATGTTGGGCAGAGAGTACAGCACGCCGCCGATCCGGCAGGATTCCAGGTCGATGGGGTCGATCAGTTCCAAAGCGCCCTGGCCATATTCCTCAACCAGATCGTCCAGCGGGGTGGCATAGGTGTTGCGCACCAGAGAGGGCAGACCGCCGCTGACAGGGTTGTAGTTGAGCAGATCGATCTGTTCGCCGGAGGTCAGAGCCAGGTTTACCTGCTCGCCGTCCTGACCGCGGACGAAGTTGATCTCTACGCCAATGGCGTCCCGGGTGATTTCGCTGACGGCTTCCGCTACCTCGTTTACGTCTTCCGTATCAGCGCTGCCCTGGCCCCAAACCACCAGAGTAACCACCTCTTCGTTGTCGGCCTGGGAGGTTTCCGAGGCCTCTGCAGTAGAGCTTTCCCCACCGGTGGAGGAGCTTCCCTCAGTGCCTGCGCTGGAGGTTTCGCTGCTGCCGCAGGCTGCCATACCGGCAGTCATCAGACCAGCCAGCAGGACCGCAAGAATCCGTTTTCTCATTTTCATCACTTTCATCTTACTCCTTTCCTCGTTTCGTGAGATTGTGAATATAATTATGTAGACTGATAATAGATTTCTCTATAAATTATTCGATGTTCACTGTTGAGAATCATAGCTGGTGAGAAAGTGGATGTTAAAAATCCGATTTGAATTGTTGTTTTTTTAATAAAAATCCGAAAAAAACGCCTACTATAAAAGAAATGGAAAATCCTTGGGAAATTTGAAAAACGATGCCTTTCTCTCTTGCACAAGCGTAAAAAATACGCTAAAATCATTTCAATGAAAAAATAACTTTTGGTTGCTTTGGCAAACCAAAATAGGGGGAGTTCCATGATAGTGGCCCAGGTTTTGGCGGTTATTATTTTTATCGCCATGTTCGTGCTTGTGGTGATGGAAAAGATCGAGCGGCAGTACATCACCTTGGGATGTGGCGGAGTTATGATCGTGTTGGTGTTCGGCATTGTGATGCGCAGCGTTGACGCCATTTGGAAAACATTGAATCTAAGCAGTTTCTTCACCGTGGATTTTTGGTACACGGCTTCGGAGTCGGCGGAGTCCTCTACGGGAATCAACTGGTCCACCATCGTCTTTATCCTGGGGATGATGATCATGGTGGAAGGCATGGCGAAAGCAGGATTTTTCCGGTGGCTGTGCTTGGCGCTGGCAAAGCTGGTTCATTATCGGACGATCCCCATTTTCGTCACGTTCATGATCCTATCCTCTGTGCTGGCCATGTTTATTGACAGCATCACGGTGATCCTGTTCTTGGCGGCTGTCACAGTGGAGCTTGCCAAGCTTTTGAAGTTTAACCCCATCCCCATGATCCTTTCAGAGATCTTCTGCGCAAACCTGGGTGGATCCGCCACCATGTGCGGAGATCCTCCCAACATCATCATCGGTACATCTTTGGGGTATTCCTTTGCTGATTTCCTGGTGAATACCGGTTTGATCGCCGGAATTGGTCTGGTGGCAGTTATTTTCTATTTCTTTTTCGCGTACAGAAAAGAACTGGCAGCCTCCAGCGCCGGAGGAGTAGACCTTAGCACTATTCCTTCACCCACCAGCGCCATTAGCAGCAAGCGGGATTTTACTCTTAGCTGCGTGATCTTTGCTGCGGCGGTGATCCTGCTGGCTACCCATTCAGCTACGGGCCTGACAGTGGCCCTGATCGGTGTGGTGATCGCAGTGGTCACCTTGGGAGTATTTTGGAGAGACGCTCTGGAACTTCTGAAAAAAGTGGACTATAAGACTCTGCTGTTTTTCGTAGGACTGTTCATTGTGGTAGGTGGTCTGGAGCAGACACAGGTTCTGGAAGTTTTGGCAGGCTTTATCGGTCAGATCAGCGGAGGCAACCTGAAGCTGATGGTGGCTATTATCATTTGGCTTTCCGCCATTGCCAGCGCATTTGTGGATAACATTCCCTTTGCGGCAACCATGATCCCTGTGGTCAAGACTCTGGCAGCTGCTCAAGGCGTGGATCTTTCCACTCTGGCGTGGGGATTGGCCATGGGTACGGATATTGGCGGAAGTGCCACTCCCATCGGCGCGTCTGCCAATGTGGTGGGAACTTCTGTGGCTTCTCGTAACGGCTTCTTTATTGATTGGAAAACGTACTGCAAAACGGCGGTACCTGCTACGATCATCGTCATCACCATTTCTATGGTGATCATATTTGTGCGGTATTGCTGATTACGGAAAGAGAGGATAATCCATGAATAAGCAAGTGATCGTGGCTCTGGGCCGGGAATTTGGAAGCGGAGGCCATTACGTAGGGGAGAGGATCGCAGAGTATTTTGGGATCACCTATTACGACCGCCGTATTTTGGAGGACATCGCTCAGGAAAAAAATGTCCGTATCGAGTACCTGGAAAAGTATGACGAGCAGAGGAGGAATATGCTTTTTTCCCGAAGCGTGAAGGGCTATACCAACTCTATCGAGGAGATTGTGGCGGAGATGCAGTTTGAGTATCTCCAAAAGAAAGCGGCTTCCGGAGAGTCCTTTGTCATTGTGGGCCGGTGCGCGGATGAGCTGTTCCGTGGGGATGAAAGACTGGTCTCTATCTTCGTGCTGGGAGATAAGGAGGACAAGATCCAGCGGGTGAGCAGGCGGCACAACATCACGCGGGAAGAGGCCGCCGCCATGATCGCCCGTCACGACAAGTCCCGTAAGAAATACCACAACCGTCATTCGGAGATAAAATGGGGCGACTCTCGGGGGTACGATATCTGTATCAACAGTACCAGGCTAGGCATTGACAAAACAGCGGAACTGTTGGAAGCCTTCATCCGGGAGCGGACGGGTTTGGAACCTGCGGGAAAATAAGAGAAAACACAGTAGAAAAGGCGAGCAGGACGCAACGGTCCAGCTCGCCTTTCTATATTGGATAGATTTTAGCTTTAAAGGCCGGAGAGCTCAGGCGTTCACCGGTCCAGGATCTTGCCGTCCACGGAGATGGTCACTACCTGCCAGGGAAGGAATTTCCCGCTGTTTTGCAGAGCGGTCTTAGCCGCGGCTTCCAAACCGCCGCAGCAGGGGACCTCCATACGCAGAATGGTCACGCTTTGGATGTCGTGGTTTTGGAGGATCTGGGTCAGCTTTTCGCTGTAATCCACATTGTCCAGCTTGGGGCAGCCGATGAGAGTGATCTTCCCACGCATGAATTCTTCATGGACATTGGCATAGGCGTAGGCGGTGCAGTCCGCGGCGATCAGCAGTTTGGCGCCCTGAAAGTAGGGGGCGTTCACGGGGACCAGCTTGATTTGGCAGGGCCACTGTCCCAGCTGCGAGGAAATTTTTGCCTGAGGAGCTGCTTGAGGCGCGTCGGTGGTTCTGTCAAAGCGGCGCATCTGATGGCCGGGGCAGCCAACCTGGGGATGGGCGGGGGCGTCCTGCTTTTTGCGCATGTTTTCCTGGACCGCCTTTTCGTCGTAGGCGGCGGCTTCCCGTTCCACAAAGGTGATGGCGCCTGTGGGACAGGCGGGGAGACAGTCACCCAGGCCGTCGCAGTAATCGTCCCGCAGTAGGACGGCCTTTCCGTCCACCATGCCGATGGCTCCCTCGTGGCAGGCCTGAGCGCATGCGCCACAACCGTTGCATTTTTCTTGGTCTATCTGAATGATTTTGCGGATCATAAAGATCGCTCCTTTCCGTTTCTTGAACTTACGAAGAGAGTATACTATACTTACAAAGAAAAGTATGTTGTTCAAACAACGTCAGGAGGAAAAAACGTGGTTTTGTCGGAAAGCAAATTGTTCCAGGGACTGAGCGAAGAGGATATCAACTCCCTGCTGGGATGTTTGGGCGCAGTCCGTCGGGAATACGGCAGGGGAGAGACCATTCTTTCTGAGGGTAAAGTCACGGAAAGCCTTGGAATAGTCCTATCCGGCAGGGCTATCATTTCCCGCAGTGACATCTGGGGCAACAACAGTGTGTTGGGCAGCGCTGACCCGGGAGAGGTGTTCGCTGAGGTGTACGCCTGCATCCCTGGGGAGCCACTGCGCATCTCAGTTACCGCCGCGGAGGATACCACGGTTCTATTTTTAAATGTGGGACGGGTGCTGTCCACCTGCTCTAACGCCTGTTCGTTCCACACCAAGCTGGTAGGGAACCTGCTCACTGTGTGTGCTCATAAAAGCCTGAGCCTGTCTCAAAGGATCCTTCATACCAGCTCCAAATCCATTCGAGGGAGGCTCATGTCTTTCTTTTCCGAATGTGTTAGGTCTTCTGGCAGTTGTGAGTTCCGAATCCCCTATAACCGGCAGCAGCTGGCGGACTATCTGGGAGTGGACCGGAGCGCTCTCAGCGGAGAGCTTTCCAAAATGCGGAAAGAGGGCCTTCTGGAATATGAGAAAAACTGGTTCCACCTCAAGCTGGAGGAGTGATCAATTTCCCCGGAAAAAAAGAGCGCCCGGACGCTTCCGTTGATAAAGAAGCGTCCGGGCTTTGTTAGTTCACTTTAGAATTCCATGCGCTGGTAGATGCGTCTTGTCACCAGGAAGGAAAGAACGTACAGCGCCAGAACTACCAGTATCAGTACCGGGATCAGGGAGGCAATGTTGTTCTGCACCAAGTCGAAGGCAGAGCTAATAGCCTCATCTGACCAAATTCCCGCCTTGTTCAAGCCGAAAAGCAAACCAGTGGGGACGAAAACCATCAGCAGGAACACGACTACCACCATGTTTTGGCCCAGTCGCAGACTGACAGGCATCACGATGGCCTGGGCAAACAGGATGATACAGAAAAGCAGGGGATAGGCCCAGGAGGGCATGGGAGAGCCCGCAGTCAGGTTGCTGACGATAATCACTAGCCCAAACGCCGATGCGCTGAGGATCCCGGCAAAATATTTCGCCAGGATCACCTTGGTCCGGGAGATGGGGCTGGCGCAGACAAACTTATTCCAGCCGCAGGTTTTGTCGTAGTGCAGGGAGTAGGTGGGGGTCATGGTGCCCAAAGACACCATAATACCCAGGGTGGGACCCAGCATTTCCTTCTGACCGATGACCGCGTTATATCCCACAAACAGAGCAAGCATCACAAAAGTGAGAAGCAGTTCCTTTTTGGCGGTAAAAAAATCTTTATAGAGCAGTCCAAGCATTTAAAGTCCCTCCTGTCCCGAAAGCTTTTTCCCCTTGACACAGTACAACAGAATGTCGTCCAGGGAGGCGTTTTCCACCTGGTAGTCCCCGGGTAGCCGGTAGCGCTTCACCAGAGCGGTCACCCCGAACTCGCTGTTCCGATAACCTGTCACAGCGCTGGGATCCAGCTCTTGAATCTGTTCTCGGGTGCAGTGGAGCAGGCCGTAGGTTTCCAACAGATCGTCCTTCTCACCCACCATCAGCAGTTTTCCCTCATGGATGAAAGCGATGTAGTCGGCGATCTTCTCCAGGTCCCCCGTGATGTGGGAGGACAAAAACACACTGTGTTCCTCGTCCTGGATAAAGTCGTAGAGAATGTCCAGAATGTCGTCCCGCACGATGGGGTCCAGGCCGCTGGTGGCTTCGTCCAGCACCAGCAGTTTCGCCCCATGGGACAGAGCCACTGCCAGAGACAGCTTCATCACCATGCCTCGGGAATATTCTTTGATCTTTTTGTCCGGGCTGATCTGGAAACGTTCCAGAAAACGGCAGTAGGCTTCCTGATCCCAGCCCTTATAGATGTGAGCCATGGAGCTTCCCAGTTGTTTGGCGTTCATTTCCTGAGGAAAGAACCCGCTGTCCAGTACCAGGCCTACCTTCTCCATGACAGACCGGTCCTGAGTGGGGTCTTTTCCTAGAAGGCGGATCTCTCCGCCGTCTTTGCGGATGAGTCCCAGCATGGTTTTGATAGTGGTGCTTTTTCCGGCACCGTTTTCCCCAATGAATCCCATGATGCACCCTTTGGGCAGGGACAGGCTCACATTGTCCAGGGTGAAATGCTTATAGCTCTTGCGCAGTCCGCGCAGTTCCAAGGCGTTTTCCATATGTTTCTCCTTTGATCCCTCAGCGATCTTCCCAGAGCAGGCGCAGAGTTTCCAAAAGCTCTTCTTTTTCCATGCCGCAGAGCTGGGCAGCGTGGACGGCTTGGGTCAGGTGTTCTTCCACCTGACGGAGCTGCTCCTCCTTGAGAAACTCCGTGTTTTTCCCCGCCACAAAGCTGCCCTTACCGGTGAGGGAATAGAGGAAGCCTTCCCGCTCCAACTCCTCATAGGCCCGCTTGGTGGTGATGACGCTGATGCGCAGTTCCTTGGCCAGCAGCCGCATGGAGGGAAGGGCATCGCCTTCCTTCAGCTCTCCGGAAATGATGAGGGCTTTTACCTGCTCGGTTATCTGTTCGTAAATAGGTTTCCCGCTTTGATTGCTGATGACAATATGCAAACGATCACACTCCTGACGCCAGGGAGAGACCGGCGATTCCGATCCTGTCCGGGCGTTTCGTTTCCCCGAAGGATGGGCCCATCCTCCGGAGGCGCCGGCGGGTGGTACCTTCCTGCCGACGGCTGCAACATTCCTTCGCGATGGAATATTGTATATATACTATATACACACTTAGAACGGTTTGTCAATGCTTTTTTCAAAAAAAGAGTACCGCGGAAATTTCGCGGTACTCCAAAGAAAGAACAGATCCATATCAGCTTCCGAAAGCGTTGATGACCCCGTGGGCAAGCATGGAAGCGTACACGTTGCCGCACTTATACCGGAGAAATCCAAAGACGAGCCCTAAAGCCAATCCTGTGACCACCTTCCAAAAAAGGATGGAGACCACATCAGACTGAGGGAAGAATAGAGAAGTGCGCCACAGGACTGTGTCAGCGTACCCCAGGTGCCAGAGCCCGAACAGCAGGGCGGAGAGGAGGTAGGCGGCCGGCTTGCCACGAAGAATCTCCAACTTTCTCCAGACCCATCCCCGGAACACCACTTCCTCAAAGACCACGGTGATCACTGCGCCGTACGTCAAGGACAACAGGGCTTGAGGGGAGAGGTTCTGGGTGATAAGGGGCGTGGATATAAGGAACGCCGCCGCCAGCGCGGTGGAAAGAATGTACTTCCAGTTGAATCTCTCGGGAAAGAGGTTCCATGTCTTGTCTTGGTGTTTCCACCATACCAGCATGACAGCTGACATAACGGCCATGTAGAGACAGCTTACCAGGGTATCCGTCCAGATGGAGCGTTCCACCCAGGTGAAAACAACTGCTTTTACTCCCATTCGCAAAAGCTGGAGCCCGGCAGGAATCCCCAGGATCTCCACGGCAGTGATAACTTTTTGTGTTCGGTTCATGGGCGCCCTCCCACTGAGATCGACAATATTTTATGTCTACCAGTATAGAAGAACCGCCGAAAACCGTCAAGGTCCTGGTTTATGGGAATCAAAAAGAGGAGAGCTGCCAAACTCTCCTCTTTTTAAAATCATATCTGTATTTTTAACCGTCAATGTTCCCGGAGCTGACGCCCTGTTTTGCTTGTCCCAGAGGCAGCCACTCCATGGCTCTGAGAATGTATTCATCCCAGAAATACCAGTCATGGACGCCGGGGCCTTCCTCGTAGGTCACGTCGAATCCCAGCTTTTGCAGGTGGTCCCGGAATTGCCGGTTTACGCCAATGAGCTCGTCCTCGGTGCCGCAGGCCATGTAGAATTTGGGCTTTTCCGCCAGGGGAGCTACTTTTTCCGCCAGTGCGTCATAGTCGAAGAAACTGCCCCGCACTTTGGTCAGGTCCCCGAAGATGCTCTCGTAGTAACCCCGGTTGGTAAAGAGATTGTCGGTGTATTCCTTGTTCTGGGGAGCAGAATCCAGGATCAAGGCGGAGGAAAGGGCGCATACTGCCCCGAAGGTTTCCGGGTTCTGAAGTCCGTTGACGATGGACCCGAAACCGCCCATGGAAAGGCCGCCGATGAACGTGTCCTCCCGCTTCCGGGACAAGGGGAAGGTGCGCCGGGTGAAGTCCACCAGTTCCTTGCCAATGAACGTGCCGTAGTTGGCGCTGGACTTGGGGTTGTCCACATAGAAGCTGTTGTCGCCGGAGGGCATCACTACCGCCAGATTTCTGTCTTGGGCCCAGCTTTGAACCCGGGTGCCGCTGACCCAGTCAGTATAGTTGCCCATGATGCCGTGAAGCAGGTATAGAGTTTTAAAGGGACCTTCCGGCTGGGTTCCCTGAGGCCCCACAAATTTGTCGGTGGGAAGGACGACCTGGATGGGGACCGTCCGCATCAGCGCTTTAGAAAAGAAATTACATTGGATTAAAGCCATAAGATCACACATCCTTTAGCTGGTATTTTTATCTATATTATAGAAGAAACAAATGAACCTTGCAACGACATTTTTTTGCAGCTTTTTCTTAGAAATATTGCAAAAACGGTCTGGGCTGTGGTATGCTAGGCAGGTACTATGCTGAAATTCATCCCAGAGAGGAGTTATTTTATGAAACCCATGATCGGTCTTGTCTCCCTGTACGATGAGACGAAGGAGAGCTATTGGATGCTGCCCGGCTATGCCCAGGGCTTGGAGGAGGCGGGGGCCATCCCGGTGGTGTTGCCCTTGACCACAGACCCTGAGTCTCTTCGCCGTTTTGCGGAGACTTTTGACGGCTTTTTGTTCCCCGGTGGCCACGATGTAAACACCGCCCTGTACGGCCAGACTCCTAGTGAGCAGTGCGGTATTTTTTGTCCGGAGCGTGACAACATGGAGAAAGACTTTTTCCCCTTGGCGCTGGCCACTGGAAAGCCTCTGCTGGGCATCTGCCGGGGCATCCAGCTGTTTAACGTGATGCTGGGAGGCGACCTGTATCAGGATATCCCCACAGAATGCCCCAGTGACGTGGAACACCACGAGACGGCTCCCTATGACAAGGTGGCTCATCAGGTTCACATTGAGGAGGGCACGCCCTTGTTTGAAGCCGTAGGCGTTCGAGAGATGGGCGTAAACTCCTACCACCACCAGGGGATCAAAAACCTGGGCAAGGGCCTGAAAGTGGCGGCGAAAGCCCCCGATGGCATGGTAGAAGCGGTGTATCTGCCCGATCACAAATTCGCTTTGGGCGTCCAGTGGCACCCGGAATTCTCCCGCTTGAGCGACGGAAACAGCCGGAAGATCTTCCGGGCGTTCGTGCAGGCATGCCAGGGGTAAGAGGCTTCTTTTAGAGGTTTTGCCTTTCAGAGAAAGAAAAGTGGAAAAATTTTAGCAGATCTCCCTTTTTTGCAAGAAGGTGGGGCTGCTTCTTGCAAAATCTCCCGTTTGTGATATAATTTTTGAAAAGAGACCGCCCAGAAGGCCAAAGTCCTACGGCGGCTTTGGAAAGGAAAGGTGTTTGTTATGCAGGAAATCAAGATCGAACTTACAAAAACTCCCAAGCAGAAGCCGGCGGATCAGTCCAAGCTGGGCTTTGGCAAGATCTTTACTGATCATATGTATGTCATGCCTTACGACAAGGAGCATGGCTGGCACGATCCCAAAATCGTTCCCTATCAGCCCATTTCCTTGGAGCCCTCTTCTATGGTGTTCCATTACGGCCAGGAGATGTTCGAGGGCCTGAAGGCCTATAAGACCGATGACGGCCGTGTGCTGCTGTTCCGCCCCAACAAGAACATCGAGCGGGCCAACAACTCCAACCGCCGCCTGTGCATCCCTGAGATCCCTGAGGACGATTTCCTCAATGGCTTGAAGACTCTGGTCAGCGTGGAGAAGGATTGGATTCCCACTCAGCCTGGCACTTCCCTGTATATCCGTCCCTTCGTCATCGCCACCGACCCCTTCCTGGGCGTGCGGCCTTCCGATACTTATCTGTTCATCATCATCCTGTCTCCCTCCGGCGCCTACTACGAGAGCGGCCTTGACCCTGTGAAGATCTGGATCGAGGACGACTATGTCCGCGCTGTGCGTGGCGGCATCGGCGAAGCCAAGACCGGCGGCAACTACGTGGCCAGCTTGGCAGCCCAGGTGAAGGCTCATGACGAGGGCTATTCCCAGGTGCTGTGGCTGGACGGTGTGGAGCGCAAATACATTGAGGAAGTGGGCGCTATGAACATCTTCTTCAAGATCAACGGCAAGGTGGTCACTCCCAAGCTGAACGGCTCTATCCTTCCCGGTGTTACCCGTGCTTCCTGCATCGACCTGTGCAAGCACTGGGGCATGGAAGTGGAAGAGCGCCGCATCTCCGTGGATGAGTTGGTGGATGCCGCCAAGACTGGCGCTCTGGAAGAGTGCTGGGGCAGCGGTACCGCGGCTGTTATTTCTCCCGTGGGCGCTCTGCGCTTCGAGGACAACGTGATGGAGATTTCCGGCGGCGGCATCGGCCCTGTGAGCCAGAAGCTGTATGATACCGTCACCGGTATCCAGACCGGCAAAGTGGAAGATCCCTTCGGCTGGGCCGTGGAGGTCAAGTAAGATCCACAGCGATATTTGGGGAGGGAGCTATGTGCTCCCTCCTTTTGCGTAAAAAGGAGAGGAGTAAGCGTGATGGAGATCAAGGAATTCCCCAGAAATGATCCGGCTCTGCTTCACCAGGCCCAGGAGCTGCTTCAGGAATGCTTTCCCCAGGCGTACAGTGGAGACCTGGCAGCCCAGCAGATGGCCCTTTGTGTGGAGGAGGAACGTCTGGCCTTCATGGCGGAAGAGGACGGAAAACTGTTGGGCTTTGTAGGAGCCATGCCTCAGTACGGGGTCACGGCGTGGGAGCTTCATCCTCTGGCGGTGACAGAAGCCAGAAGGGGAGAGGGTATCGGTGCCGCCTTGGTGGCTCGGTTGGAGAAGGAATGCGCCGCCCGAGGATGCCTTACCCTGTATCTGGGTACAGACGACGAGTTTTTCCAGACCTCTCTCAGCCAGGGAGACTTGTTTGAGGACACCTTCCAGAAGATCCGGGACATTCAGAACCTGGGACACCATCCCTATGAGTTCTATCAGAAGCAAGGCTTCCAGATCGTGGGAGTGCTGCCCGACGCCAATGGACCGGGCAAGCCTGACATCTGGATGGCGAAGCGAGTCTCGCAGTGATACAAAAATAGCGCCGAACCGACGGGGAACACCTGCCGGTTCGGCGCTTCTTTTATTTCTTTTCCTCTTTCCAACGCTGGATCTCTTGCAGAAACGCCATGCCGTACTTTTGCAGTTTGGCCTGACCCACGCCGGGTACTTCTAGCAATTCCCCGGGAGTGGTGGGTTGATAGGCTGCCATAGCTTCCAGGGTGGCGTTGGAGAACACCACGTACATGGGAACATTTTGGGCCCGGGAGAGTTTCCCACGCAGTTCCCGTAGACGGCTGTACAGTTCCGGGTCACTTTTGGGCAGGTCCCGGGGGGATTTCTTCACAGGAGCGGGTTTGTCTCCTTCCCGAATCTGCATCCATACAGCGTCCTGACCCCTGAGCAGATCCTCCGCTCGAGGGCCTAGAGTCAGCGTGGGATACTCACCCTGCCCCTGAGAAAGGTATCCCTGAACTAACAGAGTGTTCACCATGTCCCGTAGGGCATCCTCCTTGTAACCGGAGAGCTTGCCGTGGATGGGCAGCTTCTCGAATCCTTGGCGCTGGACTTTCTCACTTTTACTGCCCCGCAGCACGTCCAACACCATTTTGATGCCATAGCTTTGGCGTAGGTACCGCACACAGGAGAGAATATCCCGCGCCTGGGGAGTGATGTCTACCTGCCGGAAATTTCCTGTGCAGTTTTGGCAGTTACCGCATTGGGTGGGGGCGTGTTCTCCAAAGTAGTGGAGGATGTATTCTCGCAGGCAGGCCGTAGTGTAACAGTAGTTGGTCATGGCCCGCAAACGCTGCTCGTTCTGACGGGTCAGCTGTTCCAGGGCTTTTTCGTCCAGATCCTGATTTTCCTCCCCACGGGCCAAGAGGAACCGGTTTAGTGCCACGTCCTGGCCACTGAACAGCAGAAAGCACTCTGCGGGTTGACCGTCCCGTCCCGCCCGGCCCGCCTCCTGGTAATAGCTCTCCAGGTCCTTGGGCATATTATAGTGTATGACAAATCCTACATTGGACTTGTCGATGCCCATGCCGAAGGCGTTGGTAGCCACCATCACCGTGGCACGGTCGTAGAGGAAATCCTCCTGATTTTTCTGCCGCTCTTGGTCAGTGAGACCGGCATGGTAACGGGTGGCATCGTACCCCTTTTCCTGCAAGGCCTGGCATACCTCCTCCACGGCCTTTCGGGTGGCGCAATAAATAATCCCGCTTTTGTCCCGGCGTTTTTCCAGGAGCTTAAAAGTTTCCGACAGCTTGTCCTTGGGACGGCGGACCTCAAAGTACAGGTTGGGGCGGTCAAAGCTGGTGACGGTGACCATGGGGTCCCGCAGCTCCAGCAGGGAGAGAATGTCCCGCCGTACACGAGGCGTGGCGGTGGCGGTAAAGGCGGAGACTACAGGACGTTTGGGCAAGGCCGACACGAATTCCGGGATGGTGAGATAGCTGGGCCGAAAGTCCTGACCCCATTGGGAGACGCAGTGGGCTTCGTCGATGGTGACCATGGAGATGGAGGCATTTTTGGCAAAATCCAGGAATTCCGGGGTCAGCAGCCGTTCCGGCGCCACATAAATGATCTTGTACACCCCGGCCCGAGCGTTGCGCAGCGCCGCCTGATACTGCCCCCAACTCAAAGAACTGTTTAAGTAAGCTCCCCGTACGCCATTTTGTACCAGGGACATTACCTGGTCTTTCATTAGGGAGATGAGGGGAGATACCACCAGGGTGATCCCTTCCATCAATAGGGCGGGTACCTGGTAGCACACGGATTTTCCCGCTCCCGTGGGCATGATCCCTACTGCGTCTCGTCCAGAGAGCAGAGTGTCGATCAGGTCCTCCTGGCCCGGCCGAAAAGCGGGGTATCCAAAATACTGTTCCAATACTTGGAGTTTTGTGGGCACAGCCATCCTCTTCTCTTTACATGAATTGCATGCTCTAAAGTATACCAGAAAAAAGATCCTTGGAAAAGCAAAAGACGATTTTCTTGGTGAAATAAATGCCAAATTTATAAAATGATCTCTATACAAATTCACATTTTTAGAAAAATTCCCCAAATTTGTCTTGCGATTTCCCTCCCAATAGTGCTATACTAGGCCCAGAATCAAAACAGTCCGGGGCGGGGAGGTCCGCCCCTTTTCCTGCGAAAGGAGCATGAATATGGCAAAGAAAACCTGGATGACCCGTGGAGCGGGAGTGCTCCTGCCCGTCAGCAGTTTGCCATCCAAATACGGTATTGGCACCTTTGGAAAGGCAGCCCGGGAATGGGTGGACTTCCTGGCGCGGGCGAAGCAGAGCTATTGGCAGGTGCTTCCTTTGGGGCCCACCAGTTTTGGTGACAGCCCCTATCAAAGCTACTCCGCTTTTGCGGGCAATCCTCTGTTTATCGATCTTCAACAGCTCTGCCAAGCGGGTCTGCTGAAGAAAGGTCGCTGCAAGCGCACCCCATGGGGGGAGGACCCCTCCTACGTGGACTATGACACGGTCCGAGCGGGAAAGGAACAACTGCTCCGGCGGGCGTTCTCCAATTTCAAGAATTTCCGTGTGCTGGAACGATTCCGGAAGCGGAACCAGGCCTGGGTGGAGGACTACGCTCTTTATATGGTTATCAAGGAGCGGATGAACGGCCGCCCCTGGCCGGAGTGGGACGAGGAGCTCCGGCTCCGTGACCCGGAGACTCTGGAAACCTGGAAGAAGCGGTACAAAGAGGACGTGGACTACCATGTGTTCACTCAGTTCCTGTTTTTCCAGCAGTGGAGCGACCTGAAAAAATACGCCAACGAAAAGGGCGTGAAGATCATCGGAGACGCCCCCATTTATGTGGCTATGGACAGTGCCGACGTGTGGGCACACCCGGAGCTGTTCCAGCTGGACGAGAATAACCTTCCCACCGAAGTGGCAGGCTGTCCGCCAGACGCTTTT
>HF972650.1:83551-93315 GCA_000432995.1 Clostridium sp. CAG:1013
CCGCCAGACGCTTTTTCCGAGGACGGCCAGTTGTGGGGCAACCCCCTGTACCGGTGGGATGTAATGAAGGAAGACGGCTACGTCTGGTGGATGGAGCGGATCAAGGCAAATCTGTCCATGTACGACGTGCTGCGCATCGACCATTTCCGGGGCCTGGAAAGCTACTACGCAATTCCCTATGGAGACGCCACCGCCAAGAACGGACGCTGGCGCAAGGGCCCTGGGATGGATTTCATCCGCACTATCAACAAGACAGTGGAGGGTGCGGCCATCATTGCGGAAGACCTGGGACTGCTCACTCCCGCGGTCAACCGACTGCTGAAAAGCAGCGGCTACCCCGGCATGAAGGTTCTGCAATTTGCTTTCAATGCGGGGGAGGAGAGCACTTACCTGCCCCACAATCTGCCCACCCACTGTGTGGTGTACACTGGAACCCACGACAACGACACCACCCGGGGCTGGCTGGACACCGCCTCTCCCGAGGACCTGGAACTGGCCATGGATTACCTGGGCATCCGGGATGTGAAGGATGGCACCTGGGCTTTCATCCGGGCAGCTCTTTCCAGCGTGGCGGACCTGGCGGTGATCCCCTTCCAGGACTATCTGGATCTGGGCAGCGAGGCGCGGATCAACACCCCTTCCACTGTGGGAGGGCAGAACTGGAAGTGGCGGTGCTCCGTGGACAGTACCACCAAGAAGCTGGCGAAAAAAATGGCCCGACTGGCCACTATCTACGGCCGGGCGAGAGAATTAGGAGGGAACAGCGATGCGGATGCGTGATGAACTGGAACAGAAGGTGGGGCTGCGGTTTTCTAAGGGCTTGATGGTTGCCACGGACAAGGAGATCTATCTGGCGCTGCTGGAATTGACCCAGGAAAAGCTGGAAGCAGCCAGGCAGATTCAGGGGGAGAAAAAACTGTACTACATCTCCGCGGAGTTCCTGGTGGGCAAACTGCTGTCCAATAACCTGATCAACCTGGGCATCTACGACCAGGTGAAGGAAGCCCTGGCGGAAGCGGGGAAGGACCTTGCCAAAGTGGAGGAGCAGGAGACGGAACCCTCCCTGGGCAACGGCGGTCTGGGAAGGCTTGCCGCCTGTTATCTGGATTCCACCGCCACCCTGGGTCTGCCCGGTGACGGCGTGGGGCTTTTGTACCATTTTGGCCTGTTCCACCAGTACTTCCAGGATCACAAGCAGCAGGAGCGCCCCGACGTGTGGCTCTCTCCCAAGAGCTGGCTGAAAAAGACTGGAGTCACTTTCAAGGTTCCTTTCCCTCAGGGGGAGGTTACTTCTGTGCTGTATGACCTGTATGTTTCCGGTTACGAGAGCGGCGTTAACCGTCTGCACCTGTTCGACCTGGAGACCGTGGACGAGAACCTGGTAAAACAGGGCATCGACTTCGACAAAACGGACATCGCCCACAACCTGACTCTGTTCCTCTATCCCGACGATAGCGACCGGGCGGGGCGGCTTCTGCGGGTGTACCAGCAGTATTTCATGGTCAGCTCCGCGGCCCAACTGATTCTCAAGGAGCTGGAGGAGAAGGGCCGTTCCCTCAAGGATCTGCCCAAGTACGCGGTGATCCAGATCAACGACACTCATCCCTCCATGGTGATTCCCGAGCTGATCCGTCTGCTCACCGCCAAGGGTCTGTCCATGGACGAGGCCATCGATGCAGTGACCATAACCTGCGCTTATACCAACCACACCATTCTGGCGGAAGCCCTGGAAAAGTGGCCTTTGGATTACCTGGAAGAAGCGGTGCCCCAGCTGGTGCCCATCATCCGAGAACTGGATAAGCGGGTGAAAGCAAAATATCAGGATGAAAATCTGGCCATCATCGACAAGAACGACCTGGTCCATATGGCTCATATGGATATCCACTACGGCTTCTCCGTTAACGGCGTGGCCTCTCTCCACACGGAGATTTTGGAGACCTCCGAGTTGAAAGCCTTTGCCGACCTGTACCCGGAGAAGTTCAACAACAAGACAAACGGCATCACCTTCCGTCGGTGGCTCATGCACTGCGACCCGGCCCTGGCTCAGTTCATCACCGAGAAGATCGGTCCTGGCTGGAAAAAAGACGCCAATGAACTGGAGAAGCTGCTCCAGTTCCAGGACGACGAACCCACTCTCAAGCGGCTGCTGGAGATCAAGCAGGAGAATAAGAAGGCCCTGGCGGACTACCTGAAAGAGGAGTCCGGTGTAGAGATCGACGAGAACTCCGTGTACGACATTCAGATCAAGCGGCTCCACGAGTACAAGCGCCAGCAGATGAACGCCCTTTACATCATCTGGAAATACAAGCAGATCAAGGCGGGACACAAGCCTAAGCGTCCTATCACCCTGCTGTTTGGCGCCAAGGCGGCCCCGGCTTATATCATCGCCAAGGATATCATCCACCTAATTCTTTGCCTTCAGGACATCATTGATTACGACCCGGAGGTGAGCCCCTGGCTGAAAGTGGTGATGGTGGAGAACTACAACATCACCTGGGCTCAGCGGCTCATTCCTGCCTGCGACGTCTCCGAGCAGATCTCCCTTGCTTCTAAGGAAGCCAGCGGCACCGGTAACATGAAGTTTATGCTCAACGGCGCTGTGACTCTAGGCACCATGGACGGCGCCAACGTGGAGATCCACGATCTGGTGGGGAAGGAGAACATCTATATCTTCGGCAAGTCCAGCGAGACGGTGATGGACCTGTACGCTGAGAGCGCCTACCATCCCTGGAATTTCTACGGGAAGGATGAAGAAATCACCGACCTGGTGGACTTCATCATCAGCCCGCAGATGATGCGTCTGGGCGACCCGGAGAACCTGGCGCGGCTCTACAAAGACATGACCCGGAAAGACTGGTTCATGGCGCTGCTGGACGTGAAGAAGTATATCCAGGTAAAGGAGCAGGCCTTGGAAGAGTTCGAGGACCGCTTGGCCTGGGCCAAGAAGATGCTGGTGAACATTGCCAAGGCGGGATATTTCTCCTCCGACCGTTCTGTGGCCGAATATAACCGGGACATCTGGAAGCTGTGACCGCGGCTTAAGAGCAGTTCCTTGAAGTTTGCCTTGACTTACCCCAAAGCCATAGGCTATAATCAGGAAACGATAAATAGCCTTTCGGCCTGTACCAGGGCCGGGAAGGATCCCATGGGGGAGTAGTTTGCGGCTTGCCGCGGCAATGTCAACACAATGGTCGAAAGATCTGGTATTGTCTGAAAAAACGAGACTCATGGAAAACGCCCGTTCATTCATAGAATTGGGTGTTTTCCGCGAGTCTTTTTTCATGCGCGGAAAACGCCGAAAACAACTTGGAGGTAAAAAAAGATGGGTTTGGTGGAATTGTTTTTGATCGCGGTGGGCCTTTCCATGGACGCTTTTGCCGTCTCGGTATGTAAAGGGTTGGCCCTGCGGAAGGTGAATGTCCGGCAGATGGCCCTGGTGGGTCTGTGGTTCGGCGGATTCCAGGCGCTGATGCCCCTGATCGGCTATTTCGTGGGTGTCCAGTTCCGGGACCAGATCACCTTTATCGACCATTGGATCGCCTTTGGCTTGCTGGCGGTCATCGGCGGCAACATGATCCGGGAAGCACTTTCCGGAGAAGAGGAATGTGCTGACGCCTCTCTGTCGATCAAAGCCATGTTCCCCATGGCAGTGGCTACCAGTATCGACGCTTTGGCGGTGGGCGTGAGTTTCGCTTTCCTCAGTGTGAACATCTGGGCCGCGGTGTCCTTTATCGGGGCCATCACCTTTGTGTTGTCCATGATCGGCGTGAAAGTGGGCAGCCTGTTCGGTTCCAAGTACAAGAGCAAGGCGGAGCTGGTAGGCGGCGCCATTCTTATCCTCATGGGCTTGAAGATCCTGCTGGAACATTTGGGCGTGTTCGGCTAATAGGCCGAGACGCCTCATTCGGGAAAGGAGCGTAAAAACCATGTCCCTGTTTTCGTCAAAGAAAAAAGTATTGGTGCTGTTTGGATCTCCTCACGGCCACGGTTACACTCGCAGGCTGTTGGACTGCTTCATGGAGTGTTTCCAGGAGAACAAAAGCTGGGAGATCCAGGAAGTGAACCTGTACGAGAAAGCGACTCATGCCTGTACCGGCTGCCGGGTCTGCGCCCAGGAGGAGCGGTGCTCCTTTGACGACTTAGACGATGTGGACAAGGCTCTGCGCCAATGTGACCTGCTGGTGGTGGCGTCTCCTGTGTACAACTTTTCCTATCCCGCTCCGGTGAAGGCCTGGTTGGACCGGACCCAGCGGTATTTTGAGGCCAGGTTTTCCCTGGGAATTAAACCACCCATTAAGAAACATCGGAAAGCGGTGTTGCTGCTGACCATGGGTTCCCAGGACAGTTTCGGGGTGGAGGTGTGCACCCATCAGCTGGAGCGTGCCTTCAGTGTGATGAATACCACCCTGGCCGGATGCGCTCTGTGGGACGCCACTGATCTGGGGGAAGAACACAAAGGAGATGCTCAGGCTCATGCCCGGGCAATCGCTCTTGAAATCCTGAAAGAAATGTGATATGATATCTCGAAGAATACACTAGAGTGGATAAGGCGGTTGAATCATGTCAGGACATTCTAAATGGAACAACATTAAGCGGAAAAAGGAAAAGGCCGACGGCGCCAAAGCTAAGATCTTCACCAAGATCGGCCGTGAGCTGACCGTGGCGGTAAAAGAGGGCGGCAGCGCTGACCCGGCAGCAAATTCCCGTCTGCGGGACTGCATCGCCAAGGCAAAGGCTGCTAACGTGCCCAACGACAACATTGAGCGAATCATCAAGAAGGCCGCCGGCGACGGCAGCAACGACAACTACGAGAACGTCACCTACGAAGGCTACGGTCCCAACGGCGTGGCGGTGATCGTGGAGGCCCTCACCGACAACCGGAATCGTACCGCTGCCGATGTGCGTCACGCTTTTGATAAGTTTGGCGGCAATCTGGGCACCACTGGTTGCGTTTCCTTCATGTTCAACAAGAAGGGCGTTATCGTTATCGAGAAGGAAGGCCTGGACGAGGATACGGTTATGAGCGACGCTTTGGAGGCAGGCGCTTCCGATTTTGCCGCTGACGAGGACGTGTTCGAGATCTCCACGGAGCCCTCTGATTTCAGCGGTGTTCGGGAAGATCTGGAGAAGAAGGGTTACGAGTTCGTTTCCGCCGAGGTGGAGATGGTGCCCGATACCTACACCAAGATCGATGACGAGGAAGTCATCGTCAAGATGCAGAAGATGCTGGACCTCTTGGAGGACAACGACGACGTGCAGAACGTCTGGCACAACTGGGACGCTCCCGAAGAGGAAGAAGAGGAATAAACAGGAAAGCGCTGGGGCTGCCCTGCTTTCTGTCAGGCCGCCGCGGCATGAGTTCGCGGCGGCTTATTTTATGGAAACAGTATTTGTGAAAAAGAACCGTGGGAAAGGAAGGGACATCTATGAGACATCTGATCGACCCGTTGGATTTGACCCGGGAGGAAACAGACCGTTTGCTTACCCTGGCGGAGGGGATCATCGCGGACCCGGCGGCTTACGCCCATGCCTGCGACGGAAAAATTCTGGCCACCTTGTTCTATGAACCCAGCACCCGCACCCGTTTGAGCTTTGAGTCCGCCATGATGCGTTTGGGCGGCAAAGTTCTGGGATTCTCCTCAGCTGGGAGCAGCTCCGCTTCCAAGGGCGAAAGCGTGGCGGACACCATCCGTATGATCTCCGGTTACGCGGACATCGCTGCCATGCGTCATTTCAAGGAAGGCGCTCCCTATGTGGCAGCTCGCTACTCCAAAATCCCCGTCATCAACGCAGGTGACGGCGGCCATCAGCATCCCACCCAGACTCTGACGGATATGCTCACCATCCGCCGGAAGCGTGGCTCCATCAGTGGTGTGACCATCGGCCTGTGCGGCGACCTGAAATTCGGCCGTACTGTCCACTCCCTTATCAAATCCCTGGTGCGGTATGAGGACGTGAAGTTCATCCTCATCTCCCCGGAAGAGCTGCGTCTGCCCAGCTATATTTTAAAGGAAGTTATCGAGCCCTCCGGTCATCCCTGGAGAGAGGTGCGGGACATGGAAGAGGTCATGCCGGAGCTGGATATCCTCTACATGACTCGTGTGCAGCGTGAGCGGTTCTTCAATGAGGAAGATTACGTCCGCTTGAAGGATTCCTACGTGCTGACCAAGGAGAAGCTGGACCTGGGCAAAAAGGATATGGCAGTGCTCCATCCCCTGCCCAGAGTCAACGAGATCGCCCCCGAAGTGGACGAAGATCCCAGAGCCATGTACTTTGAGCAGGCTCGGGGCGGTGTGTTCGTCCGCATGGCGCTGATCCTCACCCTGCTGGGCCTGGCCCCCGGGGTGCTGGATGAAATGTAAGGAGGGGTAAACCATGTTGAATATTGACAGCATTGAAAACGGCATTGTTATTGACCACATCACCGCGGGACGTGGTATGCGTGTCTACGAACTTTTGGAACTGGACAAGCTGGACACCTGTGTGGCTATCATCAAGAATGCCCGCTCCAGCAAGTATGGCCGCAAGGATATCATTAAGATCGAAGGCGTGATGAACATCGACCTAGACTTGCTGGGCTTCATCGATGACAACGCCACCGTGTGCACCATTGAAAACGGCAAGCTGGCGGGGAAGAAAAAGCCCTCCCTGCCCAAGAAGCTGGTGAATATTGTCTCCTGTAAGAATCCTCGGTGCATCACCTCCGTGGAGAACGTGGATCAAATCTTTGTCCTGTGTGATGAGGAAGCCCACCGGTATCGCTGCCAGTACTGCGAGCAGGAGTATAAAAAATAATAAAAGGAAGAATACTGTATGGAACCGACTAGGAAACTGCCTTTATTCCTGGTGACGGGTGCATCCTGCGTGGGAAAGTCCACCATGTGCGAGCTGCTGTTCCAGAAAGAGGAGCAGTATTTGGTGTTGGAAAGCGACATCCTCTGGGAGGAGCGGTACAACACCCCGGAGGACGACTACGCCGCCTATCGCAGCCTATGGATGCGCATGTGCGCCAACGTGGCCCAGTGCGGCAAACCGGTGGTGCTTTGCGGATGCTGCATCCCCCAGCAGTTTGAGAACCGTCCGGAACGCCGGTATTTCTCCAATCTCCACTATTTGGCGGTCACCTGTGAAGAGGAAGTTCTGCTCCACCGGATGACCCAGGGCCGCAAAGTAACGGACCCGGCTTGGATCAAATCCTCCCTGGATTTCAACCGGTGGCTGCGGGAGAACGGGCCCAAGACCACCCCGGCCATAGAGCTTCTGGATACCACCAACCGCACTCCGGAGCAGGCGGCGGAAATCGCCCACCAGTGGATCCTCCGGGGGATGGAAGCGGAGCTTTGAGAACAGGAGGAAACGCTTGTATGAAGATCCGTTTGGAACAACCCCAGGATTACAGAGAGGTGGAAAACCTGATCCGGGAGGCTTTTTGGAATGTGTACCAGCCTGGCTGTGTGGAGCATTATCTGATGCACCAGCTGCGGGAAGATCCCTGTTTCGTGCCGGAGCTTGATTATGTGGTGGAGGAGGACGGCCGTGTTGTGGCTCAGATCGCCTACGCCAAAGGAACTTACCGGCCTGACCAGGGGGAAGCCCAGGAGCTTCTGCTTTTCGGGCCTGTGGGTGTACTGCCAGAATACCAGGGCAAAGGCTATGGTTCCGCGCTGATCCGGTTCACTTTGGACCGGGCAAAGGAGCTGGGATGGCCCGCAGTGGTCATCACCGGGAACCCGGCTTATTACAGCCGCTTTGGTTTTGAACCTGCTGGGAAGTATGGGATCCACCACGCTATGGTGGCAAGAGAAGAGGAGTTTCCTGTGTTTCAGATCAAGGTGCTGGACCCCTCCCGGCTGCCGCCCGCTCCCGGGACCTACCGGGACCCGGCTTGCTATGAGACCTCGCCGGAGGATGTAGAGGAGTTTGACCGTCAGTTCCCGGAAAAGAAGAAGGAAGTCCGCCCCGGACAGCTCTGGGGATAAAAGGAGGCAGCCATGAAAAAACCGTGGAATATTCCGGCCGGCAGCCAGGGCTGTTCCGGTGTAGGAAAAGGGTATGTCCGGAAACGGGGGAGCCGGGGTCAGGGAGGAAAGATCCTTCTGGCGGTGGTGACCCTGTGCAATGTGGCACTTTCTTTGGCGCTGGCCTTGCTGCGGCGGCAGGAGGTCATCCACGCTGTGAAGGGCAAAGACGGGGAAGAGGTGCGCTTGCTGCTCACCTCCCGAAAAGAGACGAAATCCTGATTTTTTCCCTTGACTTCCCAGGCCCGTTGTGATAAACTTTATAAGCCGCATATTGTGGGCTGCGGGAGAGCTATGCCCTTTCGCGAAAGCGAGCCAAGGCTCCGCCCATCGTAGCGAGACTATTGAAAAGGCAGGAAAAAGCATGTTTGCAGTCATTGAGACCGGCGGTAAGCAGTACAAAGTGCAGTACGGCGACGTCATCTATGTGGAGAAGCTGAACGTCCAGGACAACGACACCGTGGAATTCCCCGTTGTTGCCGTGTTCGGCGAAGAGGGCACCAAGATTGGCACTCCCTATGTGGAAGGCGCCACTGTCACCGGCAAGGTGGTCAAGACCGGCAAGGCCAAGAAGATCACCGTGTTCACCTACAAGCCCAAGAAGAATTCCAAGCGCAAGATGGGCCATCGTCAGCCCTACACCAAGGTGCAGATCGAGGCCGTCAAGGCGTAAGATGATCCGTATCCAGTTTTTGACTCCTCCGGACGGCACCCTGCAAGGGTTCCTTATGGAAGGCCACGCGGGATATGGGGAAGCGGGCACGGACATTGTCTGTGCGGCTGTCTCCTCCGCAGCGTACCTTACCGTGAACACCTTGACGGAGATCTGCCACGTTTCGCCCTTGTCTCTCCGAGCGGGAGAAGGGGAAATGTTTTTCCGGATCGAGCCCAAAGACGAGCCTATTTGCCGGGATCTGCTGGCAGGGCTCAAACTCCACCTGACAAGCCTTGAGGAACAATATCCCGATGGTCTGCGGGTGGGCTATATGGAAATATGAATCCACATTTTAACGAAAGGAAGACGATCGTCATGCTGAAACTGAACATCCAGCTTTTTGCTCATAAAAAAGGTATGGGCTCCACCAAGAACGGCCGCGATTCCGAATCTAAGCGTCTGGGCGTAAAGCGCGCCGACGGGCAGTTCGTGCTGGCCGGCAACATCCTGGTCAAGCAGCGGGGCACCAAGATCCATCCCGGCACCAACGTGGGCCGTGGTTCCGACGACACCCTGTTCGCCCTGGTGGACGGCAAGGTGAAGTTCGAGCGCATGGGCGCCGACCGCAAGAAGGTCAGCGTTTACGCCGAGTAAGTATCACGCGATAAAGCTCAGAGGCTTCTTCCGGCAATGCCTGAAGAAGCCTTTTTGTTGAAAGAGGAAAGGGGCGAGCGCATGTTCATCGATACCGCGAAAATCAAAATTAAGGCCGGGGACGGCGGCGACGGAGCCGTGTCCTTCCACCGGGAAAAGTATGTGGCGGCAGGCGGCCCTGACGGCGGCGACGGCGGCCGGGGCGGCAGCATCGTGTTCCAGGTGGACGACAACCTGTCCACTTTGGCGGACTTCCGTTACAAGCGGAAATATGTGGCCCAGCGGGGCGAGAATGGCCGGGGCAATCGCTGCTTTGGCAAAAGCGCTCCCGACCTGGTGATTTCCGTTCCCCGGGGCACCCTCATCAAAGACGCCGAGACTGGCCGCCTGCTGGCGGACATGTCTGGCGACGAACCTCAGGTTATTGCCAAGGGCGG
>HF972650.1:93354-109414 GCA_000432995.1 Clostridium sp. CAG:1013
CGCCCATTTCGCCACTCCCACCCGGCAGGTACCCCGATTCTCCAAGCCCGGCACTCCCGGTGAGGAGATGGAGGTCCAGCTGGAGCTGAAGCTCTTGGCAGACGTGGGCCTGGTGGGCTTCCCCAATGTGGGAAAATCCACCCTCATCTCTGTGGTGAGCCAGGCAAAGCCCAACATCGCCAACTACCATTTCACCACCCTTACCCCTGTGCTGGGCGTTGTTACCATGCCTCAGGGAAAATCCTTTGTCATGGCGGATATCCCCGGTCTGATCGAGGGCGCCTGGGAAGGCGTGGGACTGGGACACCAGTTCCTCCGTCACGTGGAGCGGTGCCGGTTGTTGGTCCATGTGGTGGACGTTTCCGGCAGCGAGGGGAGAGATCCCAAGGAGGACTTCCGGGTCATCAATGAGGAGCTGCGGCGGTTTAATCCGGAACTTGCTCAGCGTCCTATGCTGGTAGCGGGGAACAAGTGCGACCTGGCTACCGATGAGCAGGTGGCAGACTTCGAGAAGTTTGTCACAGACCAGGGATACGAGTTTTTCCCCATTATGGCGCCCATTCGGGAAGGAGTGGACCCGCTGCTGAACAAGGTGCTGGAACAGCTCACCAAGCTGCCCCCCATCCTTCGGTACGAGGCGGAAGCACCGGCGCTCCAGCCTATCGAGGAATTGAAGCGAGGTCAAGTGGAGATCACCGACCAGGGCGGTGTGTATTTCGTCAAGGCGCCTTGGCTGCTGAAGATCATGAATTCCATCAACTTCGACGATTACGAGTCTTTGCAGTATTTCCAGCGGGTGCTCATCGAGACCGGTGTCATCGACGCTCTGCGGGAAGCGGGCTGCCAGGAAGGCGACACCGTGGACCTGTACGATCTGGAATTCGACTTTGTAGAGTAAGGAGCGGTGCTTTTGGAAACGCTGTTACAAGAGGGTTCCTCACCGAAAATGCTCAGTCCCTTGACTTTGGCCTTTGTGGGGGATGGGGTCTATGAGCTGCTTGTCCGGGAATATCTGGTATCCCTGGGCAACTGTCCGGTGAAGAAACTGAACAGCCGCAAAGTTGAACTGGTGCGGTGCCAGGCCCAGGCTCAAGCCCTTTCGGAGCTGTGGCCCCTTCTTTCCCAGGAGGAGCAGGAAGTGGCTCTGCGGGGACGCAATGCTCACGTAGGGCACACCCCCAAGAACGCCTCAGTGGCGGATTACCACAGTGCCACCGCACTGGAAGCTCTGTTTGGATATTTGTATTTAGGAGGAGAAACAGCCAGGCTTCGGGAGCTTTTTGGACGGATCCTGGAAAGCTGGAACACACATCATTGAGAGAAATAGAGGAGGATGGCGCCATGAAAACGGGAAAGCTGAAAACCATAGGTCTTGATCTATTGTTTATCGCGCTGGGATCGGCGGTGTACGCGGTAGGGGTCAACGCCTTTACCGCTCCCAATAACATCGCGGCGGGAGGCGTCACCGGCGTGGCTACCATGCTCCACTACCTGTTTTCCACCCCCATTGGTTTGGTTGCCTTTCTCATCAATGTGCCCATTGTGCTGTGGGCCATCGTGGATATCGGCTATAAGCTGGTGACAAAGACCATGCTGGCCATTTTTATGTCTTCTCTGTTGATCGACCTGTTTTCTCATTTTGTTCCGGCCTATCAGGGAGACCATATTCTGGTGTCTTTATTCGCCGGCGTTTGTGAGGGTGTAGGGCTTTCTTTGGTGTTTGTCCGAGGGGCCACTACCGGCGGTACAGATCTGGTTGCCCGGCTTCTTGCCCGACGGTTACCCCACCTGTCCATGGGCAAGTTGATGCTTGCGGTGGATGGCCTGATCGTTGTTGCTTCCGGCTTTGTGTTCGGCAGTGTGGAAAACGCTATGTACGCCTGCATCGTCATCGTGATTTCCACGAAGATCATTGACGCTATCCTCTACGGCACGGATATCGGTACGGGGAAGATGTTCTTTGTCATGTCGCCCAATGTTCGGCAGATGGGGGATCGTGTCATCCAGGAAATGGAGCGGACAGTCACCTATCTTGACTCCAAGGGTGGTTACACCCAGGAGCCTGGCGAGACCATGCTTTGTGTGGTGCGGCGGTATGAGCTCCACCAGCTCCAGACCATCATTCGGGAAGAGGACAAACACGCTTTCGTGATTGTGGGAGAGGCAGGGCAGATCACAGGAGAAGGTTTCCGCCCCATGCATCCCGACGACAAATCCGTGAAAGACTTGCTGAAGGACATGGGTTGGGGAAAGAAAAAAGAGAGCAAATAACGCAACGAGGGACCGGTAAGACAACTTACCGGTCCCTCGCTTGGGCGGCTTTTAGCAATGGCCGCCGTGGCAGTCTTTCTTCATCTCGGGTTTCTGGTTCTGACTCTTAGAGCCGTACTCCGGGATCTCCTGCCGGTTGTTCTGGGTCTGATTCAGGTTCTGCCGGCTGTGTTCCTGCCGGTTTTCAAAGGACTTATTTTTCTGTTTATTGCTCATGTTGTTCTCGCCCCTTTCCGCTCTTAGTGTGACCGGGGCAGAGAGGATTATCCCAGGGATTATTTTGGAAAAGGAGGCTTTTTATGGAATTGCCTGTCCCATTTCAAAACGCCATGAAGGAGCTTTTGGGGGAAGATTTCCCCGCTTTTCTCCAAAGTTGTGAAAAACCTTTTCGCCAAGGACTGCGCCGCAATCCCTTAAAGTGTGGGGAAGAACTGCTTCGGGAGAGCCTGCCTTTTCCCCTGGAACCTACGCCGTTTTCACCTTTGAGCTTTTACATGGATCGTGGTGAGGAGAAACTGGGGTATCTTCCAGCCCACCACGCCGGGCTGTTTTACGTCCAGGAGCCTTCCGCTTGTTCGGCCGTAACCGCCTTAGATCCACAGCCCGGGGAGAGGGTCCTGGACTTGTGCGCTGCTCCCGGGGGGAAGTCTACTCAGATCGCCGGACTGCTCCAGGGAGAGGGGCTGCTCTGGTCCAATGAGATCGTGAAAAGCCGTGCTCAGATCCTGCTTTCCAACGTGGAGCGCATGGGTGTGAAAAACGGAGTGGTGTCCTCTTGCCATCCTCAGCGGCTGTGCGAAGGGCTGCAAGGCTTTTTTGATCGGGTATTGGTAGACGCCCCCTGTTCCGGGGAAGGTATGTTCCGCCGCGATCCGGAAGCCATCGCTCAGTGGACTCCGGAAAGCGTTCCTGCCTGTGCTCAGCGCCAGCGGGCTATCCTGGATTCCGCCGCCCTGGCGGTGAAAGAAGAGGGTGTGCTGGTGTATTCCACCTGCACTTTTTCCCGGGAAGAAAACGAGGACAACGTGGAATGGTTCCTCTCCGCCCACCCGGAGTTTGAGCTGGTTCCCCTGGACTTGCCCTTTGGACGACCGGGTGTGAATGGCCTGCCTGTGCGACGAATCTACCCCATGGACGGGGGAGAAGGCCACTTTGTGGCAAAGTTCCGCCGGACGGGGGAGAATTCCTGTCGGGCCGGGGTCTTTTCAGGTTTCCTCCCCAGCAAAGAAGAGGGGGAGGTCCGGGCCTTTTTTGAAGAGCTGTTCACGTGCCCCTTCCCGGGAAATGTTGCCCGGTTTGGAGAGCGGCTGTACCTGCTGCCTGAGGGCTTGCCGGAGCTGAACGGCTTGGGTGTTCTTCGGGCGGGCGTGGAGTTGGCCCAGCGGAAGGGTCGCCGCCTGGAACCCGCTCACGGGGTGTTCCCAAGTGCCCGGAAAGAGGAATGCCGCCAGGTGCTGGACCTGTCCTGGGACTCTCCGGCGCTGGCCGCTTTTCTCCGGGGAGAGGAGATCGACTGCGATGGGAAGGGCTACACTGCTGTGTGTGCCGGGGGAGTACCTACCGGGTTTGGCAAAGCCTCGGGAGGACGGCTGAAAAACCATTACCCCAAAGGATTGCGGAATCTGCGATGAGATAAAAAAGAAGCCTGGGAGTATTCCCGGGCTTCTTTCATTATGTGTCTCTTGAGATCTTTATCAGTTTTTCCGTGTAATCCCTGCCGCAGGGTGGAGGAGAGGGCAGCGCCAAAGCGTAAAGATCGTCGGCTTTAGCTTCCAGGGTAAAGAGCTGCTGGGCTTCTCCGCCTAAGCGTTGAAAGTCCCCGGGGCGCACAGCGATGGGTAAGGAGGGCTTAGCCTGGCGGAGGATCCTTTCCCCCAAAGGAGTCATGCCCAACACTCGAAGGTAGGGCGGCAGTGCGGGAAGATCCTGGGTCAGGCCCAGAAAAGCCGCCATGGCTAGTCTACGGATGCGGGCGTGGGAATACCGTTTGGATTTCACCAGCGTGTAAAACTCCTCCAGGCTTCCAGCCTGTCGGGCCGCCTTGTAAAGACGGTTTTCCAGCCCCTCGCTCACGTCGGGGAGCCGGGCGAAATCCTCCGGTTCCATGGATCGCAGACGGCAGAGCACGCCAGTCTCCAACCGAGAAAGGGACGCCGGGCACAGCCCCTTTTCTGAAAGCTCCCGCCAAATCCGCAGGGTATCCTCGGGCAGGCGGCCTGATAAATCCACTCCCTGCCGCAGAAGGTCTCGCGCGTGGCTGGCGGATAGGATGGGCCCCTCTTCATCAGGAATGTCGTGGCCTGCTCCCAGCCGGGGGAACAGAGCGGCGTCCATAGAGCTTCCTAGCCGGAGCATTGCTTTCAGGTATTCCACTCCCAGGATCACGTTGGGCTTACGTAGAAGAGCGGCGGTCTCCGTCCCAACCAACCTTGCCACAGCACGTTCCCGGCGAAGAGCAAAGGTGTCGCCACCTGTCTCTTTTTCAAGCTCCCGTGAGAACTCCGGGGAGTCCAGCGTTTTTGCCAGCGCTTTCAGGGAGCGGAGATCCTCCTCCTCGCTGCCAAACAGCAGGGTATCCACACAGCCTAAACTGTCCAGCAAAGCCACCCCTCCTAGGGCAAACCCTTCCGCGCCGGCGCAAGCCCAGGGCAGAGGAAGCTCCAGTACCAGATCGGCCCCACTGAGAAGAGCCAGTCTAGTCCGGGCCCATTTGTCCAGGATGGCGGGTTCACCCCGCTGGACATAATTTCCAGATAGAACGCAGACCAATCCTTGGGAAATGGTCTTGGCGTGGGAAAATAGGGCGGCATGGCCGCTGTGGAGAGGGTTCAATTCGCAGATTACGCCTGAAATCTTTATTTTCTCTTGCATTTTCCTTTGAAACTCCTTGAATTTACACGGGAAATGGTCTAAAATGGGACTGCAACTTGTGAAACCATTTTACACGAACGGCCCGAGGAGTACAAGGGGCTGTGAAAAACCAACCCTCTGGGAGGGCTTTTTTAGCGCCTGCCCAGGGAAAACTGGAAAGGAAAGATCAGGAACATGAAAATTCTCGTCATCAACGCGGGCAGCTCTTCTTTGAAGTATCAGCTCATCGACATGGACAACGAACAGATGCTTTGCAAGGGCAACTGCGAGCGCATTGGCATGCCCGGAGGCATCTTCACTCACAAGACGGAAGATGGCCGGGAGCTGAAGAAAAACGTCAACATGTTGGACCATGCCGCTGCTTTCATGCAGGTGAAAAATGCCCTCATCGATGAGGAGTACGGTGTTATCAAGCAGCTGGATGAGGTTTCCGCTGTGGGTCACCGTATCGTGCAGGGCGGCGCTATTTTCCACGAGTCCGTGCTGGTGGACGAAAAGGTCATTGAGGACATCGAGAGCCTGATCCCCCTGGCTCCTCTGCACAACAAGGCTCACAGCCAGGGCATCCGCGCCTGCCGCGAAGTGTTCGGCAAGGACGTGCCCGAAGTGGTGGTGTTCGACACCTCTTTCCACGCCACCATGCCTCCCAAGGCCTACATGTTCAATGTTCCCTACGAATATTATGAAAAATACGCTGTGCGCCGCTACGGTTTCCACGGTACTTCCCACCGTTATGTGAGCCATCGCTGTGCTGAGCTGATGGGCCGTGACATCAAGGACATGAAGATGATCACCTGCCATCTGGGCAACGGTTCCTCCATCACCGCTATCGACGGCGGCAAGGTTATCGATACCAGCATGGGCCTCACTCCTCTGGATGGCTTCATGATGGGCAGCCGTACCGGCACCCTGGATCCCTCCGTGGTCACCTTTATCATGGAGAAGGAGCATCTGACTCCCTCCGAGATGGACCAGATTCTGAACAAGAAGTCCGGCCTGCTGGGTATCTCCGGTATTTCCAGTGACGACCGTGACGTGACCAAGGCTCGCAACGAGGGCAACGAGCGTGCGAAGCTGGCTCAGGATATCCTGGAGTATCAGATCTCCAAGTTCATCGGCGGCTATCTGGTGGCCCTGGGCGGCTGCGACGCCATTGTGTTCACTGCTGGCGTGGGTGAGAACCAGGCTTCTCACCGTGCTGCTGTGTGCGAGTACCTGTCCTTCCTGGGCGTGAAGCTGGATCCCGCCCTCAATGAGGAAATGGTCCGTGGCAAGGAAGGCAAGATCTCCACTCCCGATTCCACCATGGAAGTGTATGTCATTCCCACCAACGAGGAATTGGTTATCGCTCGGGATACCAAGGCTCTCGTGGAGAAGATGTAATCTCTCATTCAGCCTACTTATCATCTACAATCAAAAAAGACCTTTGGTTCAAAACCAAAGGTCTTTTTTTCGCTTTTTTCGAGAAAAGAGCGCAGGTAAATTTGGCAGATTTTGAAATACTGCGGCAAAAAGTTGCAATTTTGTAATTTTTATTTTATAATAAGGGGCATATGTTTTGTAAACTTCAGAAACTGCCTTTGTGATTTTAGGGAGGTCAACGTGAAAAAAACGGGAAACAGAACGATAATCACATGGGTGGCGCTGCTTTTGGCGCTGCTGTTTATCTTGCCTGCGCCGGGAGTGTTGGCGTCGGAGCTTAGCTCTTCTTCAGTGGAAGAGAGCTCTCAAGAGGAGAGCTCTTCACAGTTGGAGGAGGAATCTTCTCAGCTCCAGGAGGAAAGTTCCCAAGAGGAAAGCCAGCTCCCGGAAGGTGAAGTCTCCAGCGATGTAGAGGAGTCTTCCTCTGCGGTGGAAAGCGAAGAAACGCAAGACTCTGCAGAGAGTTCCGCCCCGTCAGAGGAGGGGAGCACTTTGGAGGAAACTGAGCAGGAGACCTTTGAGGCATATCCTCTGCTGGTGGTAGGAGGACACAAGGCTTATATGTCGGGTGAACCAGGCGCCATGTTCTATCCTGACCGGAACATGACCCGAGCGGAGATGGCCCAAGTGCTGTATAATCTGCTGGCATCCTATCCTTCTGTCACGGAGAATCATTTTAGCGACGTGAGCTCTTCTGCGTGGTACGCCAAAGCGGTGAACACATTGGTGGAACTGGATGTCCTCAGTGGTTACGAGGACGGAACGTTCCGGCCCTCCAACTATGTTACCCGAGCGGAATTCGTAACAGCTGTCTCTAAGTGCTTCCAAATGACCAGCAGTGGCAGTTCCAATTTCCCGGATGTTAACGGGCATTGGGCGGAAAAGTATATCAATTATGCTTCCTCTCAAGGGTGGATCAACGGTTTTGAGGACGGAACCTTCCGGCCTAATGATCAGATCCTTCGCTGCCAGGTCACAGCCATCATGAACAACGCATTGGATCGTACGGGCGATGGTTTTGCCGCGGACAGCAATACGCAAGAGTTTGTGGACGTGCCCACTAGCCACTGGGCTTTTGAACATATCGCTGAAGCTGCCGATCCTGTGGATGATGGCGGTGAGGGGGTAGATCCTCCTTCCACCGATTTCCAGGTGGGGCAGACGGTGCGGGTCACTGCGGAACCCAGCCTGCGGCTGCGTGAGGGTCCCGGCACGGAATTCGATGCTATTACCACACTGGCAACAGGGACAAAGGTCACAGTCACCAGCGTGGAAAGTAACGGCTGGCTTGGGGTAAAGACCAATGGCGGTCTGGCTGGCTTTGTCAGCGGTGAATATGTGGTAGTGGACGATGGTTCCAGCGAAGGCGGCGGAATCGCCAGCGGCGCTAGCCTCAGTGCTTCCAGCCTGACGCTGTCCCAGTATCAGAGCGTCCGCCTGGATGGCTCTGTGAAGTCCAACCTTTCTGCTATGACCTGGACCAGCAGTGATCCCAGCGTTGCCTATGTGGGCTATACGGTCAGCTACGGCGGCAACAGTGAGGGCGCTATGGTGTACGGCGCCAAGCCTGGCACTGCGACCATCACTTTTGCGGATGGGGAAGGCACCACGAAAGCCACTTGTCAGGTGACTGTCACCTCGGCACAAGCTGTCCGGTTTGCCTATGGCGATGAAAATATCGTGGGGAAAGATGTCAAGTTCAACTTGATCGGCATCACCGATTCCAGCCGGGCTGGGGTGAAATTCACCATTGTGGATGGCCCCGCAAACGGCTCTTTTGAAACCACCACTTACACTACGGAAAGTCAGAATTCTTCTTATGGCATGCCCACCAATACGGTGAAGGTGTTCACCAAAGAGGTGAGTTTTTACGCTGCAGGAGAATACACCATCCGTGCGTACTCCAAGACATCCGGAGGCTCCTGGTCCTCAGATTACTACGAGTTCACGGTGATGGTCACCTCCAGCAATGTGAGCCCCACCACCACAACTTATGACCAGCGCCGGGCCAGCGGCAATATTATCTCGGTGCTGGCAAACTTTGAGGGGTTGGTTCCTGAGATTGAGGATGACCCCATCGCTTCCGGCAACCCCACCGTGGGTTATGGCTACGTGGTGCAGAAAAACAACGCCTTCTACAACAATTTGACAGAAGCGGAGGCCTACGCTCAGCTGGTGAACATGGTCAACAACGCCGGATATGCCAGCGCGGTGGAGAATTTCCGGGCGAGCAATAATATCAAGATGAGTCAGGCTCAGTTTGATGCGTTGGTGAGCTTTGTGTACAATTTGGGGCCTGGCGTCCTGAATACCAGCTATGACACCTTCAAGGTGATGCTCAACGCCACCGATCCCACAGGGATCTCCTCTTCCAACAAGGCTACCGGTACCGTTAATGTTGTGAATGTGGACACCGGTGTGGCACAGGTGTACTCCGACGCTAGTCTTACCAGTTCTCCGGTAACTACTTTGAAGAGCGGCAGCACAGTGACCATCGACACCTATAAAGCCTATCGTTCCGCCACCAAGCAGGAGGTGTGGTATCACGTGACCACTTCCGATGGCAAAGTGGGATGGGTGTCCGCCGGTTATATCTGTCTTTCCGGGAACCGAGCCTGCGACCTGGCTTGGGCGGATTCCACAGTATTGGCCAACAACTTCCTTCAGTGGAACAGATCTGGCGGCAGTATTGTTGCTGGCCTGGTGTACCGCCGCATTGCCGAGTGCAACATCTTCTTCTATGGCGATTACGCCAAGGCCTATCACAGCAGCGGCTATTGGGGCGTCAATTACTACGGGTATCAGTTCCCTGAAAACATCAAAAAATACGACAGTACTCAAAATTAACAGCATAAAAAAGCCGTCCGTTCCCGGGGCAGGGAGCGGGCGGCTTTTGGCGTTTTCCTTTTATTTGTTCAGCCAGTATTTTCGGTCTAGCGTCCGGTATTGAACAGCTTCCGCTACATGGGCGGTGTCGATCTTCTCGCTGGCGTCCAGATCAGCGATGGTGCGGGCTACTTTCAGCACCCGGCCGTAGGTCCGTGCGGAAAAACCAAAGCTCTCAAAAGCTCGCTGCAAGAGTTTTGAAGCCGCCTCTGTGGTCTGGCACATCTCTTGCATCTGGGAAGCGGGAATGTCCGCGTTGCAGAAATAGGGCATCCCCTTGAACCGTTCCCGCTGAAGTTTTCGGGCAGCGTTAACACGTTCTCGCACTTGGGCCGAGGTCTCTTCCGGCCGGGTGGAGGACAGTTCCTCAAAAGGCACGGCAGGCACCTCAATGTGGAGATCAATCCGATCCAGCAGGGGACCGGACACCTTCCCCAGGTACCGTTCCACCGCATGAGGATGGCACAGACAGGGATGGGTTGGATGACCAAAGTAGCCGCAGGGGCAGGGGTTCATGGCTGCCACCAGCATAAATCGGCAGGGGTAAGAGGTAGTTCCGCCCACTCGGGAGATGGTCACCTTGCCGTCTTCCATGGGCTGGCGCAGCACCTCCATGGAAGCACGGGAAAATTCCGGGAGTTCATCCAAAAACAGCACTCCGTTGTGGGCCAGAGAGATCTCTCCCGGTTGGGGAGTGGGTCCGCCACCTGCTAGACCAGCAGTGGAGATGGTATGGTGAGGCGACCGAAAGGGCCTTTCCCGAATCAGGGAGATTCCGGCAGGGAGTTTTCCTCGGATGGAGTGAATCTTGGTGGTTTCTAGAGACTCTTCAAAGGTCATTTCAGGCAGGATGGTGGGCAGTCGTTTAGCAAGCATACTCTTGCCGGAACCGGGAGGTCCAATGAGGAGTACATTGTGACTGCCGCTGGCGGCGATCTCCAGAGCACGTTTGGCTTCCGGCTGGCCTTTTACATCGGCGAAATCCAGAAACTCCACTTCCTCCGGCTCCCCGTATCGGGGCTGGGCCGGGGCAAGATCCAGCTTTCCCTGAAGGTGGTTAAGTAACTGTTCTACATCCCGAATGCCGTACACTTGAAGGCCCTGGATCACAGCACCCTCGGCGGCGTTTTCCACGGGCACATACAGTCGCCGGAATCCTGCTTCCTTGGCTTTGTCCGCCATGGGAAGGACTCCGCGGATGGGCCGGAGCTCACCAGAAAGGGACAGCTCCCCCAGAAAGATGGCGTCGTCGGTATGGCAGGCAAGCTGCTGGGAGGCTTTCAGCAGGGAGATGAATAAGGGAAGGTCATAGATGGGGCCTTCCTTTTTCTTGTCAGCAGGGGCAAGATTCATGGTGATGCGGCTGACGGGGAAGTCGAATCCTCGATTTTTCAGCGCTGACCGCACCCGGTCCCGGGATTCTTTTACCGCCGCGTCAGGAAGACCCACCAAGTCAAAGGTGGGTAGTCCCTGGGAAAGATCGGCTTCCACCTCCACGGGAAACGCTTCCATTCCATAAAGTCCCATGCTGTATGTTTTTGCCACCATAATTTTTGCCATCCTTCCCAAAAAACTCTTTTGGTTTGGATCTATTATACGACAAAATCCAACAAAAGACAACGCAGGGTTTTATTTTCGTCTTATTATCCCTGGCTCAGAAACAGCATCTTGACGAATTGTGCGCTTTAGGATATGATAGGTGCAAGAAATCGGTCAAGAGGTGCAGAATGGAGTTTCAGGATCGCAGCGATGCCCAGCTTTCCGCTCTGGTGCGGCAGGGCCATGGAGAGGCCTTCGCCGAACTGAGCGCACGGTATCTGGGGTTGATCCGGGCCAAAGCCAAGCTGTTTGAGGGTGCCGCCGCTCCGGAAAAAGAAGACCTTTGGCAGGAGGGGTTGCTGGGCCTGTACGCCGCGGCTATCTCTTACAAGCCGGAGAAAGGGGCCGCTTTTTCCACCTACGCTGGGACCTGCGTCTACAACCGGATGGTGAGTGCCGTGCGCCGTCATGGGAGCAGCGCCAACCGTCCCCTCAACGAGTCCGTGCCTTTGGAGGACGCGGGGGAGGCTGCCGTGGAGGCAGGACCTGAATCTTTCGTGGAACTGCGGGAGGAATTCCGTTCCTTTTATGAGAAGATGGACGTGTCTCTTTCCTCTTTGGAACGTCGGGCGTTGGCCTTTTATCTTTGCGGTTACGGCAGGAAAGAGGCGGCGCAGTTGGCGGGGATGCCTCTGCGGACTTACGACAATGCCCTTCACCGGGTGAAGGCCAAATTGAAACAGTTATAAAAATATGTCCTGCTGCGCAGCGTTGGGTTTCCCACCGGCACGGTGCAACTCCGTCCAGGACAAGTAACATGAACACAAAAGCGAGGTAAGAAAGATGTACGAAGACAAGAAACTCGTCTGCAAAGAATGCGGCAAGGAATTTGTGTTTACGGCCGGTGAGCAGGAATTTTACGCCGAAAAGGGCTTCACCAATGAGCCTCAGCGCTGCCGTGAATGCCGTCAGGCCCGGAAGAACGGAGGCCAGCCTCAGCGGGAGATGTTCACCGCTGTTTGCGCCGCTTGCGGCAAGGAGGCTCGGGTGCCCTTCCAGCCCCGAGAGGACCGTCCTGTTTATTGCAGCGAGTGCTTCGCTCGGATGAAGGAAGAGCAGTAATCAAAATAGGAATTTCAAGCGTTAGAAGGGGCTGTCGCGAAACTGCGGCGGCCCCTTCAAGCAGAGATGGGATGGCCTTTGAGGGCTGTTCCAGAGCCCTCTTTTTTGTTTTTTGTATTGCAGACAAGGACAAAGGGTATTATAATAAAGATATCATCTTTAAAATAAAAACGGAGGAATGTACCCATGGCTTCCATTACCAAAGATACCATCATCGGCGAGATCCTGGATCTGGACCGCACCACCGCTCCTTTCTTCCTGGAGATGGGGATGCACTGTTTGGGCTGCCCTTCCGCGCGGGGGGAGACCATTGAGCAGGCCTGCATGGTTCACGGCGTAGACGTGGACGAGCTGGTGGCCAAGCTCAACGAGCACTTGAAGGACAAGTAAGATTTTCTAAGATCACTGCCGCGCGACAGAAAATGCCGGGCGGCAGCGTCTTTTCCAGGAGCGTTTTTATGAGACCATTGTTCCAGTTGGGGCCGCGGCTGGCCCTGTGCGCCTCCCTTGTGCGAGAGGGAAAAGCGCTGTGTGATGTGGGCACCGATCACGGGTATCTGCCCATCTGGCTTTTAAAGACAGGCAAGATTCCCCGAGCTCTGGCCTGCGATATCAATCCCGGTCCCTTGGATGCCGCCCGGCGGGATGGGGCCAAGTACGAGGCGGGAGAGGCTCTTTCCTTTCGGCTTTCCGACGGGCTGCGAGAGGTTTCCCCAGAGGAGGCGGAAGATGTGGTTATCGCCGGCATGGGCGGCGAGCTGATCCTGCGCATCGTAGGGGAGACCACTTGGCTGCGGGACAAAGAGAAGCAGCTAATCCTTCAGCCCATGAGTTCTGTTCCGGAGCTGCGGTTGGGCCTGCGGGAACTGGGTTTCACAGTTCTTCAGGAGGAAGCTGTGGAGGAGGGGACCAAGGTGTATTCCGCCTTTTCTGTCCGGTATGACGGCGCTGGGGAGGAAACAAGTCCTCTGTATCCCTACTTGGGAAAGCTTCGGCCGGGAGCACCTCATGTGGACGCTTACGCCCGAAAGGTTCTGCGAGAGCTCACCTCCCAGCGGAAAGGAGCGCTCCATACGGGGGACGACATCCGGGCTGCCCAGTTGGATGGGCTGATCCGAGAGGTGGAGGAGATGTATCTGTAAAGAAAGGGTGCGGTCCCACACTTTACAGAAACGAAAAGGAGAACTTTATGGCAAGGATCCGAGATATTTATGACATCATCGACGCGGTGGCGCCTTTTTCCACTGCTCTCAGTTTTGACAATTCCGGTCTGCTGGTGGGGGACGGCAACACGTCGGTGACCCGCGCTCTGCTGGCCCTGGACATCACTCCCAATGTGGTGGCGGAAGCGGCGGCTATGAACGCCAACCTGATCATCTCTCACCACCCGGTGATCTTCCATCCCTTGAAAGCCCTGGGTCCCCAAGATGTGGCCTATCAGCTGGCAAGCAAGGGCATTGCCGCTCTGTGCTGCCACACCAATCTGGACCTGTCTCCCGTGTGTGGGGTGAATGTGGCTCTGGGCAGCAAGCTGGGCTTGAAAAACCTGCGCCGGGAAGATGTGTTCGGCGAGGACTGTGTCCTCTTTTCCGGAGAACTGGAGGAGCCTCTGGAGCCGGAAGCTTTCGCCGCCCTGGTTAAGGAAAAACTTTCCGCGCCTTCGGTGAAGATGGTTCCCGGAGATGGAGAAGTGAAAAAGGTGTTCTTCTGTAGCGGCGCTGGCGGGGAGTATGTCCACCAGGCAGCCTGCCGGGGAGCGGACGCCTATCTCACTGGGGAAATGAAGCACCACGAGGAATTGGAAGCCGCCTATTCTCGGCTGACCTGCGTAGCAGCGGGGCATTATCATACGGAGAAAGTGTTTGGGGAATTCTTGGCGTCCTACCTGCGTAAGCGGGTGCCGGACACAGCATTTCTTCTCTCCCAGATAGAAGCGGCTCCTATGAAAGCTGTGTGACATTTTCCCTTGACTGAATAAGAAAGCATATTACCAGAAAGGACTTACATATCTATGGCATTGGACGGCGCGTTTCTGCGACACATCAAAAAGGAGCTGGAAGAGAAGCTCCTTGGGGCCAGAGTGGACAAGATCCACCAGCCCAACCGGGAGGAATTGGTGGTGGCGTTCCGCACCCGGGAGAGCGCCTATAGGGTGCTGTTTTCGGCCCGGGCAAACTCCGCCAGAGTTCACTTCACCGCCATCCCCCTGGAAAATCCCAAGCAGCCGCCCATGCTGTGCATGCTGCTGCGGAAAAAGCTCCAAGGTGCGAAGGTCATCGCCATTCGCCAGCCGGAGCTAGAGCGTTTGCTCCACTTTGACTTTGACGCCATCAACGAACTGGGCGACCACGTCACTCTGACCCTGACCATGGAGATCATGGGCCGGTACAGCAATATCATCCTGTCCGACGAGAACGGGAAGATCATCGACGCCTTGAAGCGAGTAGACGCGGAAATGTCCTCTCAGCGCCTGGTTCTTCCGGGGCTCACGTACCAGCTGCCCCCGCCCCAGAACAAACTTTGCCCTCTGACTGCCTCTCAGCAGCAGGTGGTGGAAGCAATGAAATCTCTCCCCAAGGATATGGAGCTCTCTAAGGGCTATTTGGCGGTGCTCCAGGGCGTGTCTCCCATTGTCTGTCGGGAGTTGGCCCATCAGGTGGGCCGGGGCAGAGAGCTTACTGTCAAGACCATGGACGAGGAGCAGTATTTCCGGGCGGGATTCTTCTACCAGCAGATGAGGGACACGGTGGAGCAGGTCTCCGGCAAGCCCTTTATGGCGGTGAACGCTCAAAAGAAGCCCATGGATTTCTCCTTTATGGAGATCCACCAGTATGGCACTGCCGCTGTGGTGAAGGAAGCGGAGAGCTTTTCCGTGCTTCTGGACGAATTTTACCGGGAGCGGGACAAGCAGGAGCGGATGCGGGTTCGGGAACAGGACTTGCTGCGGTTGCTGTCCACCCATTCCGAGCGGCTTTCCCGGAAGATCAACGCCCAGCGGGGCGAGTTGGAGCAGTGCGCCAACCGGGATACCTTCCGAGTGGCAGGAGACTTGATCAGCGCCAGCATGTACGCCATCCCCAAGGGAGCGGCTTCGGTGGATCTGCCCAACTTCTATGAGGAGGACCAGCCCTTGGTCCATATCAAGCTGGACCCAGCTTTGAATCCCTCTCAGAACGCCCAGAAGTACTACAAGGAGTACCGGAAGGCCAAGACCGCCGAGGAGAAGCTCACCGAGCAGATCGATCTGGCAGGGAAGGAACTTGTCTACCTGGAAAGCGTGCTGGACGCCCTGGCCCGCGCTGAAACGGAGCGGGATCTTTCGGAGATCCGGGCGGAGCTTCAGGAGCAGGGCTATCTGCGGAAGCTGCGCAGCAAGAAGGAAAAGCCCGCCGCGGTAAGTGCCCCTATGAAGTTTACTTCTTCCGACGGGTTTACCATTTTGGTGGGAAGGAACAATCGCCAGAACGACAAGCTCACATTAAAGACCGCCAACAACAATGACATTTGGTTCCACACCAAGAATATTCCCGGATCCCATACCGTGCTGGTCACCGAGGGTAGGACTCCCACGGAGACGGCCATGGAGGAGGCGGCCCAGCTGGCGGCTCTTCACAGCAGGGCCAAGGATTCTGCTCAGGTGCCGGTGGATTACACCCAGATCCGCAACGTGAGCAAGCCTCAGGGTGCCAAGCCGGGCATGGTGATTTACGTCAACTATAAGACCGTTTACGTTACTCCGGAAAAGGAAACGGCTCCTCAGGAATGACCCAGAAGTGCTAGGTTTGGGACGGAGGTTCCTGTCGCCTTTGAAAACAGGGAAGGAGAGATCCATGTGGTTACGAAAAAAGTGACGCTGAAAAACAGAGAGGGATTCCATGTACGCCCTGCGGGACTGTTTTCCAACGAGATGCAGCATTTCGTTTCCGATGTGGTGGTGTGCCACCAGGAA
>HF972651.1:0-5412 GCA_000432995.1 Clostridium sp. CAG:1013
CGATGGAGCCGGGCTCCTTGGTACGGTCCAGCACGGAGATCTGCTTCACAGTCTCGGGCAGCACGTCCAGCAGGTACTTGGCCACGAAGGGACGATACAGGTGAACCTTTACCAGGCCAACCTTCTCGCCAGCGGCGTTCAGGTAATCGATAACTTCCTCAATGGTCTCGCAAGCGGAACCCATGGCAATGATAACCTTGTCCGCGTCGGGAGCGCCATAGTAGTTGAAGGGCTTGTAATCGGTGCCGATCTTCTCGTTGACCTTGTTCATGTAGTCCACAACAACTTCCGGCACAGCGTCGTAATACTTGTTGCAGGCTTCACGAGCCTGGAAGAAGATGTCGCCGTTCTGAGCCTGGCCGCGGAGCACAGGATGCTCGGGGTTCAGAGCGTTGCGGCGGAAAGCGTCCACAGCGTCCCAATCCAGCAGGTCGCCCAGATCGTCGTAATCCCACACCTGGATCTTCTGGATCTCATGGGAGGTGCGGAAACCGTCGAAGAAGTGGAGGAAAGGTACCCGGCCCTTGATCGCAGACAGATGGGCCACGGCGCCCAGGTCCATGACTTCCTGGGGGCTATTGGAGCACAGCATGGCGTAACCGGTCTGACGGCAGGCATACACGTCGGAATGGTCGCCGAAGATGTTCAGCGCGTGGGTAGCCAGCGTACGAGCGGAAACGTGGATGACGCTGGGCAGCAGCTCACCGGCCATCTTGTACATGTTGGGGATCATCAGCAGCAGGCCCTGAGAAGCGGTGTAGGTGGTGGTGAGAGCACCGGCCGCCAGGGAGCCGTGCACAGCGCCAGCGGCGCCAGCCTCGGACTGCATTTCGGTGACCCGGACTTCTCTGCCGAACAGGTTCTTGCGGCCTGCAGCGGCATACTTGTCGGTCTCATCCGCCATCACGGAAGAGGGCGTGATGGGGTAGATGGCAGCAACGTCGGTAAACGCATAAGATACATGCGCGGCGGCGCTGTTACCATCCATGGTTTTCATTTTTCTTGCCATGAAGTATTTCCTCCTTTTAGGATGATCGAAAGGAATGTTACGGGCATGTTTCGGTGTGCGTCCTAAATACCCGTGCTGTTTTATTCTAGCATTTTTTTCTGGACCTGTAAAGGCATAAAAAAAGGGATTTGTCATCTTTTTGGCAAAACCCCTGGGCTTTATTTGACATCTATACACCTTTCAGGTAAAATAGGAAATAAATATGTATGCCGGGAAAAGCCCGGCTTGTTTTTGCGAAAGGGGTTTGACATTTCATGCCATCCGATCCGGACAGCACTATGATTTTTTCTATCGTTCTGGCTCTTTTATGCCTGCTGGTCGCTTCCTTCTGCGCCGCTGGCAGCTCCGCCATCAATTTTCTCTCTGCGCCTCAGGTCACCAAGGACGCTGAAGAGGGTGACCCCAAAGCCAAAAGGCTTTTAAAGCTGGTCAAATGGCAGGACGCTCCTGTCTCCCCTCTCCAGGCCGGGCTGGCTTTGTTTGGATTTTTTGGCCTTTGTTTCTGCCTGTTTGCTTTTGAGGGTCTCCTCAGCGGCGCCCTCTCCCCCCACATTTCTTCAAACATGCTCCGGTCCCTGCTGGCCTTTCTTATTATAACATTGGCATACCTTGTGGTATTTTTGATCTTCGGCGATCTGCTCCCCAAAAAAGGAGCCCGCCACAACGCCAAGGATTTCGCCTCCCGCTACGCCGGCCTTCTTTGGGGTCTTCAGGTTTTCGCCTTCCCTCTTTTGAAATTCTGCGCCGTCATCGTCAACGGACTGCTGCGGCTGTGCGGCATCGATCCCCACATTCTGGATGATCCGGTCACAGAGGAGGAGATTCTCCAGATGGTAGGGGAAGGCGAGGAAAAAGGTGTCATCGAGGAAACGGAACGTGACATGATCACCAACATCCTGGACTTCAAGGACACCACCGCCGGAGAAACCATGACCCACCGCACCGACATCGTCGCCGTGGAGGACACTGCCTCCATCGCCGAGGTGGTGGAAGCCTCCGTAGAAAACGGCTGTTCCCGTATTCCCGTATATCACGAGGACATCGACACGGTGGTGGGCCTGTGCTACATCAAGGACCTGCTGCCCTATGTGGGCCGAGAAGTGCCGGAGTTTATCAAGATCACCGATCTGATGCGCCCCGCTTACTTTGTGCCTGAGACGAAGAAGTGCAGCCAGCTCTTTACGGAGATGACCGAGCGGAAGGTGCAGATCGCCATCGTGCTGGATGAATATGGCGGTACCGCCGGCCTTATCACCCTGGAGGACCTGGTGGAGGACATCGTGGGTAACATCCAGGACGAGTACGATCACGAGGAAGAGGAAATCCACCGGATGAGCGAGACGGAATTCACTGTGGACGGCACTGCCTCCATCGACGAGGTCTCCGATATGACCGACGCCGATCTTCCCGAGGGCGATTACGACACCATCGCCGGATTGGTCACGGAACAACTGGGACGTCTCCCTAAAAACGGGGAACATCCCCAGGTGAAAGTGGCTGGGCTCACTATTACCGTATTGGAAATGGAAGAGCAGCGCATCGCCCGGCTGCTTGTTGTGAAAGATCCTAAAGAATCCCAGAAAAAAGAGGAAGCGCAATCTAAATGAATCAATCCCCGGAATTAGAACCAAAAACATCCACCCCATCTGAGGCCGAAGTACAGGAAAGCAATCCTTTGGGCACCGCGCCCATTGGAAAACTGCTGTTCTCCCTGGCCGTGCCCGCCATCACCGCCCAGGTGGTAAACATGCTTTACAACATCGTGGACCGAATCTACATCGGCCACATCCCTGAGATCGGCACCGCAGCCCTCACCGGTGTTGGAATCACCTTCCCCATCATCACACTGATCAGCGCATTTAGCTCCCTGGTGGCCATGGGCGGCGCCCCACGGGCGTCCATCGCCATGGGCGAGGGAAACAAAAAGAGAGCTGAACAGATCTTGGGCAACTGCTTTACCGCCCTTCTGTGCGTCTCCGTGATCCTCACCGCGGTGTTTCTCATTTTCCAACAGCCCATTCTCTGGGCTTTCGGCGCCAGTGAGAACACCATTGGCTACGCCACCAGCTACATGAATATCTACGTGTGCGGCACCATCTTCGTACAGATCGCTTTGGGCATGAATATGTTCATCACGTCCCAGGGCTTCGCCAAGACAAGTATGCTCACCGTAGTTATCGGCGCTGCTTTGAACATCGCCCTGGATCCTCTATTCATCTTTGTTTTCAACATGGGCGTACAGGGAGCCGCCATCGCCACGGTGCTCTCTCAAGCGGTCTCCGCCACCTGGGTGCTGCTGTTCCTGCTGGGCAAGCGTACCAACCTGCGGATCAAAGCCTCCTGCATGGTCATCCAGTGGAAGATCCTGCTGCCTGTGTTCGCTTTGGGTGTCTCCCCCTTCATCATGCAGAGCACAGAAAGCCTTTTGAGCGTGGTGCTGAACACTTCCCTGCTTCGCTACGGAGGCGATAACGCTGTGGGCGCCTACACGGTGATCGCCAGCATTATGCAGGTGATCAACCTGCCCCTGCAAGGTTTGACTCAGGGCGCTCAGCCCATCACCAGCTTCAACTATGGTGCTCGAAATATGGCTCGGGTGCGCAAATCCATCCGGCTGCTGCTCACCTGCACCTTGACGTACAGCATCCTGTTCTGGCTGTGCATCATGCTGTTCCCCCATGTGTTCGTGGGGATCTTCACCAGCGATCCGGAACTGATGGACACCGCTGTCTGGGCGGTGCGGATCTTCCTGTTTGGTGTGTTCGCTTTCGGCGCTCAGACAGGCTTCCAGCAGTCTTTCCTGGCGTTGGGGCAAGCCAAAGCATCTCTGCTCCTGGCCCTGCTGCGGAAGATCGTTCTCTTGATCCCCTTGATCTACATACTGCCCCTGCTGTTTGCGGACAAACTGTTGGGCGTCTTTATTGCGGAACCCATTGCCGATATTCTGGCGGCCTCCACTACCACCATCTCTTTCCTTCTGTGGGCAAGGAAAAATCTGCGGGACAAAAAACCGAAAAAAGCCTAAAAACAGGGGCCTCGGCGCTGCCGGGCCCCTGTCGTTTAAGATTTTCCCTCGGGCATTGTTCCTAGAGCGTTGCTGCAATAGCGCATGAGATCCTCTTTGGTGTTCAGGTCCGCTGTGCTCTGCATCAGCTGCTCTTGAAGCATGGGTGGAAGAGAATTGAAATAACGCTTTGCTTCTTCATCCATGCTGCGGAGATCCGGCATTCAGATCCCTCCTTCCAGTGTCTCTAAAAACAGTGTACCCTAACAAAAACCGTTTATACAGTTTCATCGCAAAGGAGAAAACCATGGCACAGCTTTCCCAGCTTCCTCTTTTCGCCAATATGGAAGAGTCCGACTGCCTCCGCATGCTGGACTGTTTCCATACCAGCCCCCGAACTTTCCACGGAGGTGATACAGCCTACACTTACAGCGCGGGAACCTCCCCCACATTGGGCATCCTGCAGGAAGGACAGGCCGCTCTGGTGAAGATCGACGCAGGAGGCGGACGCACAGTTCTGGAACGACTGAGTCGAGGCGGCGTATTTGGGGAGCTGGTGGCATTCTCGAGCCTTCCCTGTGACAGCGTTTCCCTGGTATGTGAAACCGACTGTGTAGTGGTGTTCCTACCCCAAGGAAAACTAACGTCTCCTTGCGGGAAAGCATGCTCCTGCCACAAACAGCTTTTGGAGAATCTTTTGGGGCTTATGTCTCAAAAAGCCTTTGATCTCAGCGAGCGAGTGGAGGTACTGTCCTGCCGCACGATCCGGGAAAAACTGCTGTGCTACTTCCGCATCTGTGCTGGACAGAACCAAAGCCTCAGCTTCACCCTTCCCTTTTCCCTCAGCGACCTGGCGGACTACATCTGTTCTGACCGCAGCGCCATGATGCGGGAATTGAAACGACTTCGGGAGGAAGGTTTTCTGGAAATCTCCGGCAGGAATGTGCGGTTCAAGTCAAGTCTTTGCGCCGCTTCCTTCCCAAAAGAATAAGCCTTGGACCATCCCGTACGGATGGTCCTTTTTTGTTGAAAATATGGGATAAGATTTTCTGTCGAAAATCTTAAGAATCCCGCAACCAGGTTGCGGCGCGAATCGGGATACTGTACAATGAAGCCATCCTGAATTTGTGAGTTTTATGGAGGGAAAAGATCATGTTATCCATCAGCGGTGTGACCAAGCGCTACGGAAAAACCTTGGCCAACGACAACATCAGTTTCGCCGTGGGAGACGGGCAGATCGGCATTTTGCTGGGACCCAACGGCGCGGGTAAATCCACTATCATCAAGTGCATCACCGGCCTGCTGCGGTTCACCGGCCGGATCGAGATCAATGGTTACGAAAACACCTCCCTGGAAGCAAAGCGGCAGCTGGGATACATTCCCGAGATGCCCGCAGTCT
>HF972651.1:5527-6762 GCA_000432995.1 Clostridium sp. CAG:1013
CTGGAACTGGAGGACAAGAAAAAGAAGCTGGGCAAAGAGCTTTCCAAAGGCATGCAGCAGAAGTTGTCCATTTGCTGCGCCCTGATCCACAAGCCCAGTGTGGTGATCTTCGACGAGCCTCTGGTGGGTCTGGACCCTCACGCCATCAAAGAGCTGAAGCAGATCTTCCGCGAGCTGAAGGCCGGAGGGGCCTCGGTGCTCATCTCTACCCACATGATCGACAGCGTGGAGGACTACTGGGACGTGGCCAACATCATGATGAACGGCCGGTTCGCGGCTACTCGGGTCAACGATGGGAACAACGGCAAAGACCTGGAAGACCTGTTCTTTGCTATCACCGAGGGAGACGCCGCCCAGGTCACGGAGGGCTGAGTTATGAGAAGTCCTCTTGTGTACCTCACCCTTACCAAGCTGAAAAACCAGCTGATCGGCGTGGTGAAAAGTCCGGCAAAGCTGGCCTATGGGGTATTCCTCATCGCCATTTTCGCTTTGAGCGCTTTTTCCGGGAAATCCATGGAGGTGGAAGAACTTCGCAACCCCCAGGAACTGACAGCTATTCTCACCATCTTCTACACCTTTATGTTCCTGATGGTATTCTCCACGGGCAGCGCCAGCAACACGCCCATGTTCACTCTGTCCGACGTGACACTACTCTTCCCCGCTCCCCTGAGCTCCAACAAAATTCTGTCCTACGGGCTTGCCCGACAGCTGGGTCTTTCCCTGGTGCTGGGATTCTTTATCCTGTTCCAGTATTCCTGGATGAACAGCCTGTACGGAGTCACCTACGGGGGTCTTTTGCTGATCATCATCGGCTATGCTTTATGTTTGTTTTTCGCCCAGTTGGCAGCCATGGCGGTATATACCCGTACCAGTGGCAAGGAAAACGCCTCTAAAACCATTCGGTACTGTTTGATCGGCGTAGTGGTGCTCTATGTTGCCTGGGCAGCATTCACCTGCCGGGACGATTTGATCACTTTGGCTAATGGTGGCAGCTATGAACCCCTGCTGGCTTCCGGCTCCGCGTTCTTGTCCACTCTTCCCGGCATCCTGTTCCCGGTATCCGGGTGGTCTGCCGGCTTGGTGAGCGCCATCGCTGCCGGGGACTGGCCGCTGGTAGGTCTGTTCGCCGGGCTGCTGGTGGTTTTGTTCGGAGTGCTGCTGGGTCTGATCCTCACCTGCAAGAACAACTACTACGAGGACGTACTCCAAACCGCTGAAACAGCCCAGTCCGCTAT
>HF972651.1:6816-10043 GCA_000432995.1 Clostridium sp. CAG:1013
CAATGAGGTGGTTCCCAAGAACGTCCGGGTGGGCAAAAGCGGCCTTGGCAAGGGCTGGGGCGCCAGCGCTATTTACTACAAGCATCGGGTGGAGAACCGCCGTTCGGGCGTGCTCCTCATCTCCAATATGTCCCTGCTTTTCTGCGTCATTATCCTGGTGTTCTCCTTCTTCATGCGTGAAGAGGGCATTGTCCCTGTATTCGCGTTCGCCACCTACATGCAACTGTTCTCCGTGGCTCTGGGCCGGTTCAACCGGGAACTGATCAAACCCTACATCTACCTGATCCCTGAGCCTCCCTTGAAAAAACTGCTGTACGCCCTGAAGGAAAGCCTGCTTACCGACGCTATGGAAGCCCTGGTACTCTTCGTGATCGTGGGACTGGTCATGGGCGCGTCTCCAGTGGAGATCATTTTCTGTGTTCTGGCCCGGATCAGCTTTGCTTTGCTGTTCACTGCCGGAAACGTGCTGGTGGAACGGGTATTTGGCATGGTCAGCTCCAAAGCCCTTATCTTCCTGTTCTACTTCTTGGCTCTCTTGCTGATGGCGGTGCCTGGCATTGTGCTGGCAGTGGTGCTGTCTGTGGTGGTACCTGTCTTTACCGTTGCCGTGGCTCTGGCAGGAATGACTGCTGTCAACGTTGTGATTGGTGTGCTGGTTCTGTGGCTGTGCCGTAACCTGCTCCAATACGCAGAACTGAACAACAAATAAACCTTACGGAAACATGAAAAAGGGAGACTTCTGGTCTCCCTTTTTCTTTGTCTAAAAACTTCCGCCCCTCTCCACTTGACATCATCGGGTCCCTGTGGTAGGATGGAAAAGCAATCAAATAGAGAAGTACCCGCCGCCGGGTGGGTCGGGTCTTGTGGCAACCGTGTAAATTTTCGTATTTCGGGTATTTTTACAAAGCGAACCGTCTTTTATAAAGAGGCGGTGAAGGTTCCATCAAGCCCCAATGCATTGGGTTTCGTATCCGTAGGCCGTTAGGAGATACGAAATGCCAGTGCTTTTTTTATTGCCGATCAACAGATTTCAAGGAGGTATCATTATGTTTCGACCTATGAGAAGACACAGACAACAGCTTTCCCCAGAACAAGTCCAGGAAGTTTTGCTGCGAGGCACTTCCGGAGTGCTGTCCCTTTTGGGGGACGACGGCTATCCCTATGGCGTCCCTCTGAGCTACGTATTCCATGGGGAACGGCTCTACTTCCACTGCGCCACGGAAGGCCACAAAGTGGACGCCATCCGCCAGGAAGATAAGGCTTCCTTCTGTGTCATCGATCAGGATCATGTGGTGCCGGAAAAATATACCACCTTCTACCGTAGCGTCATTGCCTTTGGGCGGGTCCGTATCCTGGAGGATCCTGAGGAAAAGAAGGCTGCAGCCCTCCTTCTGGCTGAAAAATACGCTCCGAAGGACCTTCCCTCCCACCGGGAAGAAACAGTTGCCGAAAGCTGGGATTCTCTTTGCATGTTGGAAATGGAAATCCAGCACGTGACTGGCAAGGCCGCCAAGGAGCTGACTCTGGGCGGTGAAAACTCATGACAAGCTCTCCCCTCAAGGAATTCGCCCGCTATGTCTCCTTGAACGTGCTGGGGATGATCGGCCTTTCCTGCTACATCCTGGCAGACACGTTCTTCGTTTCCCTGGGGTTAGGATCCGACGGCTTGGCCGCGCTGAATCTGGCAATCCCTGTGTTCAGTTTCATCAATGGAAGCGGCCTGATGATCGGCATGGGTGGCGGCACCCGGTACTCCATTTTAAAAAGCCAGGGTGCCCACCGGGAAGCTGACAAGATCTTTACCAACGCTCTTTATCTGGGAGGAGCATTCGCGGTTCTCTTCTTCTCCCTGGGGATTTTCGCCGCGGGCCCCATTGCTCGGGGGCTAGGCGGCGAAGGCAGTACCCTCGCCATGACTACGATCTATCTGAGGGTCATCCTGCTGTTCTCCCCCATGTTCTTGGCTAACAATCTGCTGCTGTGCTTCGTACGCAACGATGGCGCGCCCCAGCTGGCCATGGCGGCCATGGTGGGAGGCAGCCTTTCCAACGTGGTGCTGGACTGGATCTTCATTTTCCCCTGCGGTTTGGGAATTTTCGGCGCCGCCTTTGCCACTGGGATCGCGCCAATCGTCAGCATGATCATCCTCTCCCCTCATTTTATTCGGCGGAAGAATCAGTTTCACCCCATCCCCTGCAAACCTCAGCCCGGACTGATCCAGCGAGTGCTTTCCAGCGGTGTCCCTTCTCTGGTGACGGAACTTTCTTCCGGCATCGTCATTATCGTGTTCAACGGTTTGATTCTGGGTTTGGAAGGGACTATCGGCGTGGCAGCCTATGGAGTTATCGCTAACCTTTCCCTGGTTGTCATCGCTATATTCACTGGGATTGCTCAGGGGATCCAGCCAATCCTCAGCCGAAGCTACGGCAAGGGTGACCGGCGTTGCTTGGCCTCTATCCTTCGCTACGCTGTGATCGTCACCCTGGTTCTTTCCGCTGTAATCTACGGAGGGGTATTGCTTTTCGCTCCTGAGATCTCCTCCATTTTCAACAGCGAAGGAGACCCCGCCTTACAGCAGATCGCCGTCCAAGGTTTGAAGCTGTACTTCTTGGCTTGTCCCTTTGCCGGATGCAACGTGGTGCTTTCCATTTACTTCACTTCCACCGACCATCCCAAGGCAGCCCATGTAATCTCCTTGCTCCGTGGCTTTTTCCTCATCATTCCCTTAGCGTTCTTCCTGTCCTGGCTTTGGGGAATGACAGGTATCTGGATCACATTCCCTGTCACGGAATTCTTGGTAGCCCTTCTGGCATGGGGATTGCTGAGTCAAAACTATAAAATCCGGCGGCTTAAAGATACTGCTTGAACAGCCGTCCGTTCATAGAAGCCTGTGAAAACACGCCTAAAAAACAGGTCCCTTTTGGAACAGCCTCGCTATACCAAAGGGACCTGTTTTTATATCACCCAAAAGTGTCCGTTGTAATCGCGCTTAGATGGGTGCATTTTTGTAATGTTCCGGGTGGGCAAAGTATTCCTCTCGTAAGATGGAATAACACACATCGTCCATCACCTTGCCATCAAACCGGCAATACGCCCGGGGAACCATTCCCTCACAGCGAAAACCGCACTTCTCAATGACCCGACGGGAGCGGTCATTCCCGGCAAAATGACTGATGGCCAGAACTTCCAAGTTTTTCCGTTCGAAGGCGCAGACGATCATGGCTCCC
>HF972651.1:10089-16326 GCA_000432995.1 Clostridium sp. CAG:1013
TTTCCCCAGTGCTCCCGGGCAAGCTCGTACCCAATGGACAAGCTGTCCACTTTGTATCGGCGGATATCTTTCTGAAATTTGATCTTCCCAATGGGACGCCCGGTTTCCTTCAAAACGATGGCATAACACCCACTGTCCCACAAGGCACGCCGAAATGCTGTCTCTCCCTCCTCGGGGGTGCGTGCAGGTTTTGCGCCGGAAGAGAGCATCACAGAAGGATCCGCCGCGAAACTGAGAAAGTCCTGGTAATCCGACTCCCGCCAGTGACGCAGCACAAGGCGGGGTGTTTCCATCTCACCTCGGAGTTTTCCCAGCAAGCCCATGAGGTCTCGCCTCCCCTTTGAAGTACTGATAGTACTGGCACTGGATCATCCCGTTGTAGAGCTTCCGGCGCTTGTCCGCCTTGCGGCCGAAGATGCTTTCAAAATCCCCGTCCGGGGTGATGATCCCAAAACTCCATCCCCGTTTCGGACGAAACACTTGCCCCATGACTTTATAAAGCTCCTCAGCCTGGCGCAGATCCAACAGACGCTCTCCATAAGGAGGATTGCACACCACACAGCCGTACTCGTCCTCCTGGGTGAAGTCACGAATATCCCGCACACTGGCAGACACGACATCTTCCACCCCGGCCTTTTTCGCGTTGGCCAGAGAAAGGTCTACCGCAGCCGGGTCTACGTCGAAGCCCTCTGCCCGGAAGGAAGCGTCTCTCCGTTCCAAAGACCGAGCATGTTCCCGCTCTTGCTGCCACAGACGCTGAGGGATGTTCTTCCAGGTCTCGGCGGTAAAGGATCTATTCAAGCCCGGAGCAATATTCCGTGCCATCAACGCTCCTTCAACCAGCAGCGTTCCAGACCCGCAGAAGGGGTCGATCAAATGACCGTCGGAGCGGAGACGGCTCAGCTTCAACAGGCTGGCAGCCAGGGTCTCCTTCAAGGGCGCGTCGTTGGATACGGCTCTGTATCCACGCTTGTGAAGGCCTTCCCCGCTGGTGTCAATCATTACGCTCACCTGGTCCTTCAAAATACGGAACCGCACCCGGTGCAGCGGACCCGTCTCAGGAAACCAAGACAAGCCATACTTGGATTTCAGCCGTTCCACAATGGCTTTTTTCATGATGGCCTGACAATCCGGCACACTGTGGAGCTGGCTGGTAAGGCAACTGCCCGTCACAGGGAACTGATCCTCTTTCCCAAGGAACCGCTCCCAGGGAAGGGCTTTTACTCCCTGGAAAAGCTCTTCAAAAGACCGAGCCTGAAAACTCCCCAAAAACAGAAGTACCCGCTCCCCAAAACGACTGTTCAGGTTAGCTCGGATCATAGCTTCCCAGCCTCCGGAAAACAGCACACGTCCATTTTCCGCGCGGACTTGCTCTAATCCAAGGTCCCCCAGTTCCTGAGCCACCAAACTCTCCACCCCAAACAAACAGGGGATACAAAACGTCATGTTGTTTTCCATGGATTCTCCCTTCGCGGCGCCCTACCTCTTCCCCTTTGGAAGAGAGACACCTCCTTATTTTTGACCACAAAAAGAGGGGGCCCTGGCGGGTCCCCTCCGCGTTGCGTAAAGTATTGAGATTTACTTGCCTTCCGGCACCAGCAGACCGTAGTCACCGTCCTTGCGACGGTACACCACGTTGATCTCCCCGGATGCGTCATCCCGGAACATGAAGAACTCATGGCCCAGCATGTTCATTTGCAGGATAGCCTCCTCAGGGGTCATCACTTTCACAAAGAAGCTCTTGGTACGCACCACGTGGAACTCTTCATCAGGCTCGTCGTACAGAGCATCCGGGAAATCGATATCCGGGCTGACCTTCTTGGATTTCTCCAAGCGGGTCTTGTTGCGGCGGATCTGACGGCCCAGAGCGGAGATCACTTCGTCCAGAGCATCGTTCATTTCCAGAGCGGTCTCCTCGGCGCGGTAGATCATCCCCCGCTGCTTGATGGTGATTTCCACGGTCTGACGATTGCGCTCCACCGTCACGGTGACGGTGGCCTCCGCGTCCTCGTCGAAAATACGATCAAATTTCGAGAGCTTGCGTTCAGCCAGCTCTTTAAAATTATTGCGCAGGTTCACTTTTCTTCCGACAATGGTGATTTTCATACCAGGCACCCGTTCGCGCTGCCCATGCTCCCCACAGGACAGGCAAACTTTCCTTTCGTCAGATTTGGAAAGGCCGGAAGCCGTTATTCCAATTCTGAAGCAGCTTCCTGCTTTCCTGTCCTTATTGTAGCACATCATCTAAAATATTGCAATATGAATAAAAAATCTTGTACCCTTATTGCGAAAAACAGTTACAGCACCACAGTCTTATGGCGGGTCACATGGCAGCCCACATTCACCGCAATGGGCAGACCGGCGATATGGGTGGGATAAGCCTCAATATTCACCGCCAGAGCCGTGGTTTCCCCACCGAACCCCTGGGGACCTACGTCGGTTTCGTTGGCAGCCTGGAGCATCCGCTCTTCCAGCTGGGCGTAGTAGGGATCGGGATTCCTCTCAGACACGCTGCGGCAGAGCGCCTTTTTAGCCAGATAGGCGCACAGCTCGAAATCTCCGCCAATACCAACTCCCAGTACCACCGGCGGACAAGGATTGCTTCCCGCCAAAGTTACGGTCTCTTTCACAAAGGCGATCAAGTCCTCTTCGCTGGCAGCGGGAGTGAGCATCTTTAACCGGCTCATGTTTTCACTGCCGAACCCCTTGGGAGCTACGGTCAAAGTGAGCTTGTCCCCTGGCACCAAACGGGTATGCAAAACAGCGGGCGTGTTGTCGTTGGTATTTCCCCGGCGGATGGGATCTGCCACCACGGAACACCGGAGCAGCCCCTCCACATAGCCCTGACGGACCCCCTCATTGACGGCGTCCTCAAAATTCCCCTGGATGTGAACCTCTTGGCCCACCTCGGCAAACACAACCGCCATACCCGTATCCTGGCAGATAGGGATCTCCATTTCACGAGCGGCGTCCAGGTTCCGGCACAGGTCGCACAGGATGGACCGAGCCATGTCGTTTCCCTCCTCCTGGGAACGACACTGGATCGTCTCCTCCAGGTCACGAGGCAGCACCCGGTTGGCGTCAATGCAGAGGTTCCGGATGGCGGCGGTGATCTCTTGAGCGGTGATCTCTCTCATAAGACTACTTCCTTTCTTGAAACGCTTCCCTGGGAAGCCAAAAAAAGAGCCCAGCAATGGGGCTCTTTTGATTGTGTGCTGTTATTTCTGCTGACCCCGACGGGAATATCCGCGGCGGGATTCGTTGCCCCGCTTCAGGTCGGACATTTTCTCGTCGCTGGTCTGCTTAAAGCGGCTCATCATTTCTTCAAAGGTCCCGCTGTCATTGCGGCGGCTCTGCCACTCAAAGTCACCAGGGCGTGCAGGTCCCGGCTGAGGAGCGGGTCTGGGCTGGCGGGGCGCGTGTCCCCCTTCCCGACGGTTCCCCTCACGACGGCCGCCGTCCTTGCGAGGACCATCGAACCGGCGAGACGGCTTACGCTGCTGTTCCTCAGGCAGCGCCTTCTTCATGGAAAGACTGATCTTCCCCTCTTCGCTGATGGAAAGCACTTTCACTTTCACGGTCTGCCCTTCCGTGACGAAGTCCCGGATCTCCGTGACAAATGTGGGAGCCACCTCAGAGATGTGCACCATCCCGGTCTGACCGCCCTCAAAGCTAACGAACGCGCCGAACTTAGTGATCCCCGTCACTTTTCCCTCGTAGATTTCTCCAACCTCAAGCTGCATAATAAAGCAAATTCCTCCTCGGCTGTGCCGGATGTAAAATAGTGGGGCTAAGAACTCAGCTGCCGCCTCCCACGTCTACGAACACCCGTTCACCGGGCTTGGCGTAATCCAGGTCGCTGCGGGCTCTGCGTTCGGCGTACTCCGCCAAATCGCCGCTGTTGTCAAGGGAGTTCTGGATCTCTTCATTGCGGACATTCTGGGTTTCGAGCTGCTCCTGCAATGCCTGCAGTTCCTCACGTTTCTGGCTGATCTGCAGCTGCTGCCCAATAAGGGAAACCAGAATGAACACAGCAAAGCAGAGCACCGCGAACTTTAAAAGGAAACTACCTTTGTACTTATCCATTTTCAGTTCTCGCAAGAAGCCCGCCTCCCATCTTTTTCAGTCCCTTTGAGATCTTCCGTAAAAGACTCCCATAGTGTTTACTATTATAACCTGGTATACATAAACTTATCAAGTCTTTTTTCTCTGTTTTTTCGGCTTTTTTCCAGTTTTTTTACCCTTACTCCCTTTGGGTCTTTTCGGTTTTGGAAAAAGCCCCCGCAGAAAGACCATCCATCTCCTCAGAACACCCGAAAGTCTCCAAAAAGAACTTCTCAGCTTTTTCGCGCCTTTGTCGATCCATGGACCCAAGGACGCCGCAACAGCCCAGCCGCCCAAAGCCTGAAGCGCCGCCTGGTACAGCCGCAACCTGCCACTATCCACCGCCAGAGCACACAGGAATACAAACCCACCACACAGGCAGCCGAACAGCAGATCCAGCACCCCGGTACCGAATTTTCGCAGCCCCAAAAGCGCAGCCAATCCCCGGAAAAGCAAAAAGAGGCAGCCCATGGCCGCCCCCGTTGCCAGGCAGAAGAAGATCAGGGGCAGGGCCTGCCCCTTCATTTGAACAGCCTGCCGAAAAAGGAGAGTGCCGGCCCGCTTTCCGTATAGGAGAGCGCGATCACCTTTCCCCGGGCCAATAGATCCCCGGAGTCAGAATCCAAGCTCTCTATATGCAGGTCCTCTCCCTTGATGTTCAGCTGCCCCAGGTCAGTCTGGGCGGTGATCAGCTCCTCGCTGAAAAAGTCCACCCGGATAATACCCGTGGCCCGCAGCGTTCCTCGGTCCTCCAGCTGCAAGCTGTGACGCCGCAGCGGTCTTTGCGCTTCTGCCATACACACATACCCCTTTTGTTTCTTCTGGGGATGTGTATGCTATAAAAAATCTTTTTATTCCTCGATCATCCGATACAGGTCAGAGGCCTGTTCCTTCTTTGCGTATTCCACCACGGAAAGCACTTCCGCCTTCAGGACACGCTCGCCCAACTGCACTTCCAGAACATCTCCTACTTTCACGTCGTAAGAGGCGCGGGCCTGTTTTCCATTGACCAGCACCCGTCCTGCGTCGCAGGCCTCATTGGCCACGGTACGGCGCTTGATCAAACGAGAGATTTTCAAATATTTGTCAAGTCTCATAGCATCCTCCACAAATTCCGGCAAACAAAAAACGGACCCGGAACGCTCCGAGCCCGTCTGTATGCCACATACTTACTTGTTGTTGACGGTATCCTTCAGCGCCTTGCCGGCCTTGAAAGCGGGCGCCTTGGAAGCGGGGATCTGGATCTCCTGGTTGGTACGAGGATCACGGCCGGTACGAGCGCCACGCTCGCGCACTTCGAAAGTGCCAAAGCCAACCAGCTGAACCTTGTCGCCCTTCTTCAAAGACTCGGTAATAGCATCGATCACAGCGGTGACAGCGGCGTCAGCGTCTTTCTTGGTAATTTCAGCCTTAGCGGCAACTTCCGCGATCAATTCAGACTTATTCATTATAGGACTACCTCCAAAAAAATTTCTGCGGCACAGGGGTTCTTTCCTTCCAAAAAAGGATCAATCACCAGAGTCCTAGGCTCTTACGGATTCCCCGCCGGATGTCATAGCATTGCAATGATATCATATCCATCCCTGTTTTTCAAGCATTTTTGCAATTTTTTGTCCGTTTGGCAAGGATTGGAGATCACGTTTTCGGATGCCTCGAAGCATCAAAAGTCCGCCAAAATAGAGGACTGCTCCCAAAAATGTCCCAGCTAACAAACTCAGTCCTTCTCCCAACTGTCCACCAGGGAGCAACGGCCTCAGAAAATCGTAGACGAACCGCGCTCCCCCGCCGCAGACGAGAGCACATGCTAAAGGCCGGAAAAAGATGGTCACCGTGGAGAGGGATACCCCCGCAGCCTTGCGCAGGCACCGAAACTGACAAACCACCAAAAACAGATAGCATAACAAGGTTCCCACACTGGCCCCCAAAATATTCACTTCCGGGATCCCACACAAAAGCCAATTCGCCCCCAGCTTGATAGCCATGGCGGCAAGCAGCAGTTTCACTGGCAGATCCGCCCGCCCCACCGCCTGGAGCATACTTGAAAGAGGACCACTCATAGCAGCGGCGAGAGAAGCGATCCCCAGCAGTGCTAAGGATTCAGCAATGACAGAGGTGGATTGGCCGTCGCCGTAA
>HF972651.1:16396-21196 GCA_000432995.1 Clostridium sp. CAG:1013
ACAAAACAGGGCCTTCCCCCGCACCACCGTCTCCATACGACCTCGAAGCTCTTTTTTGTTTCCCCGTGCCCAAGCAGCAGTGACAGCGGGAAGCGCGCTGGTCCCCAATGCCTGAGTGATACCCGGCACCAAAAGGTAAATAGTCATAGCCAGGGTGTAACAGCCGTACAGGTAAGTGGGGATAGCCTGAAGATTCTCCAAATACGTGTCGGGAAGCTGTCCCTGGTAAACAGCCAAGAGACGTTCCGGAGCCTGACGCAGCACATCGCCAATGCGGCTTTGCAGAAACGTTGCGTCAATGAGCCCCGCTACGTTGGTTGCCAGGGATCCCAGCGCAATGGGAAGTGTGATGGTCCACAGCCGTTTCCGTGTCTCTTTAGGGCTTCTTGCCGCCGGAGACTGAAGATACAGTCGAGGAACGGTGCCGTCCCCGTGAAAACGAAACCGAAGAGCCAGATACAACAGCGCCAGCAATGAGCCCGCAGTCACTCCCAGCACGGCCCCCGCAGCCCCCATAGACAGAGTGAGGAACATGGCCTGATCGCTGTCCCCGGGGGTGAATCCCAACACGGTGCCGCAAGAAGCGTATTCCCGTTGCGTGAGAGATACCGCCGCGCCCGCCGCAACTAAGCCCAAACCCAGTTTGACCACTGCCTCCAAGACCTGAGAGAACGCCGTGGGCACCATGTTTCCTAGGCCCTCGTAATAACCTCGATAAACGGATGTGGCACAGGCCAGCAGAACAGCAGGAGCCAAGGCAAGCATGGGCGCCAGCGCGTAGGCAGCCCCCGTCACCCAGCGGCAGTACAAAGGCGCCAGCAGCACCATCACCGTCATACCGCAGGCGCCAAGCGCCAGAAACATGGGCATAGCAACCCGCTTGACCTGGCGGACGTCATTCCAACGGCCCAGGGAACTGTTTTCCGACACAAGCCGGGACACGGCAATGGGAAATCCCACGGTGGCAAGGCTGAACACCGGCCCAAAGAAGTGGTACGCCACGCTGAAAAGCCCCATGCCGTATTCCCCAATCACGTAGGTCAAGGGAACTTTGAACAGAGCTCCCAGCACTTTTACCACAGCCATTCCTGCCGTGAGCACTAGTGCACCTCGCAGGAAACTTTGACGCCTTCTCCCCTGTCTCTGTGTTTTCCGTCCCTGTCCCATAGCGCGCTCCTCCCCCGGTATCCGCCCGAAAAAGTTTTCTCCTCCATGTGTATGTGAGACAGGCAAAGGATATTTTCTCTCACAGGCAAAAGCCATATTTTAAAGATAAGTAAACTTCTATTTTGCTATTGACTTTAATAAAATAAAAGTTTATATTTAATATAGTAAAAGACACTTGAGAGAAGGGAGGCATTTCTTTGGGAATTCAGATGGTTCCGGACTGGATGGTGGAGCTGGAAGAGGAAGATGTAGCGTTTCTGAAAAACTTCCTGCTGTGCTCCGGTTCCCTGAAGGAGATCGCTGGGCTGTATGGGGTCACCTACCCCACCGTGCGGCTGCGGCTGGACAAGATCATCCAAAAGGTGCGCTTGGGAGAAGAATACGCCGGGGATCCCTACGTGGCTCTCATCAAACGTCTTGCCCTCAATGAGAAGCTGGATTTTGACACGGCTAAACTTCTCATCACCGAATACAAAAAGCAGAAAGGAGCACGTTGAGATGAATATAATGCCGGTTATGTTTTTTGGGATCATTTTCCTGTTAGTGATCCTCCTAGCGCTGGTGCTTGGTATCGTTCTTTTCCTGATGATTCGCAAAAAGGAGCGCCAACGGCGTGCGGAATTCCAGCAATCCCAGTTTCAGGCGGCCCAGCGCCGTTCCCAGGAAGAGGAACTGAAAAAAATGAAACTGGACGATCTATAATTAGACGCAAAAAGGCGGCCCCAAAAGGGCCGCCTTTTTTAGCGAAACAATTATTCCTCGGTGAGTTTGGTACCGCAGTTGCTGCAGTACTGGGCAGTAGTGGGGCTCTGCTTGCCGCAGACAGGGCATACGACCTTGTTCTGCTTATCTACCAATTCCTTGGTGAGCGCGTCCCGCTGATTCATCAGCTCATCGATCTCGGCCATTTTGCCTACAGCCTCGGCATCCTCTGCCAGTTTCTCACGGCTGTTCTCGTACACATAGTCGCCCAAAGCCTCAAAACGCTTGCTGATCTCCGCGTTGAGCTCCGCCACGTTGATGCGCAGCTTGGACACATCCACGATCTGACCTGCCTTCTTACCAACCGCTTCTGCCGCGGTCTTAGCGTTTATGACCACATCATCTAAAATTCCCATGATCGCATAGCCTCCTTTTCTCAAATCCAAATATGGGGAAATCGCTTTTCCCTATGGTTTCATTATACCCTAGTTTTTCCAAAAGTCAAAGCATTTTGCCTTTCATTTCCATTACATTTCCCTTAAGATTTGGGATTTTTTGCGGGTTTTCTCACCAGGATTACTCCCTGTTTGACAAGCCCTCAGGCCCAAGGAACTCCCGAAGCATGGAATTTTCCGGCACATACGAAGCGCTGATAGGCTCAAACCGCATGAGCCGAGATTCCAGATCCCGGGCCTTTTTGTAGTAAGGACTATCCTCCTGGATGGCCCGAAGCAACGGGATCGCCACTGTACGCATAACACAGGGCTCGTAAATGTGGATGGAGTTCACCGTATAATCCGCGGAAAGCCGGTAAGGGCGGATGTACCGGTCCTCCCCCTCCACCACTTGCGGCCACATGGCAATGGTGTTTTCCGGGGTGGTGTCTCGGAACTGGATGTCCCGGACAATACGCCGCACCAGCCGCAGATCCATGGGAGAGATCACTTCCCCGTTGGCGGACTTGATCTGCTGCTTCACGCTAACATAGAGTTTGACACAGGACCCGGCAGGCAGCTCCCGGGTGAAAAGAGGATTCAGGCCGTGGATTCCTTCCACGATGACCATCTCCTCCGGACCGATCTGGTAGCGGCGGGGTTCCCCATCAGGACGCCCCAGGGCAAAGTCATACCGAGGCACGGAAAACTCCCCTGTTTCGATAATGTTCAGCAGACAACTTTTGATAGCATCCACGTTCAGGGCCTGGACCGACTCGTAATCAAATTTCCCGTTGGGAAGCTGAGGTGCCAGACCCACTCCCCGGTAGAAATCATCCAAGGAGACGATGGTGCTTTTGGCACCGTATTCCGTCAGGTAATCCCGAAGCAGATGAGCAGTAGTGGTCTTGCCGCTGCTGCTTGGCCCGGAAAGCATGATGACCCTCACATTCCGATGGTGCCGGGTAATGTTTCGGGCAATGTTTTCCAGATGGTCCCGGTAAGAGTCTTCCACTTCCTCGATCATGCTCACAGGGTCCTTGACCGCCGCGTCGTTGATCTGCTCCAAGTGGTTGATATACTTAATGTAACCGCTGGCGAAATTGCTCATAGAGGGTAGTGACACCGTCCTTTCTTTCCAGGATCTCCTCGTTGCGGGTGATATATTCGTAGGGGAACTTGAAGTTGAAGATCCGTTCCAGCCGCCCGCTGTACGGGTCTTTCAGCTTGGAAACGCCTCCCGCCCCGCAAGCGATGACGGAATTGGATTCGTCCATGGTGTAGATATTGTACCGGCAGATAGTGCCAGGTTTAGCCCAGCCGGTGTTTTCCAGATTGCCCGCCATACGGGTCTGGCGATAGAGATAATAGGGCTCAAAGCCTTCCTGGGTCAGCCGCTCTATGGAGTGATCCATCATAGCGGCAGTCTCCTCGCTTTGACTGTGAAGGGAAAGGTCCCCTCCTGGAGCGTTAAGACGAGCAGATCGTTTGAGGGCCAAAGAGTGGACCGTCACATTGGAGGCACCCAAACCGATGACCCCATCCAAGGTACGCTGGAAGCTCTCAAGATTATCCCCCGGCAGGCCCACGATCAAGTCGGCGTTGATATTGTCAAAGCCCAGTTCCTGGGCCAGGTGGAAGGCGTCCACCACGTCCTGAGTAGTGTGGCGCCGGCCGATATTACGAAGCACCTGATCCGACAAAGACTGAGGATTGATGCTGATACGGCTGATCCCACGCTCCCGCAGAGCCAGCAGCTTTTCCCGGGTGATGGTGTCAGGCCGTCCCGCTTCCACGGTGAATTCCGTACACCGAGACATGTCGAACACCTGCTGGATCTTCCCGCACAAAGCGGACAGCTGAGGAGCGCTCAAAGTGGTGGGAGTGCCCCCGCCAATGTACACCGTCACAAGGGAAAGTCCCAAGGCTTTCGTGACCTGGGCGGTCTTTTCCAGCTCCAACAGAAGCAGGTCAAAATACGGGTCAATCAGCTTTTTCGCGTGCTCCACGTCCTGAGATACAAAGGAACAGTAAGCGCACCTTGTGGGACAGAAGGGGATGGACACGTACAAGCTGAAATCATTCTCCGTGAGAGCTTCCACGGCAGGACCCTGGGCACGAAGCACACGCCGGGCCAGATCCGCTTTCGATGGTGTCACATGACAGTGGCTCTGGAAATAGGCCACACCTGCCTCTTCCCCTTGTTCTTCCACATACTGGCGGAGCAGCTTTACCGGGTGGATACCGGTGAGCATACCCCAGGCGGGGTGGGTGCCGGTCAACTCCACAAAAGCGTTGTAGAGCAGGTCCGTCATGGCGTATTCCAACAGGGACGGGTTGGTATACTCCCGGGACAAAACCCGCTCGCCGTCGGACACTTCCACCTTATACCGGTATGCGCCGGTCTCCTTCTCTATGCATGCAAAAGCCCAGGGGCCCTCTTTAGGTTCAGGGTGAACAGAGCCTTCCAACTCCTCCACTTTCACCGGACTGTAGG
>HF972651.1:21239-27518 GCA_000432995.1 Clostridium sp. CAG:1013
TTTCACATTCGTAGCGGAACGAAGGCCCGCTGAGAAAAAGCTCCATGGATTACCTCTCTAAAAATTAACTGCGGTCAATGGACACCACCCCAGGGATCTTGGACAGCCGCTCGATGATATTTTGCAGCTGAGGCAGACCGTTGATGGAAATGGTGGCAGAAATAAATGCGTTGTCGGTCCCACGCTCTCGACGGGAATTGAGAGCGTGGATGTAGATCTTCATGTTGGACAGCTGCTGAGTCACATCCGCCAGCAGACCGCCCCGGTCCAGCGCCACAATGTGCAGCGTGGATTTGAAATCGTCCTTGACTTCCCCAGCCCAATGAGCATTGACCCACCGTTCCGGCTCGGGACACTGGGTCAGGTCACGAGGTACGTTGTTGCAGCTGCGCTTGTGAATGGAAACACCAAAGCCTCGGGTGATAAAACCGATGATATCGTCCCCGGGCAGAGGATTGCAGCACCGGGAGAATTTGATCAGGCAGTTGTCCATGCCCTCGACCAGCACGCCGCTGGCCACCCGCTGCTTGGGTTCGGACACAGCGGGAGGCGGTGTCTCCTGCTGCTGTTGCTCGGGAGCAGCGATCTTTTGCAGACGCTGGGCTTCCTCCCGAATCCGGGGCAGCACCTTCCAAAGCTGGATGCCTCCATAGCCGATGGCAGCGTAGAAATCATCCTCGGTGGAACAGTTGTGGCGTTTGCCCACGCTTTCGATCATATACTCCATGATCTCCGGGGTCAGCTGGATATTGGCGCGTTTGAATTCCCGCTCCAATTCCGCCCTGCCTTCGATAATGTTTTCTTCTCGTTTTTCCTTCTTGAACCAGGCCCGGATCTTGTTCCGTGCCTCGCTAGTACGCACCAGGGTAAGCCAGTCACGGTTGGGACCTTTCCCCGCCTCCTTGGTGGTGAGCACCTCGATGATCTCGCCAGTCTTGACCTTGTAATCAAGCGGGACAATCCGCTTATCTACCTTGGCACCGATCATCCGGTTGCCCACGGCGCTGTGAATGGCGTATGCAAAGTCAATGACCGTGGAGCCCATGGGTAGGTTGATCACGTCTCCCTTGGGTGTAAAGACAAAGACCTCCTCGGGGATCAGGTCGCTTTTGATGGAGTGAACCAGGTCGGTGACGTCCTCGCTCTCCGCCTGATTCTCCAGCATCTGCCGGATCCAGGCCAGACGGTCGTCCATAGAGCGGTTGTCCGAATCCTTGGCGGACATACCCAGCTTATATTTCCAGTGGGCTGCGATGCCGTATTCCGCAGTGTGGTGCATCTCCCAAGTGCGGATCTGCACCTCGAAGGGCACCCCAGCCTTGGTGATCACTGTAGTGTGGAGAGACTGGTACATGTTGGGCTTGGGCATGGAAATATAGTCCTTGAACCGGTTGGGCAAAGGCTGGAACATGTCATGGACAATGCCCAGCACGTTGTAGCAGTCCTCAATGGTGTCCACGATCACACGTACGGCGAATACATCGTAGATCTCCTCAAAGGTCTTGCCCTGGATGAACATCTTCCGGTAGATGCCGTAAACACTCTTCACCCGACCCTCGATATACACATTGGGGATAGACATCTCCACCCGGCTGCGGATCATGGCCTTTGTCTCCTCGATGAACTGCTTGCTGCTGTTGCTCCGGGAGGCAAGGTCGTCCTCGATCTCCTTGTAAGCAAGGGGATCCAAGTATTTTAAGGAGATATCCTCCATGTATTCCTTGACGGTGCGGATACCTAAGCGATGAGCGATGGGGGCATACACCTCCAAACACTCCAGGGCCTTGTCCCGCTGTTTCTGGGGAGACATGTACTCCAACGTGGAGAGATTGTGCATCCGGTCGGCAAACTTGATGATGATGACCCGGATATCCTCCGCCATGGCCATGAGCATCTTCCGCAGGTTCTCCGCCTGCTGCTCCTCCCGGGAGGAATAGGGGATCTTGCCCAGCTTGGTGACGCCGTCAATGAGCAGGGCCACCTCTTTGCCGAACTGCTTGGTGATGTCCTCAATGGTGCAGTCGGTGTCCTCCACCACGTCGTGGAGCAGCCCGGCCATCACCGATTCGGAATCCATGCCCAGTCCCACCAGAATAGCCGCCACCGACAGGGGGTGGATGATATAAGGCTCCCCGGAACTGCGCTTCTGCTCCCGGTGTTTCTCCTCCGCCAGACGGTAGGCCGCTTCGATCCTTTCCCGGTCGTACTCCTTGCCGCTGTCCGCGATGATCTTTTTCAATTCCTCAAAGCTGACGATCTGCACCACCAATGCCATGGCGCGTTCCTCCTTTTATACCTTTCCGGTCCCTTCCGCCAAGCTTTTCGCCCGCAGGTACACCGGAGAAGCAAAAATATCCACTTTGCCCTGGGTAGGCAGCAGCTGTGCCGCCCTTCGCTCTTCTCCCCCTGTCAAGACAATAAGCCGTCGCTCTTCCAACATATCTAAACACAGCAGGAGCTTGCCCAGGTTGAACCCAGGCAGGGCCCCCAACAGTGACTGAGTCCCAAAACCTTCCCCTTTAAGGGAAGCGAGTTTCCGGTACAGGTCCGCCAGATCCTTTCGGGTAGGAAGCAGTTCCTCCCCTTCCCCTGGCGCCAGCGGTTCTTCCCGCCGGATCTTCTCGTACAGCCGGTAGCTATGGGCGCACCGGTCCATGTCCAAGCCGGAAAGCTTCATGTCTCGGATACTGACCGTGAGCTGCTGCTCCCCGCGGAACTCCTTGGCTTCCAACGTCACCGCCAGGTCCAGGATTTCCCCAGGAACAAAGGGAAATTCCTCTGGTCTCATGCCAAACTTCATGCAGTTGAGAGTGACGCCCTTCTTGGCGCACACCAACCGCAGGTGATTTCCTCCCCCTACCGGCACGATCTGCCGCAGCTCCATACCGTACAGGCCAAACAGAGGCTGAGGGTTCCCGCTGCCGTAGGGCTCCAAAGGCTCCAGGCTCTGGGGCATTTCCGGGGTAAGAGCCGAAGGGTTCAGACGGCAGTCGATGAGCAGGGTCTGAGTCGGCATTTCCGGGCAGACCTTTGCAGCGAACTGGTTAATCTTCTCCCGAAACAAAGGCACATTCTCCGCTTTCAGGGTGATGCCCGCCGCCATGGGATGGCCGCCGTAGCGCTCCATCAAGTCACCGCAGGCACACACCGCTTCAAACAAAGAAAAGCCCTCCACGCTGCGACCACTGCCTTTGGCCATTTCCCCGTCAGTGGAGATGACCATGCAGGGCTTGCCAAACCTCTCAGTGATCCTGGAGGCCACGATGCCGATAACACCGTGGTGCCAGCCTTCCCCGTCCACCACAATGACACGGCTGTACAAAAGGCTGTCATCCTTCTCGATCCTTTCCATGGCCTCTTTGGCGATCTCAGCCTCCACCTCCCGGCGGCGGTCGTTGTCCTCACAGATCTCCGCGGAAAGGGGTTGGGCTTCCTCTTCCGTCTCGCAGGTGAGCAGTCTCACCGCCCGCTCCGGGGCACCCATGCGCCCTGTGGCGTTAATCCGAGGGATCACAGTGAACGCTAGGGATGTAGCCGTGGCGGTCTTGCCCCCCATGCCGCTTTGCACCATGAGGGCGTCCACTCCTGCCCGGCCTCCTCTTGCCAAGATGGAAAGCCCGGTCCGCACAATGGCCCGGTTCTCCCCCAACACAGGGACCACGTCAGCCACAGTGCCTAAAGACGCCAGGTCAGCGTACTCTTCCAGCACACCTTCCTGGTCCCCTTCCAAGGCCATCACCAATTTCAGGGCAACACCTGCACCGGAAAGGTCCTTGTAGGGGCAGTGATCATCCGCCTGGTAAGCGTCCACCACAGCACAGGCATTGGGGATCCGCTCCTGGGGCCGGTGGTGGTCCGTGACCACCACGTCCATCCCCAGCTCTTTGGCCCGTTCCACCTCCTGAACAGAGGCAATACCGTTGTCCACGGTGATGATAAGCCCCACGCCTTCCCCGTGGAGAAACTCCACCGCGTGAAGGTTCATGCCGTAGCCTTCCCCTTCCCGCTGGGGTATGTAGTAAATCACGTCAGCGCCCACCGCGTCCAAATAAGTGTACAGGATGGACGTGGCAGTGACACCGTCCGCGTCGTAGTCGCCGTATACAGCGATCTTCTCGAAATTCTCAATGGCCCGGCGGATGCGTTCCACCGCTTTGTCCATATCCTTCATCAGAAAGGGATCGGATAGCTGCCCGCTTTCCAGCAGACCACGAATCTCCTCCTCCTGATGGAATCCCCGGATCTCCAAGAGCATGGAAAGGAAAAACGGGAGGGAATATCGCTCCGCGATCTGGGCGGCCCGTTCCTTATTGAGCGGAGCCACCTCCCATTTTTTTATGTTCAACGGCCATCTCTCCTTACTGGTTGCTTGAAGATATATTTTATCATTTTTTCTCCCAATATGCAAGGTGGGGAAACATTCCTTGCTTTTGGGGAATATTTGTGCCATACTTGGAAAAAATGGGACCACACCCACTTTGGGAGGAGCGCCTATGAAAACATTTTATTTTGGCGGGACCGTATTGCCTTTGGATGGAATGAGCCCTGCATCCGGACTTGTCATTGAGGACGGAAAGATCCTGGCAGTGGGGAAACAGGCAGACCTGGAGCCCCTGGCAAAAGACGCGTGTCGGGTGGACTTGGAAGGCCGCACCCTGATGCCCGCCTTTATCGACGGTCACAGTCATATCACTGCCCTGGCCCAAACTTTAGGCTTGGCTCAGCTTTCCGGCTGCCGCAACCTGGAAGAAGTGGGACAGCGGCTGAAAGACTTCCGAAATCGTTGGAAGGTTCCAGCAGGAGAATGGGTCATCGGTTTTGGGTACGACCAAAACGACTTAAAAGAACACCGTCATCCCACAGCTCAGGATCTGGACACCATGCTTCCCGATTGTCCGGTGATGGTCACCCATGCTTCCGGCCACATGGGCACAGTGAATTCCCTGGGGCTGAAAACTTTGGGCATCACCAAGGAAACCCCCGATCCGGAAGGGGGCAAGATTGGCCGATGCGAGGATGGCTGCCCCAATGGCTATCTGGAGGAAGCCGCTTTCACCAACATGGGCTCCCGCATCCCCCGAGACCCGGAAGCCTCCCTGAAAAACTTGAGCCGGGCGGAAGAAGTCTATTTTTCCCACGGGATCACTACCATTCACGAAGGACTGATGCGCCAGCCGGAATGGGAGCTGTTGGAGACTGCCTCTTCCCGGGGACTGCTCCGAGGAGACGTTGCTGCCTATGTGGATATCAAGGACAGCGCTTCTCTTCTGGAAGAACACCGGGATTATCTGGGAACTTACCGAAACAGGTTGAAGCTGGCGGGATACAAGCTGTTTTTGGATGGCTCCCCCCAAGGCCGCACCGCCTGGATGACGGAGCCCTATCAAAACGGCGACCCGGAGTACCGAGGCTATCCCGTACACCAGGATGAGCAGGTGCTGGCGTTTTTGGAGAAAGCCCAGCGGGAAGGGGTACAGATCGTCACCCACTGCAACGGGGACGCCGCGGCGGAGCAGCTTCTCCGGTGCTATGAGCAAGCGTATCAGAAATACCATCGAGACATCCGACCGGTGATGATCCACGCTCAGCTTCTTCGGCCGGATCAAGTGCCGAAGCTGCGGGAACTCTCCATGATCGCCTCCTTCTTTGTGGCCCATGTGTACCACTGGGGAGATGTGCACGTGGAGAACTTCGGCTGGGAGCGGGCCTCGCAGATCAGCCCGGTGAAAACAGCTTTGGAAAACGGCGTGATCTTTGATTTCCACCAGGACTCCCCGGTGATCCCGCCCAACATGCTGGAAACCCTTTCGTGCGCCGTATGCCGCTGCACCAAGTCTGGGAAGATCCTGGGTGAAAACCAGCGGATCACCACAGCGGAAGCTCTCCAAGCGGTCACTCAAAACGCCGCTTACGCTCTGTTCGAGGAAGAAGAAAAGGGCACCCTTTCCCCTGGTAAACGGGCGGACCTAGTGATCCTGGACCGGGATCCTCTCGCCTGTCCTCCGGAGGAATTGAAAGACCTCCGAGTGATGGAGACCATCAAGGACGGGAAAACCGTATACAAGGCGGATTAAAAAAAGGGAAGCGTCAGCTTCCCTTTTTTGCACTTATTCTTTGGCCTCCACCATCAGCACCGCTTCCGCGCACCGCAAACCGTCCACTGCCGCGGAAACAATTCCTCCTGCGTAGCCTGCCCCCTCGCCGCAGGGATAAAGACCTCGGGCCAAAGGCGACTGGCAGGTGTCGTCCCGCAGCACCCGCACTGGGGAGGAGCTCCGA
>HF972652.1:0-12018 GCA_000432995.1 Clostridium sp. CAG:1013
GCCAACTTTTTGAAAAAAGTTGGATCAAAAACTTTTACGCCACCCTGTGGGCGTTGTCTGACTGGAGCAGAGCTCCCGGCGCGGACGTGCTCTCACGGTTCACACCGGCGCGGCAAAGCCGCCGCCCCACAGCGCGACTTGTCCAATCCGACCACGGATTATACGTTGAAGCGGAACAGTACGATATCTCCGTCCTGCATCACATAATCTTTGCCTTCGGAACGAACTAAGCCCTTTTCCTTGGCGGCGGCCATGGTGCCGCACTCCATCAGCTCGTCAAAGCCGATGACTTCCGCGCGAATGAAGCCCCGCTCGAAGTCGGAGTGGATCTTGCCCGCAGCCTGGGGAGCCTTGGTGCCCTTGGTGATGGTCCAGGCCCGCACCTCAGGCTTGCCGGCGGTGAGGTAGGAGATCAGTCCCAGCAGGGAGTAGCAGGCTTGAATCAGACGGTCCAGACCGGACTCCTCCAGACCCATGTCGCTGAGGAACAGGGACTTTTCCTCCGGTTCCATGCCGGAGATCTCCGCCTCGATCTCAGCGCAGATGGGCAGCACGGCAGCGTGCTCAGACTTGGCGAATTCCTCCACCACCTGGAAGTATTTGTTGTTCTCCACACCGTCACGGAAATCGTCCTCGCTCATGTTGGCGGCGAAAATGATGGGCTTATTGGTGAGCAGGGACACAGTGGAAAGAATCTCAGCCTCTTCCTCGGTGCACTCCACGCTCCGGGCGGATTTGCCCGCTTCCAAAGCGTCGTGGACCCGCTCCAGGAATTCCAGTTCGGTCTGGTATTTCTTGTCCGCCTTCAGCATCTTTTTGGTCTTGTCGATGCGCCGGTCAAGCACTTCCAGATCGGAGAGGACCAGCTCCAGGTCGATAGTCTCAATATCACGCTTGGGGTCGATGCTGCCCTCTACGTGGACAATGTCGTCGTTCTCAAAGCAGCGCACCACATGAACGATGGCGTCCACTTCCCGGATGTTGGAAAGGAACTTGTTACCCAGACCTTCACCCTTGGAAGCGCCCTTCACCAGACCAGCGATGTCCACGAACTCGATGGTGGCGGGGGTGAATTTGTCCGGCTCGTACATTTCGGCCAGCTTGTCCAGACGCTTGTCCGGCACAGCCACCACACCCACGTTGGGTTCGATGGTGCAGAAGGGATAGTTGGCGGACTGAGCGCCGGCGTTTGTGATCGCGTTGAACAGTGTGCTCTTGCCCACATTGGGCAGGCCCACGATACCTAGTTTCATCTTACATCAGTACTCCTTATAAATCCTATATTTTTGGCTTCCAAAACGGCATCTACACCATTTTTACACCAGTTTCTTCAAATTGACGACCGCCGATGGCGTTGCATTGTCCGTTACATGGACATACTAATTTAAAATTATAGCACAACAACGGATCTTTTTCAATCAGATCCCAAAGAATTACCCTGTGGATCCCAGACGACACCTAAGGCACTGCAGTGTTTGAAACAAAGGAGGAATTCAAAAGAAAAAGGAAGCGGAGCAGAAAAACTGCCCCGTTTCCTTTTTTATTGGATATCTGAAGATTTAAAGATGAACAGAGAAGTCGAAACTGGCGTTCTCATCATACCAAAGACGGAAGTTGGTACCCCACCGGTTGTTGAAGAGCACATAGTACACCCCTTCGTCCAGGTCCCCATATTCCTCGTTCTCGTCATAGAGATGGACTCCGCCCACCGATACCAAAGGCGCGTGGCGGCTTTCCAACTGGATGTCTCCTTGGCGAATGGAGGGAGCTACGTGGAGCTTTCTGTTTCCACCTTCCCGTACGTTGAACGGATCTACGGGAAGTCCCAGTTTCATAAGCTGGAGCTGTTCTTCCTTGGAAAAACCAGGATTCATCCCAAAGAAAATGCCCTCGGGGATGCGGTTTGCGTCTTTTTCGAACCATTGCAGCTGGACTTTAATGGTATCACCGAAGGAATACGTGACCACTGCCTGTCGGGGAGCTCCGTATACCTCACCGGCTTGGGGGTCTGCTTTCAGCCACAGACGGAGAAGATCCCCTTTCTGTTCCACCTGTTCCACGGTGTAGGAAAAGCTGCGGTCAGTGAGCCCTTTCACTTGATCCAGCGCAGGTTTGGCGAAATCTCCTTCTGCCCAGAACCTGGTATGTTCCAGATCGCGATTGTACCGTTCCAAATTCTCGGTAACCGTTTTTGCGCTGTACACACGGTATTCCAAACGGCCCAGCCAGGCGTTGGAGGGAGCTTTCCCGTGGGGTGTCTGCTGAATCTGTAAACTGCCGTCCGGGACGATTTCCAGCTGATAGCCGTTGATCTGGAAGCGGCGTTCGGACGTGGGGGCCACACACTGGGGTGCCTGATCCGGGCGCAGGGAAAGCAGTTTTTCTTTGGCTTCTGCCCGGAGAGGTTCCGGGAGCTCCTCCAGCGCTGCTTTCACGTAGTCTCGCTGCTCCTCCCAGGAGCTTTCCAGTGTGGAGTAGCTGCACCGGCCGTTCTGGATCATATTTTGGGAAAGGATAAACTCTCTCAACGTTTTACCAACGGGAAGCAGAGCGTCTTCTGTGACAAGATCTCGCTTGCGGGCTTCCAGAAAATCATGTTTTTCCCAGTTGCGGTAGTCAGCAAACCAGCGTTTGGAATCCTTGCCCCAGGTGTGCTCACAGACCAGCATCAGGTTTCGGCACAGATCCTGCCACTGGGGAGTGTTCGGGGCGGAGGGCTGGGAAGCGGTCCATTGATCCCGGAATCCCAGCAGCTCCCTGTAAGCAGCCACTTTATAAGGATCGCTGGCAACGCCGTGGATCCAGGTATCGCCCAGTTCTTCCGTAACGATGGGAAGCTGTTCTTTGTTGGCGACCACGATGCGGGCAAAATCGTCAATGGTGCCGGAGACGATCTCGGCGCCGGGGTATTTCTCCTGCAGGCGGCGGATGGATTCCCAAACATCTTCCGGCTGAGGAGGTCCCATATTGTCTTGGGTGTGGGCGAATTCCATGGCGTATTCTCCGAAGACGCTGGAACCGCCGTAGGTGCCGATGTAATCCAGAATTACTTCAGAATCTCCATATCTCCAGCGGCACAGGGGAGGAATATGGGCCAGTTTCGAGGAACCGTTTACGCCCACGTGCAGATATTGGATTCCCGCTTCCGCCAGGAGGGGAATCATGGCATGGGTGTGGGCGGGGACGTCGGTCATTTTTGCTGCGATGGTGTGGCGGCCAAAACGCTCATCCAGACGCTTGCAGATTCCCAGGTCATAACGGAGCAGTTCCTGATCCATCAATTCCGTGTGAGTGGTCACAGCCAGACCATGCCAGGCGATATAGCCTTGCTGGATGGCTTCCAAAAGCTGCTGAGGGTCTTTGCCGTGATTCAAGTAATGCTCGATCAAAAAAGACCCCACTGTCCAAACGAAATTCTTCTTGCCGTCCTGATTGCAGATCTTGGCGGTTTGTATGGCTCCGGGGATGAAGGTGTCCATATAACGCTGCAAAACATGCTGCGCGGAGTCGGTAAACCCGATGTCCAAATGGGTTTTGTGGATGACGAACACCTTTTTTATGTGTTCCATGTGATTCACTCCTTTGCGGAATAGGAATAAAGATTTTTATATAGAAACGCTCTCCGAGTCGCCGGATAAAGGCGGATCACGGAGAGCGTTTGCATACGTGGAAGGATCAGCCCTTCACGAAGCCCACCATAATGCCTTTTAAAAATTATTTTTGAAAAAGGAATATGCCATTAACTAGGCAGCGTGGAGACGATGACCACGCGGTACTTGGTGAGCTGCATGTAGTGTGTCCGATCCTGCAGCGGGATGGAATTTGCGCTTTGAAGCGTTTTGCTTACAGATGATATCCAAAGGTCTCGTCCAGCCAAGTGAGGGCCAGATCCATCCAGCGGGCGTTGTAGTCGTCCTGGGAGCCGGTTTCCTGGGTGCAGACGGAAAGACCGTGGCCGCCGTGGGGGAAGAAGTGAGCTTCGGCGGGAATGCCGGCGTTGTGCAGGGCGGTGAGCATCTTGATGCTGTTTTCCACAGGCACCAATTCGTCCGCCATGGTGTGCCACAGGAAGGCAGGGCAGGTGTCCTTGGAAACGTGCTTGTCCAGGGAGAAATACCGGTAGCCCTCGGTACCCTCTTTGCAGCCGCTGACGTTTTCTATGGACATCACATGAGCGTGCTCGTCAGCGGTAATGACAGGATAACACAGAATCATGGCGTCAGGACGGTTCTTGCCGCCCTGGTTGTCATAGACCTTCAACAGTTCCGGATCATTCCACATGGTGCCCAGGGAAGCAGCCAGATGGCCGCCGGCGGAAAAGCCGCACACAGCGATTTTCTCCGGGTCTACGTGGTATTCCTCAGCGTGTTCCCGAATCAGCCGGAAAGTCTCGGAAAGTTCTTTGAGAGGGCGGAAATCCTTGGCGTACTCTCCCACGGAGTACAGCAGGGTGAACACCTGGTACCCCCGGGCGAAGAACCGCAGGGCTACAGGATCAGCTTCTCGCTGGGAGCAGCCGATGTAAGCGCCGCCGGGACAGAGGACCACTGTGGGGAAAGTTTCCCGACGGGTCTGCATTTCCGTAATGGGGGAATGAAGGTAACCAGTCACCTGACCGTCGGTATCGGAAATGGGTTTGAATTTCACAAGTTCCATAACAAGGCTCCCTTTCTGAAATCAAAACAGAAAATGTAACGTTTCTCCCTCCATTATCCCAGAAAAAACAGGTTTGTCAAGGCGGTAAATAGGAAGAAGTCTTGCGTTTTTGGAGAAGATAGGGTAGGATGAAGAAAACGGAAAAAGGGGGACTTGTTTATGGGACCTTATGAGTATGTTGTGGAGAGCATCGTGGGGGATTACGCTTACCTGCGGCGCACGGATATCTATGACAACGGCGAACCCATGATGATCGCCATGGCCCTGCTGCCCGACGGGGTGGATGTGGGCACCAAACTGCGCTGGGAGAATCTGGTGTATTCCGTGCTGGAATAACCCCTGACGCTTGTGGAAAGTGTCTTGATTTTCCTGCTGCTTTGTGGGAAAATAGGGATAAGAAACAACACTGGGTTTGTGGGGGTATCGAGTTATGGAATCACTGCGCGAATTATACCGGATCGGACGGGGGCCTTCCAGTTCCCATACCATGGGGCCGTCCCACGCGGCAACACTGTTCCGAGAGGAGTATCCCCAGGCGGACCGGTTCCAGGCAGTGCTGTACGGTTCTCTGGCGAAAACCGGCAAAGGCCACCTTACCGATGTGGCCATCCGGGACGCTTTTGCGCCCTTGCCCACGGAGATCCGCTTTGATATGGACGCCACAGAGGATTCCCTGCCTCATCCCAACACCATGACCCTGGAAGCCTTTTCGGGAGAGGAGTCTCTGGGCTTTTGGCGGGTGTTCAGTGTGGGCGGCGGGAAGATCCAGATCGAGGGCAAGCCCGCGGTGGCTCCCCAGGACGTGTACCCCATCAGCACTTTCCGGGAGATCAAGGAATATTGCGAGCGGGAAGGAAAATTCCTGTGGCAGTTCGTGGAGGAATTCGAGGGCCCGGAGATCTGGGACTACCTGCGTGACGTGTGGAAGCAGATGAAGTCCACCGTCTACAACGGCCTGAACACTGAAGGTGTGCTACACGGTGGCCTGGGCGTGCAGCGCAAGGCCAAATACCTGGTGCGCCAGCGCCACATGGACGAAAGCGCCGAGACCCGGGAAAACCGGAAGGTCTGTGCTTATGCCTTCGCTGTCAGCGAGGAGAACGCCGGAGGCGGCATGGTGGTTACTGCGCCTACCTGCGGGGCTTCGGGCGTGCTGCCGGCGGTGCTGCTGTTCAAGCAGGAGCAGCAGGGCTTTTCCGATACGGACGTGCTCCACGCTCTGGCGGCTGCCGGGGTGATCGGGAACATCATCAAGACCAACGCCTCTATTTCCGGCGCTGAGTGCGGCTGTCAGGCGGAAGTGGGAAGTGCCTGCTCCATGGCAGCGGCTGGCTTGGCGGAGTTGTACCATATGGAGCTGGATCAGATCGAATACGCGGCGGAGGTGGCCATGGAGCATCATCTGGGCCTGACTTGTGACCCCATTGGCGGTCTGGTGCAGATCCCCTGCATCGAGCGAAACGCTGTGGCGGCCATGCGGGCCATCAACGCTCTGAGCTTGGCCAATTTCCTCACCCATACCCGGAAGATCTCCTTTGACATGGTGGTCAAGACCATGTACGAGACGGGCCGAGATCTGTTTTCCAAGTACCGGGAGACCAGCGAAGGCGGGTTGGCCAAAGTTTACGTGGAGTAACCCGTTGACAGGGACGGTATTCATCCAGTATAATAAACGAAACGTCTCCCCCTTTTGGGGGAGCTTTCATCGAGGTGTTGCGCAGTTGGTAGCGCGCGTGGTTTGGGACCACGAGGCCGCAGGTTCGAGTCCTGTCACCTCGACCACGTCGCGGCAAGCCCTTGTGGCTTGCCGCATTTTTTGTAAAAAATGCGGCTTCGCCTTACGGGCTGCCGCTCCTCCCCGCAAAAAGTCACGCTGCGCTTTCGCTTGCTACCAACTTTTTGCGGATAAGGGCGTTTTCCTTGGAATATCCATTTTGTTTACCTAATCCAGGGGCTGCGCCCCAGGCAAGTTTGTGGTCCTAACTTAGCGGCATATCCTTCCTGTCCACCGTGGAGGCTTGCCGCTGTTTTTCTTTCACCTTCGGCGTATCTCTTGCCCTATTCTGCGCAGTCTTGTATAATGCCAGTTAGCAGGAATGGAGAGGAAACCACAAAACAAGCAGGAGGAAAACCAGCATGGAAGAATGTTTGATCTGCAAGGCGCCGTTGGAATACCTGGTGGAAGATCAGGTGATGGAGTGCGCCATCTGTCATAAACAGGAACTCAGTAAGACCCGCTGTGTAAACGGTCACTACGTGTGCAACGACTGCCATACCCAAGGCATGGACAGCATTTTTGGTCTTTGCCTGGCGGAAACTTCCGACGATCCGGTGGCCATTGTCCGGCGGATGATGGACATGCCCTTCTGTCACATGCACGGCCCGGAACACCATGTGATGGTGGGCGCCGCTCTGCTTACAGCCTACAAAAACGCCGGAGGCAACCTGGACTTGGAGAAGGCTCTCCGGGAAATGTACCATAGAGGCAGAGAGGTTCCCGGTGGGGCCTGTGGTTTTTGGGGTGCCTGCGGGGCTGGGATCAGCGCGGGGCAGTTTTTGGCCATTGTCACGGAGTCTACCCCCTTGGCAGGGGAACCTTGGGGGCTGAGCAATCAGTTGACCGCCCGGGCTCTGGATCAAATTGGCAAGGCGGGAGGCCCCCGGTGCTGCAAGCGGGACTCCTTTTTGTCCATTCTGGCCGCGGTAGACTTTGTGCGGGAGCGTTTGGGTGTGGAAATGAAGCCCACTGTTCCTGTCTGTTCTTACAGCAGTCAGAACAACCAGTGCATTGGCAAGCGTTGTCCCTTCTCCGCGGCTAATCACAAAAAGCCCAAAGTAGCTTTCCTCTGCGTTCACAATTCTTGCCGCAGTCAGATCGCCGAGGCTTTAGGCAAAAAGCTGGCAGGGGACGTGTTTGAAAGCTATTCCGCCGGGACCCAGCCAGGCGCCCAGATCAACCCTGACGCGGTACGCCTGATGAAACAAGTCTACGGCATTGATATGGAACAGACTCAGTACAATAAATCTCTTTCTCAACTGCCGGCAGTGGATATTGTAGTCACCATGGGGTGCAATGTCCAATGCCCCACTTTGCCTTGCTCCCATCGGGAGGATTGGGGACTGGATGACCCCAGCGGTAAAGAGGACAGAGTGTTTCTGGACGTTATGGATCAGATCGAGAAAAAAGTGCTGGACTTGAAACGCCGTGTCCAGGATCCTTCCTTCTTGGGCAAGGGTCCCAGAGGAGCAAACTAAGGTGGAACTAAGTTAAGAGTGATATACTGTGACCACGAGGAGGTGGAATACGGTGAAACTTTTATATGCTGAGGACGAGATGGCCATGTCCGAGGCGGTGGTGGATATTCTCACCTACCACAAGTACATCGTGGACGCGGTTTATGACGGGGAGGAGGCGCTGGCTTACGCTCAGGCGGAGCAGTATGACGGCATCATTCTGGACATCATGATGCCTAAGATGAGCGGTCTGGAGGTGCTTCGCTCTCTGCGGGGTTCCGGTTGTACCACACCGGTGCTGCTGCTCACCGCTAAGGGGGAGGTGGAAGACCAGATCCAGGGGTTGGATCTTGGAGCGGACGATTACCTGCCCAAGCCATTTTCCATGGAGCTGCTTCTGGCACGGGTTCGGGCGCTGCTTCGCCGCCGGGAAACGTATACTCCCACCGTTCTGAAGCGGGGGAACATTTCTCTGGATCAGCAGAGTTACGAGCTTTCCGGAAACGGAAGGTCCTTTGTGTTGCCACGGTTGGAGTACCAGCTCATGGAATTGCTGATGCTGAACAAAGGCGTGTATCTCTCCACCGAGGATTTGCTGGTGAAGGTGTGGGGTTATGACACGGAAGCGGAAGTAGGGACGGTATGGGTGTACATTTCCTATCTGCGCAAGCGGCTTTCCGCTCTGGACGCCAACGTGACCATCGCGGCCAAACGAAACGTGGGCTACCGGCTGGAGGTGGTGGAATGATCCGTGCTTTGCAGCGGAAATTTGTTTTAACAGCCATGGCGGCCATCACCGTGCTGATCCTGCTCCTACTGGGAGGGATCAACGTGGCCAACCTAGTGATCGTGAGGGAACAGGTCCAGCACACTTTGGAGATGCTTTCCAATATGAATCGGGAAGGGGAAAATCCGTTCCCACCCTCGGACCCTCCCAAAGACAGGCCCATGGACGGACCCAAAAACGCCTACGATACCTTTTTGTCCTCCAATTTCTTTTTGGTGCGTTTCGATCAGGAGGGGAACGTCACCTATGTGGATGTGACCCGCACCTCCTCCGTGACGGAAGAGGAAGCGGAATCCATGGGGCAAACAGCCTATGAAAAGGGCACGGAACAAGGCTCTTCCGGGAAATTCCGCTACCTGCTCCGGGAGAATTTGGATGGCCGAGGAGCGTCGGCTGTCTTTTTGGATACTTCGGACGAGTGGTTTTCCTATCTGCGGGTGGTGTTATTGTCCGGAGCGGCAGGGTTGGTCTGCTGGGGACTGATGCTGGGGCTGGTCATTGTTCTTTCCCGCCGGGCAATCCGTCCCATTGTGGAGAACATCCAGCGGCAGAAACAATTTGTCACCAACGCCGGACACGAGCTGAAAACCCCCCTGGCCATCATCCAGTCCAATGCCGAGGCTTTGGAGCTGTATACCGGGGAGACCAAATGGAGTCGGAACATCAAAGACCAGGCACAGCGACTGGGCGGTCTGATGAATGACCTGCTGACTCTGGCCCGCATGGATGAGAGCTCTGTCACGGGGCTGGCAGTGGAGGTTTCTCTCAGTGAGCTGGCGGAAAAAGCGGCGGAGGCTTTCGCTCAGCCCATGGAGGCAAAAGGTCTTGCCTTGGAGCAGGAGATTCAGCCTGGAGTGGTGGTGAAGGCGGATCCCGCCCAGATGGAGCAGCTGTTTTCCATCCTGCTGGACAACGCCGTCAAGTACAGTGTTGAGGGGGGTACCATCAGGTTTTCTCTGGTCAAAGAGGACCGGCGAGCCCGTCTAACGGTAGAGAACACCTGCGAGTCTCTGCCCCAGGTGCCGCCGGAAAAGCTGTTCGACCGGTTTTACCGGGGAGACGCCGCCCGCACTCAGAAAAGCGGCGGGTACGGCATCGGTTTGGCAGTGGCAGCATCCATCGCGGCGGCCAACAAGGGGTCCTTGCAGGCACGGTATCTTCCGGAGAACAGAATCTCTTTCACCGCCTATTTATAAAGTTTCTTGAAAGGCATCGCTTGAGAGTGGTGCCTTTTTTGTGTCTTTAAGTCTAAGTTTCTACTAAGGTTGGAGGGCTATACTGTGGCAAGAAATTAGAAAGGAGGTCCTGTATGGACTTTCGTCACGAATGGAAACATCAGATCCGCTACGGGGACCTGCTGGCGCTGCGTTCTCGACTGGAAGCGGTGATGGCCCGAGACGTACACACCCAACAGGGTGTGTACCGTATCCGAAGCCTGTATTTTGACAATCTGGCGGACAAAGCCCTCCGGGAGAAGTTGGACGGGGTAAACGGCCGGGAGAAGTTCCGGATCCGATACTATAACGGGGATACCTCCCTGATCCTGCTGGAAAAAAAGAGCAAGCTCAACGGGCTTTGCAGCAAAGAGCAGGCTCAGCTGACTCCCTGGGAGGTGGAGGCTGTTGCCCGGGAGGAATTCCTTCCCCTGGCGGACAGCCAGAGCCCCCTGATTCGGGAACTGTACCGGAAAATCCGTTCTCAGGGACTGGCGCCCAAGACCATTGTGGATTATACCCGGGAGCCTTTTGTGTTCGCTCCGGGAAATGTGCGGGTCACCCTGGACTACCATATCCGCACCGGCCTTTGCTCTACGGATTTCTTAGACCCGGACTGCGTTACGGTCCCCGTGGAGGGAAACCCCATCATCCTGGAGGTGAAATGGGACGCGTTTCTGCCATCGGTGATCCGGGACATCGTCCAGGTGCCCACCACTCACACCTCTGCTTTTTCCAAATACGCCGTCTGCCGTGTGTACGATTGAGAGACGGCATTTCCAAATCTGAATCTAAAGGAGACAACCACTCATGACCTTTCAAGACATCTTCAAATCCAGCTTTTTAGAGAACATCGTCAGCGTTTCCATTTTGGACATGGTTATCGCCATGGTGCTGGCCTTCGCCATCGGCATGTTCATTTTCCTCATCTACAAAAAGACCTTTGGCGGCGTGATGTATTCCTCCAGCTTCGGAGTCACCCTGGTGGCCCTCACCATGATTTCCACTTTGGTGATTCTGGCGGTCACCTCCAACGTGGTGCTGTCCCTGGGCATGGTGGGCGCCCTGTCCATCGTCCGGTTCCGCACCGCCATCAAGGAGCCCTTGGACATCGCTTTTCTATTTTGGTCCATCGCTGTGGGCATCGTCCTGGCAGCCGGGATGATCCCTCTGGCAGTGTTCGGCAGCCTGGTCATCGGGGCGTTCCTGCTGGTGTTCGTCAATCGGAAGCCCCATGTGAACCCCTATATCGTGGTGCTCCGCTGCGCCGGCCATGACAGCGAAGTGACCGCTACGGAATTCCTGAAAAAACAGGTCCAGCGCATGGTGGTCAAGAGTAAGACCGTGCAGCAGGGATCTGTGGAGCTGAACGTGGAGGTGCGCATGAAGGACGAGAACACCGATTTCGTCAACATTCTTTCGGAGATGGAAGGCGTCTCCAGAGCCGTGTTGGTCAGCTACAACGGCGACTACATGGGATGAGCGCCTATGTCTACCCATAAGAATATCGACAGGATTTGCTGCGTGGTCATGGTTCTGGCCCTGGTGCTCACAGTGCTGTTTATGAACGGGGAGAGCTTTGGGGTCCAGGCAGCCTCCTCCGACCCCGGCTATGAGACCCGCCTGTTCGATACCAGCACCGTCCATACCATCGATATCGTCATGGACGACTGGGAAGGATTCCTGGAGACTTGCACCAACGAAGAATACACCCTGTGCAGCGTGGTCATCGACAAGGAAGCCTACAAAAATGTGGCCATCCGGGCCAAGGGCAATACTTCACTGACCCAGGTGGCTCAGTACGGAAATGACCGGTACAGCTTCAAGATTGAGTTCGACCACTACGACAGCACCAAGAGTTATTACGGCCTGGATAAACTGAGCTTGAACAACATCATCCAGGACAACACCTACATGAAGGACTACCTCACCTATCAGATGATGGGATATTTGGGGGTGGACGCTCCTCTGTGCAGCTATGTGTATATCACCGTCAATGGGGAGGACTGGGGCCTGTACCTGGCGGTGGAGGGCGTGGAGGAAGCCTTCTTGGAACGCAACTACGGCAGCGACTACGGAGAGCTTTACAAACCGGACAGTCAAAGCATGGGCGGCGGCCGTGGCAAC
>HF972652.1:12048-19938 GCA_000432995.1 Clostridium sp. CAG:1013
TTGATATGGAGGACTGGATGGAGGAGAGATCCCAGGAAGAGGACACCCAAAGCGCCACCCAGGAGGAAGTTTCCAGCGACGTTCAAGAGGATGCTCAGGACGGCAGCTCCTCTTTTGCGCCAGATGACGGAGAACTTCCAGAGGACCTGCCAGAGCGGGGAATTGGCGGCCGTGGCGGATTTCAGATGGATGGTCAGCTGCCGGAGGGAGACGTTCCCGAAGGGGAATTCTCTGAGGGGGTCATCCCCGAAGGAGAGGTCCCCAGCGGCGATTTTGGTGGCAAAGGTGGGATGGGCGGCGGTATGGGAGGCGCTATGGGCAGCGACGACGTGTCCCTGATCTACACCGACGACGACTACGACAGCTACCAGAACATTTTCGACAACGCCAAGACCGACATCACCGACAGTGATAAAGATCGGCTCATTGAATCCTTGCAGCAGCTGAACGACCAGGAAAACCTGGAAGAAGTGGTGGATGTGGACGAGGTGATCCGGTACTTTGTGGTTCACAACTTCGTGTGTAACTTTGACAGCTACACCGGCTCCATGATCCACAATTACTATCTGTACGAGGAAGACGGTCAGCTGTCTATGATCCCCTGGGACTACAACCTGGCATTCGGCGGCTTCCAGGGAGCCCAGGACGCCACCTCGCTGGTGAATTACCCCATCGATACGCCTGTGTCTGGGGGTACGGTGGATTCCCGGCCCATGCTGTCCTGGATTTTCTCCGACGAGACTTACACCCAACTGTATCACCAGTATTTTCAGGAGTTTCTCACCCAGTATTTCGACAGCGGTTACTTTGCTGAGGAGATGGATCGGGTGACAGCGCTCATCGCCCCCTATGTGGAGCAGGATCCCACCAAGTTCTGCACCTATGAGGAATTCCAGACCGGTGTGGAGACTTTAAGGGAATTCTGCCTGCTGCGGGCAGAGAGCATTCAGGGGCAGCTGGACGGGACCATTCCCTCTACTTCTGATGGCCAGTCGGAAGACAGCAGCGCACTTATTGACGCATCCAGCCTGAATATTTCCGACATGGGTTCCATGAACGGCAACATGGGAGGAGGTATGGGAGGCATGGAACGACCTGAAGATATGGAGCTTCCCAATGGCATGGAGCCTCCCGCAGGGTCAGAAGAAGAGCCATCCCAGAGCCAGGAGGACAACAGCAATTCGGAAGAAGATGGGGAAGAGGAAAGTTCCCAAGCTGCTCAGGGAGAGGCTCCTCAGGAGGAGCCACCCAGCGGAGCAATGCCTGAGGGCGGCCAGGCTTTTCCCCAGGATGGTTCCCCTCCTGGTGGCGTGACGGAGGGAGAATTTGACGGCGGGACCATTCAGGTCTTTGCGGAAAAATCACAAAATACTCCTTGACAAACTAAAATGATAGTGATATAGTTACAACAATCAATCAACTGGAAACCGACGACCGGGACGAGTACTTTTCCAAAACCGTTTCCAAAGCGAGCCGTGGAGGGTGAAAGCATGGCGGGATGGGGGAAAAGGAATGGACCCGTGAGGGCGAACCGAGCGCAGGCGATTTGATGGGCCGGCGTTAGGCGAGACGGAGGCTGACCGTTACAGCAGCTAGCGTATCCTGTGTACGCGATGAGCGCGCCCTGATGGGGCGAATTTAGGTGGCACCGCAGATGCGAAACTTCGCGCACCTGTCCTAAGTGTTTTAGGACAGGTGCGTTTTTGTTTTCATGTTGGTTGAGCTGAAATCCCATAATTTGAAAGGATGGTACATCATGGCACAGATCCCTTACAAAATCTATTTGGATGAAAGCGAACTGCCCAAGGCATGGTACAACCTGCGGGCCGACATGAAAAACAAACCTGCCCCCCTGCTGAACCCCGCCACTCTCAAGCCCATGACTTTCGAAGAGCTGCGGCCCGTGTTCTGCGACGAGCTGGTGCGCCAGGAGTTGGACGACACCACTCCCTATTTTGAGATTCCCAAAGAGATTCTGGATTTCTATAAAATGTATCGGCCCTCTCCGCTGATCCATGCGGAATTTTTGGAGAAGGCCCTGGACACTCCCGCGAAGATCTACTACAAGTTTGAGGGCAATAACACTTCCGGCTCTCACAAGCTGAATTCCGCCATCGCCCAGGCCTACTACGCTAAGCAGCAGGGCCTCAAGGGCGTCACCACTGAGACCGGCGCCGGTCAGTGGGGCACTGCTCTTTCCATGGCCTGCTCCTTCTTTGGTCTGGACTGCAAGGTGTTCATGGTGAAGGTCTCTTACGAACAGAAGCCCTTCCGCCGGGAAGTGATGCGCACCTACGGCGCTTCCGTCACGCCTTCTCCCTCCGAGACCACCAACATCGGTAAGAAGATCCTGGAAGCCCATCCCGGCACCAGCGGCAGCTTGGGCTGCGCCATCAGCGAGGCCGTGGAAGTGGCCACCGGTCTGGAAGGCTACCGGTATGTGCTGGGTTCTGTCTTGAACCAGGTGCTGCTCCATCAGTCCGTCATTGGCCTGGAGACCAAAGCCGCTCTGGATAAGTACGGTATCAAGCCCGACATCATCATCGGTTGTGCTGGCGGCGGTTCCAACCTGGGTGGCCTGATCTCTCCCTTCATGGGCGAGAAGATCCGGGGCGAAGCGGATTACCGGTTCATCGCCGTGGAGCCCGCCTCCTGCCCCTCCTTCACACGGGGCAAGTACGCCTACGATTTCTGCGATACCGGCATGGTCTGCCCCTTGCAGAAAATGTATACTCTGGGATCCAACTTCATCCCCTCCGCCAACCACGCCGGCGGCCTGCGGTATCACGGCATGAGCAGTGTTCTGTCCCAGCTGTACGCCGACGGCCTGATGGAGGCCCGGGCCGTGGAGCAGACCTCGGTCTTTGAGGCGGCGGAACTGTTCGCACGTGTGGAGGGCACTCTGCCGGCTCCCGAGTCCAGCCATGCTATCCGCGCGGCTATCGACGAGGCTCTCAAGTGCAAGGAGACCGGAGAGGAAAAGACCATCGTCTTTGGCCTGACCGGCACTGGTTATTTCGACATGACCGCCTACCAGAAGTTCAACGACGGCGCTATGACCGATTACGTTCCCACCGACGAGGAACTGGAGGAAAGCTTCAAACAGCTTCCCCAGATCGACCTGTAAAGAATATGGGGTGAAAAAAGGGCGAGCCCTCCTGGGCTTGCCCTTTTTGTGTGGAAAATCCTTTGCAAGTTGCCTCTGGAAAAGATCCCGTAAATGTGGAACGCCTGCTGGGAGTCCGGTCCCCAGCAGGCGTTCACTGTGTAAGGTGAGGGTGAAATCAGTTCTATATATCGTGAAAGGAACGGTGTAATCAAAGAGGAAGTAGCATGAGAAAACAACCCCCTAAAACCCAGCTGCATAGATTCGCAGCAGTGGCAAAGCCAGCGGCTCGCCGTCTGAGGTGCTCTTTCAAAAGCAGGGCAAAGGCCAGCATCTCGACAAGCAGCACTGCGATTTCCAAGGGAGTGTAGAACAGCATTCCAAAAACCATTGCGCGGTAGGTGTCCACTGTCGCTGGAAACAGGAAGTGGACGCACACATTTACGGCTCCCTGGGTGACTAGATCCACCACCAGGAACACCATCCAACTGCGTTTCTGCCGGTAGCCGAACGAGTAAAAGACAGCCCCCTCCAACAGTAAGGTTAGTCCCACCCGCAGGAGGATGAGCACCGGCTGACGCCACCAAGGCTGACCATAGATCAGCTTGCGGCCCAGCAGGTCCAGGGTGATGAGATTGTCATAGGTGGTAAAGCCTTCCGGATCGACCGGTAGGGAAAAAGTCTCTTTTCCCGTGTCAACCAAAAGCCGGGCACCTTCCAAATTTTGGGGGCCATAGTCGCGCACGCCCCAGAGGTCGTAGTAGTTGAACCGGTAATAGGTCTCCCAACCCTTTCCCTCCCGTCTCAGCATCAGGGGCTCCAGGGAGGTGCCGCTGTCGAATTCCAGGGTGAGGGTCAGTCCCCAGGCGGGGTGGGGCACCAGCACCGTCAGACAGGGTGACTCCAAACCGTTGGCCGCAGCTGTCACGGGAAGTCCCAGGCAGAGGATCAGGGCAAGAAAAAGCCCGAGGCACTTCTTTTTCATGGGAACGCCCCCTTCCTCAAAGAGGCAGGTAGGTCAGCATCGCGCCACCCAGCAGCCAGCTGAACAGGTTGGCCACGATGGCGTACACAGTGGCGTCCAGCTTTCTCTTTTCCCGAAGCAGCCTGCGGAAAGCCACGATTTCCACTGCCATCACCGCCAATTCCATGGGCACGTATACAAGCAAAAAGACCAGGCCCGAAGCGTGGAGGTTGCCAAAAGGTCCCACTCCCCACAGCAGCATAGCGTTCACGGCCCCCTGAGTGACCAGGTTCACTACCAGGAACACCAGCCAGCTGCGGCGCTGCCGGTAGCCGAACAGCAGGAACACCAGACCTTCCAAGAGAAGGGTCAGTCCTACCCGCAGGAGGATAAGCACCGGCTGACGCCACCAGGGTGCCCCAGGAGTCAGTGTCTGGGCGGAAAGATCCAGCACGCAGAGGTTGTTGTAATAGGAACCGGTACCGGTGGTCAAGGTTTGGTTATCCACCGGGATGGAAAAGCTCTCCTCAGCCGTTTCCGCCTTCAATAGGATGGTCATATCCTGGGGGGAATCCTCCCAGTCCCAAAAGCTGGGGAAGGAAGCCGGCCGGAACAGGTAATAGCCTTCCCAGGCCAGACGGGTGCCTTCCGCCTGCACAGATTCCTCCTGGTCCTGGCTGGTAAAAACCAGGGACAGGCGAAGGTCCTCCGGCGGGTTTAAAACGATCACCGAAAGCCGGGGCGGTTCCGCCGCGTTAGCGGAGGCGGGCAGGGGCAGAAGCAAACAGAGTAGCAGCGAGAGACACAAAACCAATGCTTTCTTTTTCACAGGGGATCTCCTCCTTCCCCAGGGACAAAAAAGTTTGCGTTTTTCCCAAAAATAGTATACCATAAAGGGAAGAATTTGTCCCGTGACAGTGTTGTAACAACGGATGACAATCTTGCAATGATTGGAGGCTGTGACCCATGAAATTGGAAAAACTCTCGCCGGCTTTTCAGGGGTACCTTTGGGGAGGTACCAAGCTGCGGGACGTATACGGCAAACAGTGCGATCTCCCAAAAGTGGCGGAGAGCTGGGAGCTTTCCACCCATCCTGCCGGGGAGAGCCGGATCGACGGCGGGGAATTTGACGGTCTGACCTTGGGGGAATATGTGAAAAAGGCGGGAGACAAGGTCCTGGGAAAAAATACGCTGGCCTTTGAGCGGTTCCCGGTGCTCATCAAGCTGATCGACGCCAAGGACCCTCTTTCCATTCAGGTCCACCCCAGCGACGAATACGCTCTGAAAGTGGAACATGAATATGGCAAAACCGAAATGTGGTACGTGATGGACTGCGACCCCGGAGCCTTCCTCTACTTCGGCGTCAACCGCCCGGTGACCAAGGAAGAATTCCGCCAGCGCATTGAGAACAACACGGTGTTGGAGGTTCTCAACAAGGTGGAGGTTCATCCCGGGGACGTGTTCTTTATCCAGTCCGGGACCATCCATGCCATAGGGGCGGGGATCCTGATCTGCGAGATCCAGCAGAATTCCAACTGCACCTACCGGGTCTACGATTACGATCGCCGGGGCGCTGACGGTAAGCCTCGGGAGCTTCACGTGGAAAAGGCGCTGGAAGTGTCCAGCTTCCAGCCTTCGGATACCTCCTCTCATGTGGGAGCGCCCCAGACCATTCCCGGCGGGACGGCTCAGAAGCTGGGCTCCTGCAAGTATTTTGCCGTGGACAGGCTCCAGGTGGACAGCGCCACGGAGCTGGAGGTGGGGGAGGATTCCTTCGTCTCTCTGATGGTGACTCAGGGCAGCGGCCTTCTGGAAGGGCCGGAAAATACTTTGGAATTTCGTCCTGGTGACAGCTTGTTCCTTCCCGCGGGAGCGGGGAAGGTGCGGGTGTCAGGACCTTGCACCCTGGTGCGGACTGTGATCCCTGCCAGTGAAGGGTGAACCGGTGATAGTATAGATCAGAAAGTGATTTTTTCTTTTAAGGAGGGGCATACTTATGAAGATTATTTTGATGGGAGAGCCCATGGGCCTGTTCATGGCCAACGAGACCGGGGCTCTCAGTGAAGTGAATAGTTTCAGCGTTTCCATCGCGGGAGCGGAGTACAACGTGGCAGTGGGTCTGGCCCGGCTGGGCCACACGCCCGCGTACTGCACCCGGTTGGGCTTCGATCCCTTGGGGGAGCGGATCCTTCGGGGCATGCGGCAGAACCACATCGCCACTGACCTGGTGATGCAGACCGAGTCCGCTCAGACCGGTTTTATGATGAAGAGCTCTACCAGCCAGGGAGACCCGGACATTGCCTACTACCGGAAGGGGTCCGCCGCCTCCCAGATCTCTACCCACGACATTGACGGCCTGGATTTGTACGGCTGTGAGCGGCTCCATGTGACGGGCATTTTCCCTGCTGTGTCGGAAAGCGCCCTGGCCGCCACCAAGAGGCTGATCAGCCGGGCCAAGGCACTGGACCTGCCCATCACCTTCGATCCCAACCTGCGGCCTCAGCTGTGGGAGAGCGAGAAGAAAATGGTCACCACCCTCAACTCCCTGGCAGAAGGGGTGGAGACTGTCCTGCCTGGCCTGGGCGAAGGGAAGATCCTTACCGGCCGTGACACTCCCGAGGGCGTGGCGGAGTTCTACCACGGCTTGGGAGCCAAATACGTGGTGGTGAAGCTGGGCAAGGAGGGTGCCTACTTCTCTGAAAAGGGAGGTAAATGCGGCATTTCCCCCGCCTTCCCCGCCTCCAAAAAGGTGGATACTGTGGGAGCTGGAGACGGTTTTGCCGCCGGCGTCATCAGCGCTCTGGCGGAAGGGGAGACTCTGGAGGAGGCCACCTTCCGGGGCAATGTGATCGGCGCTATCCAGATCACCCATCGCAGTGACAACGAGGGCCTTCCCACCCGGGAGGAGCTTTCCAAGATCATTTTGGCGGGCACCGCCTGAAAGGAGACTCTTATGGAGTGGAAAGAGATCCTTTCCCACGTGGACCATACCCTTTTAAAACAGGAGGCCCGGTGGGAGGACATCCAGAAGATCGTAGAAGAGGGCATCCATTACGGGTGCGCTTCCGTGTGCATTCCGCCCTCCTATGTGAAGCAGGCGGCGGAGTACGCCCAGGGAAAGGTGAAGGTGTGCACCGTTATCGGGTTCCCCAACGGCTATAACACCACCGCCGTCAAGTGCTTTGAGGCTTCCGACGCTGTGGAAAACGGCGCCGATGAGATCGACATGGTGGTGAACCTGGGCTGGGTGAAAGATGGCCTGTATGACCAGGTGCTTTCTGAGATTCGAGCGGTAAAGGAAGCCTGCCACGGCAGGACTTTAAAAGTAATCATCGAGACCTGTCTGCTCACCCAGGAGGAAAAACAACAGCTGTGCCAGGTGGTGTCGGAGTCCGGAGCGGATTATATCAAGACCTCTACAGGCTTTTCCACGGGAGGAGCAACCGCCCAGGACGTGGCTCTTCTCCGGGAGCATAGCGCCCCTGAATTGAAGGTGAAAGCCGCGGGAGGCATTTCCAGCAAGGAGGACGCCCAGGAGTTTTTGGCCCTGGGCGCAGATCGTTTGGGCACCAGCCGTCTGGTGAAGCTGGCCCAAAAGGAGGGCTTGTGATGGAACAGAAGGAAGCATTGCGTCTGGCGCTGGTCCAGCGGGCCAAGGAAGCCCGGCAGAACGCCTACACTCCCTATTCCGGTTTTGCCGTGGGAGCGGCCCTGCTGTGCGCCGATGGCACCGTGTACGCTGGGTGTAATATTGAGAATGCCGGCTTCACCGCTACCTGTTGCGCCGAGCGCACTGCCTTTTTCCGGGCGGTGAACGACG
>HF972652.1:20010-47780 GCA_000432995.1 Clostridium sp. CAG:1013
CCAGTCAGTTCTGTGCTCCCTGCGGCGTGTGCCGCCAGGTGATGGCGGAATTCTGCGGCCCGGAGTTTGAGATCCTGCTCACCGACGGCAGCGCTGTAAAAGTGTATACCTTGGAGGAGCTGCTGCCCCAGGCATTCGGCCCGGGGGACCTGGACCAGTAACCCCCAGGACGAGTTGCGCCATAGAGCGCCTGTACCGAAACTGCCGCTCACATGATGAAAGGAGCCTTTTTCCATGAGTAAATTGGAACCCAGAACCTATCCCCTGAAAAACGGACAGACCCTCCTGCTCCGGGAAACTGTCCCCGACGACGCCGCTAAGGTGCTAGCTTACCTGAACCGGGTAGGCGGGGAAAGCGACAATCTTCTGTTTGGGGCCAACGGTTTCCCCATGTCCGAGGACCAGGAGCGGACCTTTTTGGAGCTTCAGAGAAGCCAGAAGAAATCCATCATGTTGGCCGGTTTTGTGGGAGAAGAGGTGGTGTCCATTTCCTCTGTGAATGCCTTGACCGCTCGGGAGCGGGTGGCCCACCGGGCAGGAGTTGCCATCTCCGTGGGAAAAGCCTACTGGAACCAGGGCGTGGGCCGGCGAGCGATGGAGACCTTGATCGACTTCGCCAAGAGCTGCGGCCTGGAAGTTCTCCAGCTGGAGGTGCGCGCCGACAACGCTCCCGCCATAGCGCTTTACGAGAAAGTTGGCTTTGAGAAAATGGGCCTGTACAAAAACTTTATGAAGGTAAACGGCCAGTCCGTTGACGCCTGGTATATGAATCTGTATCTGTAATGTTTTCATAGGGGGATTTATCCATGCGCATGTATGATATCATCCACAAAAAGCGGGAAGGGGGCGAGCTGAGCGGGGAAGAGATCCGCTTCTTCGTTCAGGGCTATACCCAGGGGGAGATCCCGGACTACCAGGTTTCCGCTTTGCTGATGGCCATCTTTTTCCGAGGGATGACTCGCCGGGAAACCGGGGACCTGACCATGGAAATGGCCCATTCCGGGGACATGGTGGATCTTTCCTCCATCCCTGGCGTGAAGGTGGATAAACACTCCACCGGCGGCGTGGGAGACAAGACCTCCCTGATCCTGGGGCCTATCGCCGCAGCCTGTGGGGTCAAGATCGCCAAGATGAGCGGTCGTGGTCTGGGTCACACCGGCGGCACCGTGGACAAGCTGGAAAGCATCCCCGGTCTGCGCACCGCTATCCCTCGGGAGGAGTTTTTCCAGGTCGTCCGGGAGACGGGGCTGGCCATCATCGGACAGTCGGGGAACCTGTGCCCCGCGGATAAAAAACTCTACGCCCTGCGGGACGTGACCGCCACTGTGGAAAGTCTGCCCCTCATCGCCTCCAGCATCATGTCCAAGAAGATCGCCGCCGGCGCTGACGCCATCCTGCTGGACGTGAAGGTGGGTTCCGGTGCCTTTATGAAAACTCAGGAGGACTCCCGGGCGTTGGCCCAGGAGATGGTCCGCATTGGCGCCCAGGTGGGCCGCCGCACCGTGGCCCTCATCACTGACATGGATATGCCCCTGGGACAGTGCGTGGGCAACGCTTTGGAGGTCCAGGAGGCCTGCCAGGTGCTTTCCGGCAAGGGGGACCGCCGTCTAAGAGAGCTCTGTTTGGAGCTGGCCGCCAACATGGTCTACTTGGGCGGAAAGGCTTCCACTATGGAAGAAGCCCGAGAGCTTGCTTCCCAGGCGGTTGCCTCCGGGAAAGCGTTGGACAAGTTCCGGGAGATGGTGGAGGCCCAGAGTGGAGACGGCAGCTACATTCTCCACCCGGAAAAATTCTCCCTCTCACCCGTGATCGTGGAAGTGACCGCTCCGGAGACAGGGTATATCACCCGCCTGAACGCCGAGGAGTGCGGTCTGGCCGCTGTAGAACTTGGCGCCGGCCGAGAGACAAAGGATAGTCCCATCGATTACGGTGCTGGTATGGTCCTGCTGAAAAACAAGGGGGATGCCGTGACAAAGGGAGAGCCCATTGCCCGGCTCTATGCCCAGAGGGAAGACTTGTGCCAGCGGGGCCGGGAGAGGTTCCTCTCCGCGTTGCAGGTGGGACAGGAAGCCCCCGCTATGGGTCCCCTGATCCTGGAGCGTATCGAAGAGGCGTAAAAAAGAGAGAGGCCCGAAGGCCTCTCTCAGGGAGTTGTTCTGTTGAGTGGATTCTTGGTAGAGCTTTACCCCGCGGACAGCGAGCTTTACTCTTCCCATACTGGGAGTAAGCGAAGCGCACGCTCCCGCGGCATGCCCAAGGGGACCGCGCTCTCACGGCGCGGACGCGCAGTGAAGGTCCCGCATAGGCGCGGCGATCAGCCGCCGCCCCGTAGTCTCGCCTGCCGGCTCGGTCGGTCCTGAACGGTCGCCACTGGCGACCAGGACCGCGACACGGGTGCAGCGTCACGCTGCTTAGCCGTGCTCGGGACCGGTGACGGGATCGGGATACTCTTCGCCAAAGGTTTCCACAGTTACCTTCTCCATGATCTGATCCTCGTAGGGACGGTCGGCACGGTCCCGGGGAGCGGATACAATGGCCTGGGCAGCTTCCATGCCGGAGGTCACTTTGCCGAAGGCAGCGTACTGGCCGTCCAGATAGGGGGCGTCGTCCACCATAATGAAGAACTGGCTTCCGGCAGAGTTGGGCCGCTGGGACCGGGCCATGGAAATGACGCCGGTGGTGTGCTTCAAGTCGTTCTTAAAGCCGTTCATGGCGAATTCGCCCTTGATGCCGTAGCCGGGGCCGCCCATACCGGAGCCTTCCGGATCGCCGCCCTGAATCATGAAGCCGGGGATGACACGATGGAAGATGGTGCCGTCGTAGAAGCCACGCTTCACCAGATAGATGAAGTTGTTTACCGTGTTGGGAGCCACTTCGGGATACAGCTCCACGGTGATGGTGCCTTGAGTGGTTTCAATGGTAACGATGGGATTTTTCATGGAAAATCTCCTCCTTGATTGCGTTTTTCACATTATAGCATAGCGTCCTAAAAAATACTTTAAAAAATTGGAAATTTTCCTCGGAAGCGGGGAAGGGAAAGGATGATGGGAATATGAAGCTGGTGTCCTGGAACGTCAACGGCCTGCGGGCCTGCATGGGCAAGGGGTTTGCCCAGTTTTTGGAAGAGGAAGCCCCGGACGTGATCTGCCTGCAGGAAACGAAAATGCAGAAGGAACAGGCCGACTTCGATTTCCCTGGCTACTTTGAGTATTGGAATTCCGCGGTGACCAAGAAGGGCTATTCCGGCACGGCCATTTTCTCCAAGAAAGAGCCCCTGGACGTGACCTATGGCATGGGACTTCCTGAGTTCGACGGAGAGGGCAGAGTCATCGCCGCCCAGTATGAGGATTTTACCCTGGTGACCGTGTACACCCCTAACTCCCAGCGGGAACTGGTGCGCATCGACTACCGAATGGCTTTCGAGGACGCTTTTCGGGACTACCTGGCCGGCCTGCGGGAGAAACAGCCGGTGATCGTCTGCGGGGACATGAATGTGGCCCACCGGCCCATCGACCTGAAAAACGCCAAATCCAACGTGGGAAACGCTGGGTTCTCCTACCAGGAGCGGGGGAAGTTCTCTGAGCTTCTGGCCTCCGGATTTGTGGATACTTTCCGGCATTTCTACCCGGATCTGGAAGGGGTCTATTCCTGGTGGAGCTACATGTTCAACGCCCGGAAAAACAACGCCGGGTGGCGTATCGACTATTTCCTGGCGGATGAACGGTTGACGCCCCGCCTGGAGGACAGTCGGATCTTGTCGGAGGTAGGGGGCAGCGACCACTGCCCGGTAGAACTGCTTTTGAAAGAAGGAGGGGACAGGCTGTGACACAGGAGGAAACCTTGCGGAAATGGCTGGAGGAAAGCAAACGGACCATTTTCTTGGGCGGGGCAGGAGTGTCCACCGCCAGCGGTATCCCGGATTTTCGCAGCGCCCACGGGCTTTACCGGCAGAAAAAGGAGGGCCGCTCCTATGAGGAAATGCTCTCCCACACCTATTTCGTTCGGCACATGGAGGAGTTCTACGACTTCATGCGGAACGTGATGCTCTACCCTGACGCCAAGCCCAACCGTGCCCACTATGCCTTGGCAAAGCTGGAGCGGGAAGGGAAGCTGCGGGCGGTGATCACCCAGAACATCGACGGGCTCCACCAGATGGCGGGGAGCAAAAGCGTCATTGAGCTCCACGGCAATGAGAATCGGTACTACTGCCTGTCCTGCGGGAAGCGGTACGACATGAGCTGCGTCACCGAGACAACGGGCGTTCCCCGGTGCGAGTGCGGAGGCACCATTCGGCCGGACGTGGTCCTCTACGAGGAGAGCCTGAACGAGAAGGATCTGCGCTTTGCGATCCGCTACGCTCAGGAAACGGATCTGATGGTGGTGGCGGGCACTTCCCTGGTGGTGTATCCTGTGGCGGGGCTGGTGGAGTATCTCTCTCCCGGGGCTCGGCTGGTGATCCTCAACCGAGATCCCACTCCCTACGATTCCCGGGCGGATCTTGTTATCCGGGAGGACCTGGTGGAAGTGCTGGCTCACTGCGCCGGACTGCCGGAAGAAGAATAATCAGAAACAGGAAGGGCTTCCTTCTTTCCCAGGCGGGAGGGGAGGAAGCCCTTGACAAGTAGAAGAAAATACGGTATCATCAAAACTAATATGTAAAAAAGGATGTGATCTCTTTTCATGGACAGTTCCAGTAGTGACGATTGTACACCTTGTCATAATGCGAACCGTAATTTGGATCTAGTTTTCATTGTGTGTAACATACCTGTCCCCCTGGTGCGTTTGCGGGAATAGGTGTGTTTTTTGTGTTTATTTTGGGATTTTATCGAATTTGAAGCAATGAAAACGAAAGGTAAGGAGTTTCTTTATGTTATCCAATGAACTGCCCAGCATATTGATCATGCTGTTCTGTATTATGATGTCCGCCTATTTCTCCGCCACGGAGACCGCCTTCTCCTCTATGAATTCCATCCGCTTGAAGGTGCTTGCGGACAGCGGTAACCGCCGGGCACAACTGGCCGCTCGTTTGGCCGAAAACTACGACAAGCTCATTTCCACCATCCTCATCGGCAACAACATCGTGAATATCGCCGTGTCCTCCATCGCTACCCTGTTGTTCGTGAAGTTCTACGGCGATATGGGCGCCACTCTCTCCACTGTGGTGGTCACTATCGTGGTGCTGATCTTCGGCGAGATCACTCCCAAGAGCGTGGCAAAGGATTTCCCCGAGAAATTCGCCATGTTCAGCGCTCCTCTCATCAACCTGCTGATTATCATCCTCACGCCTCTCAACTTCCTGTTTTCTCAGTGGAAGAAGTTGATCTCCAAGCTGCTCAAGACCAAGGAGGACTCCAAGATGTCCCCCGAGGAACTGATGATGCTTTTGGAGGAAGCACAGCGTGACGGCAGCATCGACAAAGACGAGGGCGCCCTGCTGAAAAACGCGGTGGAATTCCGGGATCTGGAGGCCCAGGACATCCTCACGCCCCGAGTGGATCTGATCGCCGTCAGCGTGGACTCCACCAAGGAAGAGATCGCTCAGAGCTTTACGGAGTCTCATTTCTCTCGGCTGCTGGTGTATGACGACGACATCGACAAGGTGGTGGGCGTGATCCACCAGAAGGATTTCTACACCGGCAACGGTGTCACCCAGAAGCCTATCCGGGACATCATCACCCCGCCTATTTTCATCCATCCCACAGAGAAGGTCAACGATCTGCTGAAACTGCTCCAATCTCACCAGTCCCACATTGCCGTTGTCATTGACGAGTACGGCGGCACCCTGGGTATTGTCACCATGGAGGATATTCTGGAAGAGCTGGTGGGCGAGATCTGGGACGAACACGACGAGCAGGAAGAGTCCTTCCAGCAGCTGGACGACCATACATATCTCATCGACGGCGACCTGACCTTTGACGATTTCTGTTCCTATTTCCACATCGAGGACGAAGCCGACAGCGTTTCTCTGGGCGGCTGGATCATGGAACGGATGGGCAAGGTGCCTGTGGATGGGGATTCCTTTGAGTACAGCGGCCTTTCCATCAAGGTGGAAGAAGTCAGCAGCAACCGGATCCAGAAGGTCCGGGTCACCAAGCTGGAACAGCCGGAAGAGGAAGAAGAAAAGTAAATTAAGAACCTCAGCGCTGTCAGCCTGAAATGGGCTGGCGGCGCTTTTTTGCTGCCTTTTGGAGGGGTAAAAAAGGGGCCGCCGCTTTGTAGCGGCAGCCCTTGGAACGGTTGGTTTTCGGTTATTTAGTAGAAGCCCGCTGCTTCTTTGCCTTGGGGACCAGCAGGCGGATCACGACGCTTTCAATGCGGTGTTCCTGGATTTTCTCCACGTGGAGGGCAACGCCGTTGACTTCCAGGTCCAGTTCCTCCCCGTCCTTGGGGATGGCGTTGAGCCGTGTGACGATCATGCCGCCCAGAGTGTCGTAATCATCGCTTTCCGGCAGGGGCAGGTCCAGATCGTCCACCAGACTGCTGATGGGTGTGGAGCCGGTGACCCGCCATTCGTTTTCCGCCAGGGGTACGATTTCCGGCTGTTCCGGTTCGTCGAACTCGTCGTAGATGTTACCTACGATCTCCTCCAGCAGGTCTTCCATGGTGATGATGCCTTCCGTGCCGCCGTATTCGTCCACCACAATGGCAATGTGCACCTTCTCCTTCTGCATCTCCTTAAACAGGTTGTCGGCTTTGATGGTCTCAGGAGCAAAGTAGGCGGGACGCAGCAGTTCTTTCAAGGGTGTGTTTTTCCCGGAGTTTCGGTCCAGCAGGAAGTCGCGGGCGTTCAAGATGCCCAGGATGGTGTCGATGTTCTCCTGGTAGACGGGCATACGGCTGCGGCCGCACTCCCGGATCATCTCCAGGATCTCCTGGTCATCGGCGTCACAGGGCAGAGCGTCCACATCGCTGCGGGGAGTCATGGCTTCCCGCACGGAGATGTCCCCAAAGTCGAACACGTTCTGGATCCACTCCTGTTCGTCCTCGTCAATGGCGCCCCGTTCGCCGCCCAGGTCTACCATCATGCGGATCTCGTCCTCGGTGACGCTTTCCTCTTCCGCTTCCACTTTCAACCGCAGCAGCCGCAGCACAGCGTTGACAGAAACACTCAGCAGCCAGATCACGGGCCGGAGGACAAAGGCCATCACTCGAATGACTCCGCAGGCCAGCTTGGCCACCTCATAGGACTTCTGCATGGCGATGCGCTTGGGCACCAGCTCACCGAACACCAGGGTGAAGTAGGAGAGAATGATGGTGATGATGATAATGGAAACAGTGTTCAGGGCAGACAGGGAAAGAGCCTGGAAGCCCAGGGTATAATAGAGCCAGTTGGACAGGCCGCCGGAGAAGTTTTCCGCGGCGAAGGCGCTGCCTAAGTAACCTGCCAGGGTAATAGCCACCTGGATGGTGGACAGGAAAGCGGAGGGCTCCTCCACCATTTTCAGAAGCCGGGAGGCGGTCTTGTTGCCATCCTCTTCCAGCTTGCGCAGCTTGGTGCTGTTCAGAGACACCACCGCCAGTTCTGTGGCGGCGAAAAAGGCGTTGATCAATATGAGAACTACTTGCAGTAAGATTTCCAAAATTTGTGCACTCCTTTAGCTGTGTTGACAAGGTGGGTAGATTGGCTCAGGCCTCTAGTTCCGGGGATGGAACCATCCGAAAAAACACAAAAAAGCATAGCCTGCCGGGGAAAAACACGGCAAGTTATGCTTTCTATCCTGGTTGTTTTTTCGGTTCAAATTGGCGCTGGCAGGGTGACTGTCACCGTCGTCCATGATTGGTTTGACCTCTCTTTGTGGTTAGTAATGGCTTCATTATAGTGAACATTTTCTCTCTTGTCAACAGGTTTTCCCCTTCAAAAAGTCCGGTCGTTGTGGGCCCGTGGAAAGAGATGTATACTGAACCCAAAGGAGATGATGGTATGAAACGCTTTATAACTGCTTTACTGGCCCTGGCAATGGTTCTTCTCTGCGCCGGCTGTGTGGGGAGTCGGGATTCCCTGCCCGGAACTTTGGGCGTAACCCTGACGGATTCTACCATCTTGGAACACTGGGATGAACACGGCTGGATGGGGGACGGCACGGAATACTGGAAGGTAGAACTCTCCCCGGAGGACGCTGCCGCCCTGGAACAGACCGCACAATCCGAAGAGGGGTGGCATCCTCTTCCTGCAAATGGGGACGGGGAAATTCTGGTTTTCGGCCGGGAATCCTTTGGGTTCTATCTCACTGGGAAGGACGGCAAACCTCTGCTGCCCCGGGTGGAGGAGGGGTATTGGTTCTTCTGGGACGACCAGACCCACAGCCCGGAGACGGATGGGGTCCTGGGCCGGGGCTCCTACAACTTTACCGCCGCCGTGTACGATGCCCAGACCTGCACCCTGTACTGTGGGGAGCTGGACACCTGACAGGCAAAAAGAAAGCCGGGAACAGCATTGTGACCAAGGTCCAGGAGTGGTACAATGAGAGTACAGGGGGGATCTTTCCACCCTGAGGAAGTGAGTTGTGGAAAAAGCTCTGTGAAAAAGGAGGTATGGCAGATGAAAAAAGAGAACCGAAACCGAATTTTGGCGCTTCTGTTGGCGTTGGTCTGCGTCTGCGGACTTGCCGCCTGCCAAGAGGAGCAGTGCGACGATCAGTCTGAGGTGCAATATGAAGCCAAGCCTGTGATCTACCTCTACCCGGAGGAGGAAACCCAGGTCGCTGTGAAGCTGGACTATGCCGGGGAGCTGACCTGCACTTATCCTGCCTACCAGGATGGCTGGACGGTTACCGCCAGCCCGGATGGTACCTTGACGGATGCTGACGGCCAAACCTACAACTATCTCTACTGGGAGGGTGAGGACCAGGTGGAGTATGATTTCTCCCAGGGTTTCTGCGTGGCCGGGGAGGACACCGCTTCCTTCTTGGAGGACGCCCTCAGCAGGCTGGGTCTTACCCGAAAGGAAGCCAACGAGTTTATCGTCTACTGGCTGCCCCAGATGGAAGAAAACCCCTACAACCTGATCGCATTCCAGTCCGACGCCTACACGGAAGCTGCGAAGCTGTCCATGGAACCGGCCCCCGACACGCTGCTGCGGGTGTTCATGGCGTGGAAGCCCCTAGAAGAACCGTTGGAGATCCCTGTCCAGGAGCTGACCGCTCCGGAGCGCAGGGGATTTACAGCCGTGGAATGGGGCGGCTGCCAGGTCAAGTGATGAAGAAAAACGAAACTCCTCCGTGTGAGTACGGAGGAGTTCTTTTTATCCCAGATAACGTTTCAGCCGTTCCAAAGGAGGCAGGGTCAGTTTCAGCACCAACCCGGTGAGCAGACCTGTCAGCACTCCGAACACCAGCAGGAAAGGCACGTAAAACAGCACGCTGGTGCTGGTGAGAAAGTAGGCCACACAAAGCTGGGCGGCGTTATGAGCCAGCGCTCCGCAGACCCCTACCACTCCCAGGGAGGACTTGGTCTTTTTCAACAGCAGCCACATGAACAGGGTGCTGACCACCCCTCCTGAAAGACTCATCATCCCCGCCATGGCGCCCCGGGTCATCAGGGCGAAGAGTCCCTTAAACACCGCTAAAAACAGGGCGCTGGGCAGACCAAGGCTCCCGGCGGCGTACATGGAAGCAATATTGGAAAGACCCAGCTTGGCCCCGGGGGGCATCATGGGCAGAGGGGGGAGCAGCCCCTCCAAAAAGGAGAGAGCCAACGCAAGGGCCGCCAGCAACCCGGTAAAGGCCACTCGGCCGGACGCTCGTTTCATGGCAGACCTCCTTTCCTCAGTAAACCGTGGCATCCACGGAATCACCGCTGCCTTCCAGCCGCAGGGGCTGCCTTCCAGCCGCAGGGTGATCCTGGCAGGGAGACACACGGCAGTCTCCCCGGCTTTTGTCAGGGTCCCAGTGCGTACGCACACCTGGTCAGGACAATCGGAGGCCACCACTGCCGCCCCCTGAGGAGAAAGCTCCACTGTCACTTCCAGGCCCTGCTCCCCTTCCAGGGTGAGGGTTTCCGGCTCTGACAGCTGGGCCAGGTCCCGTTCCAGGACCACTTCTCCGCCTTTTTCCACGATGGCTTTCGTTCCCTGGGGAGACAGGGACAGCCACAGATACAGCCCTCCCGCCGCCAGGACCAGCAGTCCACAGAGGACTAGGCCCAGGGGGGAGAGGAAGCGTTTTTCTTCCATAGGCGCCTCACAGGGTCCCGGCCAGGGTGTACTGGTCCGAGTCTAGAGTGAAATTATCCGCCAGGTTTTCCGTGACGTAGATCTCGTGGTCCTCGGTGATGAACACCGCGCCGCTGTCGAATTCCTCCAATAGCGCCATGCTGTCCTCCATGCCCAGTACAAAGCAAGCGGTGGACAGGGCATCGCTGAGAACGCCGCTGGTGCTCCACACAGTCACCGATACCAGACCGCTTTCCGCCGGGTAGCCGGTGTCAGGATCCAGGATGTGGTGATAGGTGACCCCGTCCTCTGTGAATTGCTTTTCGTAGCTGCCGGAGGTGGAGAGGAATCCGCTCTGGATGGCAAGTTCTCCCAGAGATCCCTGGGAATCAGGATCTCGCAGGGCCACGCGCCAGGGATCACCAGAGGGCTTTTCCCCCCAGACACCAACGCTGCCGCCCACAGAGACCACAGCCCGGTCTACACCCGCTTCCTGGTAGGCGGACACAGCAGCGTCACAGGCGGCTCCCTTGCCCACAGCGCCCAGGTCGATGGCGGTGGCGTGGGTCTGGAGTGCGGCGGTGCCGTCCTCCAGCAGGGAGACGTTCTCATAGTTCACCGCGGGCAGCAGAGACTGGATCAGGTCGTCGGAGGGGAGCTGGGGATTCTCGTCGAAGTCCCACAGCCAGCTGATGGGAGCGATTGTCACGTCGAAGGCTCCGTCGCTGGCTTCGCACACTTCCAAGGCAGTGTGAAGCACATTCCAGGTACGCTCATCGATCTCTATAAATTCGGTGCCGGCCGCCTGATTCAGCTTTTCCACGTCGCTGTCCTCGATCCGCCAGGAGATCAGGTTTTCCAGTTCTGTCACTGCGGAAGAGGCTTGCTGGGCAGCTTCCTCCCGGCCCTTACCGTAAACGGTCTGCTGTACGTAGGAACCCATGGAATAGGTGGTCAATGTGTAACTGTTGTCCAGCCCTCCGAAATTGATCCACAGGGCGGCGGCCAACAGTAAGATCCCCCCGGCTAAAAAGCACAAAGCCAGTATCCGGGCGGTCTTTTCAGAAATACGGTCTAGCAAATGTTTCATAGAAAGCTCCTTGTTGTCCGCAGAAAACGGCGGCGGGCTTCGCCCGCGCTGTTCGATACGTCAGTGCGCGTCCGTGCCGCTGTATCGATGTTTGCGGATATTATATCATGGTTTGCCCTGTTTGGAAAGAAAAAGCCGGGAGGGGGAGGGCCTTACACCCTCCCCCTCCCGGTTTCAGGGAATATAGGGGGTCGCTTTCGCGTTGTACACAAACCTTATTTGTCCAGCATTTTGGCCGCGTCGATCACCATATCCACCGCCAGATCCACAGAGAATCGGGAGGTGTCGATGGTCAGGTCGTAGTTGAGCAGATCGTCCCAACGGTTGTTGGAGTAGAAGTTGTAGTAGTTGGCCCGCTGTTTGTCCTTTTTGGTGACAAAGTCCGGGGCTTTTTTCTCCTCGCAGTGGCCCAGGCCCACAATCCGCTTGATTCGGGCGGCTTTGTCGGCATGGACAAACACATTCAAGCAGTTCTCGTGCTCCCGGAGAATGTAGTCGGCGCACCGGCCGATGATAACACAGGGGCCTTCCGCAGCGGCCTTTTTGATGATGTCAGACTGGATGATGAACAGCTTGTCGTTGATGGGCATCTCGTTGATGCTGGGCACCCGAGCGCCGAAGGCATAGCTGCCCATGACCATGGAATAGAGAAGGCTGCTGGCGGCTTTTTCGTCAGCGTCCACGAACACTTCCTCGGAGATGCCGCTCTTTTTCGCGGCCATGGCGATGAGGGCCTTGTCATAGAAGGGCAGTCCCAATTTTTTGGCCACTTTCTCCCCCACTTCGTGGCCTCCGCTTCCGTATTGACGAGCGATGGTGATGACAGGCAGCATAGCAATTCCTCCTTATCAAAACAATCCAATATTCACAGATATAACTCTTGTTTTTATAGATAATATCCCTAGAATTATCATACCCTCTTTTTTCTAAAAAGTCAACCGCAAATCCGGCCGCCGCTTGAAAAAAAACTGGGCCTGGGCTATACTTAAGAGAAGCATAAACGCTGGTGACGGCGGGGATTTTCCCCCTTTTCGGGGAAATTTCACCGGTCCTTCACAGAAAGACGGTATACTGACGAAAAACGATTCCTTTTGGGAAACTTGATTCGCGAAAACGGGGGTGGACATTTATGATCCGAATTTTAGTGGTGGACGATGAGGATAAGATCCGGGCGCTGATCCGGAAGTATGCGGAATTCGAAGGCAACCAGGTCACCGAGGCTCAAAACGGCATGGAGGCGGTAGAGTTGTGCCGTCGGCATCCCGACGCCTTTGACATCATCATCATGGACGTGATGATGCCGGAGCTGGACGGTTTCTCCGCAGTGAAGGAGATCCGCAAGACCTGCAAGACCCCGGTGCTGATGCTTTCGGCACGGGGGGAGGAATATGATCGCATCCACGGCTTTGAGCTGGGAGTGGACGATTACGTGGTGAAGCCCTTCTCTCCCAAGGAACTGATGATGCGGGTTTCCGCTATCATGAACCGGGTGCGTCCCCAGGAGACGGAGCCCAAACGGAATGTGCTCACCTTCCAGGGGCTGTCCATCGATCTGGACGCCAGAATCGTCACCGTGGACGGCGTGCGGGCGGAGCTTTCCCCCAAGGAGTACGACCTGTTGGTGTACATGGCCCAGAACAAGAACATTGCCTTGACCCGGGAGATGCTCATCACCAATGTGTGGGGCTACGATTTTTACGGCGACGACCGCACCTTGGACACTCACATCAAGCTGCTGCGCCGCAGCCTGGGGCCATACAGCAAGTTTATTGTCACTCTGCGGGGTGTGGGCTACCGCTTTGAGGGGAACTGACCATGAAAAAGCTCAGAATACACCCCATGGGCATCGGCGGACAGATCCTCCTGGGTTTTGGGGTCTTTATCCTGGTGGTGGGCGCTCTGCTGTGGCTGTTTCAGATCGTCCTGCTGGATCCCTTCTACCGGGCGGTCAAGACCACCCAGGTGAAGGCCACCGCAGAGACAGTGGAGCGGTATCTGGACGATGAGAATCTGGACGACCAGGTGAAGGAACTGTGTTTGAATACGGGGATCAACATCATGGTCACCGATGAGTTTGGGACGATCTATTCCGGGTGGAGATCCTCTCAGAAAGAGAGCTTCCTCAACAACATGAGCCGGCCCGGCAGGGCGGATCTCTTTAACGATGTGAATTTCCAGGGCGGTAACTTGCTGACCAGTTACCGTTCCCCCTTTGTGAACCGAGACGGGACACAGGACGAGGTGATCCTCTACGTCACCATCACCCGGACGCCTGCGGGACTTAACCGCATGGTGCTGCTGGAAAGCGAGATCACCCCGGTGGATTCCATCAAAGAGACGCTTCTGGTGCAAGTGACCACCCTTACAGCGGTGATGGCTTTGCTGGGCGTGGCCCTGGCATTGGTCATCGCCCGGAAAATCTCCCGCCCTCTGACGGCTATCAACGAGTCTGCCAAGGTGCTGGCCCGAGGGGACTACGCTATTCGGTTTGGAGAGCGGGGCGCTCGGGAGGTTCGCGAGTTGGCCCGCACCCTGAACTACGCCGCCGGGGAACTTTCCAAGGTGGAGGGCCTGCGGAGGGATCTGCTGGCCAATGTTTCCCACGACCTGCGCACGCCTTTGACCATGATTAAGGGCTACGGTGAAGTGATGCGGGACCTGCCCGGGGAAAATACCCCGGAAAACGTTCAGATCATTATCGATGAGACGGAACGGCTGACCAATCTGGTCAACGACCTGCTGGATCTTTCCAAGTTGGAGGCAGGCGTGCTGCCCCTGGAAAAGACCAGGTTCAACCTTACGGAAAGCATACGGACCATCCTGCACCGGTATGACAAACTGGCGGATTATCGCTTTGAGTTCCATTACGAGGATGACGTCTGGGTGGATGCCGACGAGTTGAAGATCTCCCAGGTGGTGTACAATCTGGTGAACAACGCCATCACCTATTCCGGGGAGGATAAGACCATCACCCTGAGCCAGAAAGCGGAAGGAGACAAGGTGCGCATCTCCGTCACCGACACAGGGGAGGGTATCCCTCAGGAAAAACTGAAGGACATTTGGGAACGGTACTACAAGGTGGACAAAGAGCACAAGCGGGCCCAGATGGGTTCCGGTTTGGGGTTGTCCATCGTGAAGAATATTCTGGATATGCACGGCGGACAGTACGGAGTGGAGAGCCGACTGGGACTGGGCAGCACTTTCTGGTTCGAGCTGCCGGTGAGCAGGGAAAAGAACAAAACGTGAAAGTTTTTGATCCAACTTTTTTCAAAAAGTTGGCGGGTTGTAGGGCAGAGCCCTACGACCTTAACGGCGCAGCCGGAAAAGAAATGCAGCGAGCAGAGCGCACCAGCCCGAAGGGCTGTAGCTCCGCGAGCGGCCTCCCACCGGAAACCAGCCCCCGCCCTCGCAGCCTAAAAACCGGCCCAACCGAAAAATAAGTGAGACGGGCGCACGCGATAGCCCGCGAGCGGCACCGCACCTAGAACCGTCCCAGAGCTGGGCGCTACTCTATTTATGAAAAGGAGATCCTCTATGGAATGGCTCGTTTGGATGGTTTTGTTCATTTTCATCCTGGCATGCGTGCTCTACTTCATCATAAAGGCTGCGGTGCGGGACGGGATGCTGGCCTATGACCAGATCAAGCGTCAGGAGGAACAAGCCGGAAACGGAGAGATGTCCCCTGACACTCAGACGGAATCTGCTGCACAGACAAAAAAAGAGGATGGCTAACCGCCATCCTCTTTTTATTTCTTTTCCTGGCTTTTTAAGTACCCGATCTTATAATTGATCTTCTCCAGGTGCTTTTGCAGCTCCGCGATGCCTTCCAGCACGTGGGCCCGATGCTCCTCGAAGATCCGCAGACGTTCCTCCAGCGTCTCGTCCCCCTGTTCCACCAGGTCGAAATACCGCTTGATGTCTTTCAGCGGCATCCCGGTGCTTTTCAGGCACAGAGCCATTTCCAGCTGGCCCATGTTCTCCTCGGTATAGACCCGGATCCCGTTCTTGGTGCGCTCCGGGTGGATGATCCCTTCCTTTTCATAAAACCGCAAAGTGTGGGGCTCTATGCCGAAACGCTCCGCCGCCTTGGAAATGCTGTATCCTTCCACAACGCCCTCTCCTTTCCGCCGGCGTGCCCGGCTTTAAACTATACTTTAAGTTTAAACCCCACCCTTCCGTTTGTCAACGTGTTTTTCCCGCCAGGTCACCGCCGTTGTATTTTTATACAAATAATATCAGGAATATGGGCGATTATTCCCTATTAAAGCCCCTTGCAAACTGACAAGAAAGTTGTATAATGTGTATATTCCCTGCAAGGGGATCCAAACGAACGTTAAGGAGAGAAAGATCATGAAGAAAATCGCAACACTCTTGGCGGCTCTCATGGTGATGACCGCTGCTTTCGCCGGCTGCGGCAGCGCCGACACCGGCTCTTCTTCCGCTGCTGGAACTTCTTCCACCACCAGCGAGTCCTCTGTGGCTGAGGACAGCTCCGCGGCTTCCGAGACCTCTGAGGAGGCTTCCACCACCGAGACTGGTGACTATGGCGAGTTCACCACCATCGAGGAAGGCAAGCTGATCATGTCCACCAACGCTCAGTTCCCTCCCTATGAGATGGTTGCTGACGGCGAAGGCTTCAACGGCACTGGCTTTGAGGGCATCGACGTGGAGATCGCCTCCGCTATCGCCGAGAAGCTGGGCCTGGAGCTCCAGATCGACGACATGGAGTTCGACTCCGCTCTGCTGGCTGTGCAGAACAACACCGCCGACGTAATGCTGGCTGGTCTGACCTACAACGAAGAGCGTGACGAGGTCATGGACTTCACCACCAGCTACGCTACCGGCGTGCAGGTGGTCATCGTGAAGGAAGACTCCGACGTGACCATGGACAACCTGGGCGAGAAGATGATCGGCACCCAGCGCGGCACCACCGGTTACATCTACGCTTCCGACACTCCTGAGAATGGCGGCTACGGCGAGGACCATGTGCAGGCTTACGACAGCGGCGCTACCGCTGTGCAGGCTCTGGTGAACGGCCAGATTGACGCTGTCATCATCGACCAGGCTCCCGCTGAGGAATTTGTGGCTGCCAACGAAGGCCTGACCACCCTCCCCGGCAACTGGGTGGAAGAGCAGTACTGCGCCGCTGTGGATGAGGGCAACACCGCCCTGCTCAACGCCATCGATACCGCTCTCCAGGAGCTGATCGAAGACGGCACCGTAGAGGAGATCATGAACAAGTACATCTCCGTTGAGTGATCGAAAGATCCCAGGCTTTAAAATCGAGAGAAGGAGCGGCCCCGCGCCGCTCTTTTCCGCTATCCTGATAGTTATGTGAGATTTGTGAGAGGAGAATGGAGATGAATCCAACCCAGTTGTATGAACAGTTCTCCGCCCTAGAGGACCCCGGGTTCTGGCAGCAATCCTATATGAATTTCTACCGGTCCTGGTTCGAGGGCGACCGCTGGATGCAGTACTTTGAGGGTCTTGGCGTCACCGTGCTGGTCACCATTTTGGCCCTGCTCATCGGCGTGGTGCTGGGCGTTTTGGTGGCGGTCATCCGCACCGGCCACGACCAGCAGCGCAAAGGCAAGCACAACCCCATCCTGGCTGTGCTCAATGTGATCTGCAAGATCTACGTCACTGTGATCCGAGGCACCCCTATGATGGTCCAGCTGCTGATCATGGGCTTCGTAATTTTCAAAAGCAGCCGTAACACCACGATGGTGGGCGCCTTGGCCCTGGGCATCAACTCCGGAGCCTATGTGGCGGAGATCATCCGCGGCGGTCTGATGAGCCTGGATCCCGGCCAGATGGAAGCCGGCCGCTCTCTGGGACTGGGCTACATGCCCACTATGATCCACATTGTGGTGCCCCAGGCCTTTAAAGCTATCCTGCCCGCTCTTGGCAACGAGTTCATCACCCTGCTGAAGGACACCTCCTTGATCTCGGTGGTGGCAGGCAAGGAGATCGTTTACTTCGCCCAGGCCATCGTATCCCGTACATACGAAGCCATGTGGCCCTATCTCATCACCGCCGTGATGTATTTGATCCTGGTGCTGCTGTTCACCTGGCTCCAGGGTATTCTGGAAAGGAGGCTGCGCGCCAGTGATCGACGTTAAAAACCTGGAAAAATCTTTTGGCGGCCACATGGTGCTCAAAGGTATCAACGAGCACATCTACAAAGGAGAAAAGGTGGCAGTCATCGGGCCTTCCGGCTCTGGTAAATCCACCTTCCTGCGCTGCCTGAACCTGTTGGAAGAACCCACCGGCGGCACCATTACCTTTGAGGGCGTGGATATCACCGATCCCAAAAACGACATCAACAAGCTTCGCGCCCGGATGGGCATGGTGTTCCAGCAGTTCAACCTGTTCCCCCACATGACCGTAAAGCAGAACATCACTTTGGCGCCTGTGAAGCTGAAGCTGATGACCAAGGCCGAAGCCGATAAAAAAGCTTTAGAACTTCTGGAGCGGGTAGGTCTGCCTGACAAGGCCAACGCCTATCCCAAGCAGCTTTCCGGCGGCCAGCAGCAGCGTATCGCCATTGCCCGTGCACTGGCTATGAACCCTGACGTGATGCTCTTTGACGAGCCCACCTCCGCTCTGGATCCGGAAATGGTAGGCGAAGTGCTGGAGATCATGAAGGAGCTGGCGGACGAAGGCATGACCATGGTGGTGGTCACCCACGAAATGGGCTTTGCTCGGTCCGTAGCCACGCGGGTGCTGTTCATGGACGAGGGCGTCATCGCCGAGCAGAACGAGCCTGAGGCCTTCTTCACCAATCCCAAGAATCCCCGTTTGAAAGAATTTCTCTCCAAAGTGCTTTGATAAATAGCAAAAGGGCTGCCGAGTTTTCGGCAGCCCTTTTCTTTTACCCTAAAATTCTTCCATAGTCCGGCTGAGCACCAGCCACACAAAAAAGCGACAACCGGGAACGACCCGGCTGCCGCCTTTATTGTTATGAGAAGAGGTTGAAATTAAGGGTGAAATAAGATCTGAATTACTGGCAGTTCTTCTTCAGAGTAGCCAGCTGGTTCTTCAGTTCCTCAGGCAGCTTGTCGCCGAACTGCTTGTAGAACTCCTCGATGCCTTCGGCTTCCTTAGCCCAAGCAGCCTTGTCCACTTCCAGGATGGACTTCAGGGTGTCGATGGAGAAGTCGGAGATGCCTTCCAGGTTGATGTCCTCAGCATAGGGCACATAGCCGATAGCGGTCTCCTGAGCGTCCACCTTGCCCTCGCAGCGCTTGAGGATCCACTCCAGGACACGGAAGTTGTCGCCGAAACCGGGCCACAGGAAGTGGCCTTCGTCGTCCAGACGGAACCAGTTCACGTTGAAGATCTTGGGAGCGTTCTCGCCCAGCTTCTCGCCCATCTCGAACCAGTGCTGGAAGTAGTCACCCATATGATAGCCGCAGAAGGGCAGCATAGCCATGGGATCACGACGGACAACACCCACAGCGCCGGTAGCGGCAGCAGTGGTCTCGGAAGCCATGATGGAGCCTACGAACACACCGTTGTTCCAGTCGCGGGACTGATACACCAGGGGAGTGGTCTGAGCGCGGCGGCCGCCGAAGATGATAGCGGAGATCGGCACACCCTCGCCCTTATCGAACTCAGCGCTGATGCAGGGGCAGTTCTTAGCAGGCGCAGTAAAGCGGCTGTTGGGATGAGCACCCTTCTGATCGGAGGTCTTGCCATTCCAGGGCTCGCCCTTCCAGTTGAGAGCGTTCTCGGGGGGATTCTTGTCCAGGCCTTCCCACCACACAGTGTTGTCGTCCAGGTTGTGGGCAACGTTGGTGAAGATGGTGCCCTTCTGGGTGGAGATCAGAGCGTTGGGGTTGGACTTCATGTTGGTGCCGGGAGCCACGCCGAAGAAGCCGTTCTCGGGATTGATAGCATACAGCTTGCCATCGGCGCCCTGACGCATCCAAGCGATGTCGTCGCCCACGGTCCAAACCTTGTAGCCCTTGTTGCGATAGCCTTCCGGAGGAATCAGCATGGCCAGGTTGGTCTTGCCGCAAGCAGAGGGGAACGCGGCGGAGACATACTTGACCTCGCCCTGGGGATTCTCAATGCCCAGGATCAGCATATGCTCGGCCATCCAGCCCTCGTTCTTGCCCAGGTAGGAAGCGATACGCAGAGCGAAGCACTTCTTGCCCAGCAGAACGTTGCCGCCGTAACCGGAGTTCACGCTGATGATATAGTTGTCCTCGGGGAAGTGGCAGATATAGCGGTTCTCTTCCTCGATCTGGCACTTGCAGTGCAGGCCCTTAACCCAGTCTTCGCTGTCGCCCAGCACGTCCAGCACAGCCTGTCCCACGCGGGTCATGATAGCCATGTTCAGCACCACGTAGATGGAGTCGGTGACTTCCAGGCCGATCTTGGCCAGAGGAGAGCCGATGGGGCCCATGGAGTAGGGGATCACGTACATGGTACGGCCCTTGTAGCTGCCGCGAGCGATGTCGAACAGCATCTTGTAGGCCTTCTGGGGCTCCATCCAATGGTTGGTGGGGCCAGCATCCTCTTCCTTGCGGGAGCAGATGAAGGTCCGGCCTTCCACACGGGCCACGTCGTTGATGGCGGTGCGGTGCAGATAGCAGCCGGGCAGCTTCTCCTGGTTGAGTTTGATCATCTCGCCAGTCTGGCAGGCCTGCTTGCGCAGCTCTTCCAGCTGTTCCTCGGAGCCGTCGATCCAGACGACTTCGTCGGGAGTGACCAGTTCCTTCATTTCTTCGAGCCAGCTCAAAACGGACTTGTTGTTAGTCATTTTGTATTTGTCTCCTTTCGCCCAATGGCAAAATTCTGCTCGTTTTCCAGTTTCTATTCTAGCACACCAGTGCCAAAGAATCAATGACCAATTTGTTAAAATTACAGCAAACTTGTCTCCGGGATGGGTTTCGGCTCATGTTTAACAGCTTTGCCACTTGGGTCTGGGTGAGATCGTGATCCTCCCGCAGGTCCCGCAGTCGTGGATAGCCGCCCACAGCCCTGCTCATTCCTCCGGCAGCAGGACTACATGGCCCGCCTGGCGAGTTTTCTTCATATCGATGAGCCGCTGGTTTTCGCTGCCCCGGAAACGCAGTTCCAGATTCCGCAGTTCCATCACAAAGGGCCCGTCGATGAGCACGTCTACCTCCGCCAGCAGAGCGTTCACGGCAGGGTCGTTCTTTTCCAGCAGCTGCTCGTAGGTCCAGCCGGTAAACACGGTCACATCCTTGCCCACGCCGTGAACCAGCTGTGCCAGCTCCGTCAAAGGCTCCGGCTGGCAGAAGGGCTCTCCCCCGCTGAAAGTGATTCCTTTCAGGATGGGGTCCTTTTTAAAGTCCTCGAACAGCGCCTGGGGCGTGGTCTCCTGGCCGCCTTCAAAGGCCCAGGTCTGGGGGTTATGGCAGCCCGGGCAGTGGTGAGGGCAGCCCTGGGTAAACACGGTGTACCGGATACCCCGGCCGTCCACGATGGACTCCTTCACCACGCCGGCGATCTTCAATTCCACGACGATTCCTCCTCTTTTGACAAAAACCGGGTGAGTCACCCCACCCGGTCCTGTGTTGTTACAATGTAAATTCTTTCCCGGAAAAGCCCTCCGGGTCGGTCATCTCATAGGCCAGCGGCGTCAAAGTGACGTACCCCGCCAACACCAGAGCCCGGTCGTTCTCCCCCGGCTCCGTGTCGTAACTATCGTCATGAGTAGACCAGAAGTACCGCTTCCCCATGGGGGAAATCCGTTCCTCGTACTCTCCCAGCCACATGGCGTGTCCCTGGGGAACCCACTTCACGCCCCGGATTTTTTCAAGGGGCAGAGCGGGCACGTTCACGTTCAGGGCCTGGCGGATATCCCGCTCCGGATCCAGCTGCTCCAGCAGCCGCAAAAACACCTGAACCACCGTCTGCTGATCCGCCTCTGGAGGAGCCGACAGGGCAATGGCCTTCTTCCCCATTTTCGCCCCTTCCAAAGCGGCGGCAACCGTGCCGGAGTAAAGCAGATCTCCGGCTACATTCAAGCCTTTGTTGGGTCCGGAAACCACCAGGTCCACCGGTCCCTTCACCAAAGCTTTTAGTCCCACTTGGGTACAGTCAGCAGGCGTACCGGAGCAGCTGTAGGCGGGAACGCCTTCCCAACTCTGCTCCTGGACAAAAAGGGGATCCCTTGTGGTAACGCCGTGGCCCACTGCCGAACGCTCCCGGTCGGGAGCCACCACAGTGACCTGATGTCCGGCCCCTTTCAGTGCCTCCGCCAGAGCCCGCAGTCCCAACGAATGGATGCCGTCGTCATTGACCAGCAGGATGTGCACGGGAATCGCCCCTTTCTCAAAAAATCGTCTTACAGGCTGGACAGGGTGTGCTTCACCCGGTCACGCTCCTCGGCGCGCTTGGCGTTGTTCCAGCGGTCGATGGTGCCCACCAGGTAGCCGGTGATACGGCGAATACGCTCGAAATCGCGGCCCTCGCCCACCAGGATCTGTTCTTTCTTCTCGGCAACTGCTTTGTTTTCCATGATAGATCCTCCTTATCCATATCTAAAAGGGTTGAATTACTAAAATTTAAGAACGATTCTTATTTTATCAGGTTCTTGGCTTTCTGTCAAGAGCGAACGTGAAGCACGCAAAAGTTTTTGATCCAACTTTTTTCAAAAAGTTGGCAGAGCGCCAGGCAACCGTCCGGGCCCCATGCAGCTTCGCCGCTACGTGGGCTTACCGAATGAGGCAGGAGTAGTCAGGCACGTCGTGGTACTTCTTCCGCAGCTCCTCCAGCTTCTCCAGAGGCACACCCTCTCCGGCGCGGCGGCCGCAGCGGGGGCACACATCATTGATGATGCCGTTATAGCCGCAGACAGGGTCACGGTCCACCGGGTGGTTCACGGAACCATAGCCAATGCCAGCTTCCTTCATGCAGCGGATCACGCTCTCGAAGGCGTCGATATTCTTGCACACGTCCCCATCCAGTTCCACATAGCTGATGTGACCGGCGTTGGTCAGAGCGTGGAAGGGAGCTTCCTTCTTGATCTTCTCAAAGGCGCTGATGGGATAATACACCGGGATGTGGAAGGAGTTGGTGTAGTATTCCCGATCGGTGACGCCGGGGATCTTGCCGAATTTCTTCTGATCGATCCGCACGAACCGGCCGGACAGGCCTTCGGCGGGAGTGGCCAGCAGTGTGAAGTTGAGGCCGGTCTCCTGGGACTTGTCATCCATGCGCTTGCGCATGTAGGAGATGATCTCATACCCCAGCTTGTAGCTTTCCTCGCTCTCGCCGTGGTGCTTGCCGGTGAGGGCCACCAGAGTCTCCGCCAAGCCGATGAAGCCCACGGAGAGGGTGCCGTGCTTCAAAAGCTCTGCCACGGAGTCGTTGCGGTCCAGCTTTTCGGAATCGATCCAAACACCCTGTCCCATGAGGAAGGGGTAGTTATACGCTTTTTTGCTGCACTGGATCTTGAACCGGTGCAAAAGCTGCTCGATGCACAGATCGATGCGCTGGTCCAGGATCTCGTAGAACTTCTTCACGTCGCCCTTGGCCTCGATGCCGATCCGGGGCAGGTTGATGGAGGTGAAGCTCAAGTTGCCACGGCCGCAGGTGACTTCCCGGTTCTTGTCGTGGACGTTGCCCATGACGCGGGTACGGCAGCCCATGTAGGCCACTTCGGTATCGTAATCGCCGGGCTTGTAGTACTGCAGGTTGAAGGGAGCGTCCAGGAAGCTGAAATTGGGGAACAGCCGCTTGGCGCTCACCCGCATGGCCAGCTTGAACAGGTCATAGTTGGGGTCTTCTTCGTTGTAGTTGACCCCTTCCTTCACCTTGAAGATCTGCACCGGGAAAATAGGGGTCTCCCCGTCTCCCAGGCCAGCCTCGGTGGCTAGCAGCAGGTTGCGGATGACCATCCGGCCCTGCTCGGTGGTGTCGGTGCCGTAGTTCAAAGAGCTGAAGGGCACCTGGGCGCCTGCTCGGGAATTCATGGTGTTCAGGTTATGGACCAAAGCTTCCATAGCCTGGTAGGTGGCCTTGTCGGTCTCACGCCAAGCGGTCTGGGCGGCATAGTGGGCTGCGTCCAAAGCCTCTTCCCGGGTGATCTCCTCAAAGCCGTTCTCCCGCTGATGCTGGGGCAGATAGTCAGCGAATTTCTCCGCGTACTGGTCCACCTGGTCCATGGGGACCCAGCTGCCCAGGGTGTCCTTCACATTGGCGATCATGGCGGCGCCGTCCTCATAGGACATGCCGTTTCTCACCTGGAAGAACTGGATCAGCGCTTTGAAGTATTCTTTGGAATGGGTCTTATCGATACCCAGAGCCATGGCGTAGTCAAAGTTAGGAACACTCTGGCCGCCGTGCATCTCGTTCTGGTTGGCCTGGATGGCAATGCAGGCCAGGGCCGCGTAGCTGCGGATGTCCTTGGGCTCCCGCAGATAACCATGGCCGGTGGAGAAGCCGTTGTGGAACAGCTTGATCAAATCGATCTGGCAGCAGGTCTCGGTCAGGGTGTAGAAATCCTTGTCGTGGATGTGGATATCACCATCAGCGTTGGCCTTGGCGATGTGGGAGGGAATGACATACTTGTCATAGAAGCTCTTCGCGCCCTCGGAACCGTATTTCAGCATGGTGCCCATGGCGGTGTCCGCGTTGATGTTGGCGTTTTCCCGCTTCAGGTCGGCATCCTCGGCAGGGACAAAGGTGAGGGCGGAGTAGATCTTCACCAGCTCGTCGTCCATTTCCCTCAGCTTCTGATGCTCGGCCCGGTACAAGATATAGGCCTTAGCGGTCTTGGCGTAGTCAGCGGCGATCAGCTTTTCCTCCACCACGTCCTGGATCTGCTCCACGGTGGGGACCTGCTTCATTTTTTCCAGCTGGCTCACCACAGCCTGGGTCAGCTTGTCCAGCTGCTGTTCGCTCATCTTTTCCGTAGCGTTACGTACATTGGCCTTGAAAATGGCGCTCCGGATCTTGGAAGCGTCAAACGCTACCTTTTCCCCGCTGCGCTTGATGATAGTCTTGAGCATGGCGTTTTCCTCTTTCCCTAAATTTTACGAAATCGTCCCCAAAAGGGACCACATCCTCCCTCGGAAACCCGGGGGAGGATGGTAATTCTCTCACTCTGCCGGCAAAGGAAGCCTCTCGGCCCCTCTGTGCGCCAGCAGGATTTATTATAGTCCAAATAAGTGTGGCTGTCAACAGCAAAACACTAGATATTGTGTTGTTAAAAAAATAATTATGGAACAGCCCCTAAATATATTGCCCCCGGTCATGTTTCACAACACGGCCGGGGGCAGGATTTTTCAGGATCTAACAGGGATTTAACCCTGCTCCTCCTGGGAATGTTCCACGATAGCGATAGAGAGCTCCTCCAACTGGCTGGGGTCCACGGGAGCGGGGGCGTCCATCATCAGGTCCTGGGCGCTCTTGTTCATGGGGAAGGCAATAACCTCACGGATGGAGCTTTCGCCACACAGCAGCATGACCATCCGGTCCACACCGGGAGCGATACCCGCATGGGGCGGCGCGCCGTAGCAGAAGGCGTTGTACATGGCGGGGAACTTGGCCTTCACGTCCTCTTCGCCCAAGCCCACCATCTCAAAGGCTTTCACCATGATCTCAGGGTCGTGGTTCCGCACAGCGCCGGAGGACAGCTCCACGCCGTTGCACACCAGGTCGTACTGCTCCGCCAGGATGCTCAGGGGATCGATCTCTCCCCGTTCCGCTTTCAGCAATGCCTCCAGGCCGCCGGAAGGCATAGAGAAGGGGTTGTGGCAGAATTCCAGCTGGCCGGACTCCTCCCCGATCTCGAACATGGGGAAATCCACGATCCAGCAGAACTCGTACCGCTCCTGGTCCAAGTGGCCCTCGCACTGAGCGCCGGCCAGCTTCACCATCACGCCGGAAGTCTTCCAAACCTGGGAGCGGGTGCCAGCGCACAGCAGCACCAGAGTGTCATTCTCCAGAGCCAGCTTACTGATGACCTTCTGAGCCAGGGCAGGATCGGCGTTGAGGAACTTGGCGATACCGCCTACGATCTCACCCTTTTCGTCCACCCGGAACCAGTAGGGCTTCTGCCCTGCCTGAACTTCCACATCGGCGCACAGCTTGTCGATGGCTTTCCGGGTCAGCTTGCAGTTAGATACAGGCACAGCCTTGATGAGAGCACCGCCCTCGAAGGGACCGAAACCGCAGCCGGAGAGCAGATCGGTGGCGTCCTTCACCCGCAGGTCAATACGCAGGTCAGGCTTGTCGGAGCCAAACTCCTCCATGGCCTGGAGGTAGGGGATCCGACGGAAGGGAGCCTGGGAAGCGATGTTATAGGCGCCGTACTTGGCGAAAATGGGAGGCAGTACCTGCTCCAGCACAGCAAACACGTCCTCCTGACCAGCGAAGGCCATCTCCATGTCCAGCTGGTAGAACTCACCGGGAGAACGGTCGCCACGGGCGTCCTCGTCCCGGAAGCAGGGAGCGATCTGGAAATACTTGTCAAAACCAGAGGTCATCAGCAGCTGTTTGAACTGCTGAGGAGCCTGGGGCAGAGCGTAGAACTTGCCGGGATGCTTCCGGGAAGGCACCAGGTAGTCCCGGGCGCCCTCGGGGGAGGAAGCGGTGAGGATGGGGGTGGTGATCTCCATGAATCCCTGGTCCTCCATGGCCCGACGCAGAGCGGACACCACCTGGCTGCGGACCACGATGTTCTTCTTCACCTGAGGATTGCGCAGGTCAAGATAACGGTATTTCAGCCGGGCATCCTCGCCGGCATCTTTGGAATAGTTCACCTCGAAGGGCAGCTCGTTGTAGCGGCAGCGGCCCAAAACCTGGATCTGGGTGGGAGCAACCTCGATGTCGCCAGTGGGCAGCTTGGGGTTCTTGCTGGTGCGCTCCCGCACCAGGCCGGTAACGGCGATGGTGCTCTCTTTGTTGAGCGCCTTCACCTGCTCCATCATTTCCTCGGTCTCCACTACCACCTGAGTGGTGCCGTAAAAGTCCCGGAGAACCAGGAAGCCAAAGTTGCTTCCCACTTCCCGAAGATTCTCCATCCAGCCCGCCAGAGTGACGGTCTGGCCCACATGCTCCATGCGCAGTTCTCCGCAGGTGTGGGTGCGGTATTTTGTCTGTTCCATTGCAGTTCCCTCTTTCTTCTCTTTCCTACTTAAAAGGCCAAATCTCCGGCCTCTGTGCTCAAAGTGATGTACTGGTCGATGAAATCCTCTCCCAGGGAGATGGATTTCTTTTCCCCAGTTTTCATGTTTTTCAATTCCGCTTTGCCCTCGGCCAGCTCGTTCTCCCCCACCACAATGGTGTACTGGGCGCCGATCTTGTCAGCGTACTTCATCTGGGCTTTCAGGCCCCGGCCGCACAGGTCGCAGTCGGCGGGAACGCCGCACCGGTGCAGCTGATCGGTGAGCAGGAAGGTTTTCTTCTGAGCTTCCTCGCCCATGGAGGCCAGGTAGACTTCGCATCTTACCGGCTGGGGGAATTCCGTATCCTGAGCTTCCAGAGCCATCATAATACGGTCCAGGCCCAGGCCGAAGCCCAAACCAGGAGTAGGCTTGCCGCCCATCTCCTCCACCAGACCGTCATACCGGCCACCGCCGCCCAGGGCGAAGCCCAGGCTCTTGGAGGGGAACTCGAACACAGTGCGGGTGTAGTAGTCCAGGCCCCGAACCAGGCCGGGATCCACCTCAAACTCCACACCCATGGCAGTGAGATAGCTCTGGACCTTTTGGAAATGCTTCTGGCAGTCCTCGCACAGGTAATCGGTGATCTTGGGCGCGCCCTTGGCCACTTCCTGGCACTCAGGGCTCTTGCAGTCCAGGATGCGCATGGGGTTGCGCTCCAGCCGAGACAGGCAGGTGTCGCACAGCTGCTCATTCCGGGCGGTGAAGTATTCCTTCAAAGCCTTGTGGTATTCCTTCCGGCACTCGGGGCAGCCGATGGAATTGATCTGCAAGCCCACGTCCTCCAGGCCCAGCCGGTGGAAAGCGGACAGCGCCAGGGCGATGATCTGGGCGTCGGCCACAGGCTCAGCGGCACCGAACATCTCCACGCCGAACTGGTGCAGTTCCCGCAGACGGCCCGCCTGGGGCTTCTCATACCGGTAACAGGAGGTATTATAGTACAGTTTCACCGGGTAACCGGCATTGTACAGGCCGTTTTCCAGCATGGCACGGACAGCGCCCGCGGTGCCTTCCGGCCGCAGAGTGATGGACCGGCCGCCTTTGTCCTCGAAGGTGTACATCTGCTTTTCCACCACGTCAGTGGTATCACCCACACCGCGGAGGAACAGTTCGGTGTGCTCAAACACAGGGGTGCGGATCTCGGCAAAGCCGTTGAGTTCCGCCTCGCTGCGGAACACATCCTCCACCACCTGCCATTTTTCCGATTTTCCAGGGATCAGGTCCACTGTTCCCTTAGGTGCTCTTGTGATCAATTCCATGCTCTATTTCTCCTTTCCGCCCAGTGCCTGGGCAGTCGTATCGCGCTGTTGGGGCGGCAGCTTCGCTGCGCCTATGCTGGACGACAGCTCGCGTCCGCGCCGCACAATGCCTGGGCAGTCGT
>HF972653.1:0-6894 GCA_000432995.1 Clostridium sp. CAG:1013
TTTAACCCATGAAAAATCCCCTGTGGGCAGCAGCCTACAGGGGATTCATTTCTGCTTAAATAAGTATGGTTTGCTTCGCCGAACCGCTGGAAGTGGACCACTTCCCGTGCCCGCAGGAACTTGATGGGGTCCCGGACATCGGGGTCGTCGGTGAAACGCAGGATGTTGTCATAGGTCATGCGAGCTTTTTGCTCGGCACTCAGGTTTTCGTGCAGGTCCGCGATGGTGTCGCCTGTAACAGAAAGCGCCGCAGCGTTAAAGGGCATGCCGGAAGCCGCTGTGGGATACACCGCAGCGGTGTGATCCACAAAGTAATCCTCGAACCCAGCCGCTTTGATCTGTTCCGGCGTCATATCCCGGGTAAGCTGGTACACAATGGTACCCACCATTTCCAGGTGTCCCAGTTCTTCTGTACCCAGTGAAGGGTCACAATGATACACAATGTGCTCCCCCTCTCACTCTCACCTCAAGGATCTATTGCTTTTTTCAATAGATAACCATAACTTATAAGAATTTGCTATTTCTCAGCCCAGCTTTTATAATGGGGCAAGAGGTGAAAGTTACATGGAATTACGTGAGTTTTTAAGTTATATGGATAGTGGGAAAGAGATCACCGCCGGTTCGGAAGTCCATCAGTGCATGCACCGGCTTTCTCAAGAAGCTATCCAGCTCACCACAGAATTAAACAGTCGCTTCCACACAGCCCAGGAGATCGTGGACCTGATGGAGAAAATCACCGGCCGTCCGGTGGACCACAGCTTCGCTTTATTTCCTCCTTTTTATACCGACTGCGGCAAAAACTTGAAGATCGGCAAAAACGTTTTTTTCAATTCCGGAGTCAAGATCCAGGATCAAGGAGGCGTGACTATTGAGGACGGTGTACTGATCGGCCACAATGTGGTGATCGCCACCCTGGACCACAGCCTTGACCCTCATCACCGAGGAAACATGATTCCAGCGCCTGTCCACATCGGTAAGAACGTCTGGATCGGCGCCAACGCCACCATCTGTAAAGGCGTGGTCATCGGCGACGGCGCGGTAGTTGCGGCGGGCGCCGTTGTGACCACAGATGTACCGGAGAACACCGTATACGGCGGTGTACCGGCCAGACTAATCAAAAAAATTCCGGTGGAAGCTTCCCAGCCGTGACCCAAAGACTAACACACAGCCACAAAAAACCAAACAGGAAAAGAGGTACTTTCATGAGTAAAAAAGTTTTGATCCTTTCCACCAGTCCCCGCAAAAACAGCAACTCCGACGCCCTGGCTGAGGAATTTGCCAAAGGTGCCCGTGAAGCCGGCCATGAAGTGGAGAAAATCAGCCTGATCGGCAAGGAAATCCAGTTTTGCCGTGGATGCCTTGCCTGCCAGACCACAAAACGCTGCGTGATCCATGATGACGCGGATAAGATTGTCCAAGAAAAAATGCTTCACGCGGACGTGCTTGTGTTTGCCACCCCCATCTATTACTACGAGATGAGCGGTCAGATGAAAACTTTGCTGGATCGGGCAAACCCCTTGTATTCAGCTGATTACGCTTTCCGTGATGTCTACTTCCTTTCGGCTGCCGCGGAAGACGGCGACCAGGTTTGTTCCCGTGCTGTCAACGGTTTAGAGGGATGGATCGCTTGCTTCCCTAAAACCCATCTGTCTGGAGTTGTCTTTGGCGGCAACGCTACGGAACCGGGAAGTATTCAGGGAAATCCCGCACTGGCCAAAGCCTTTGACATGGGAAAATCCATCTCCTAAATGACTGTGACTTATGAAACCAGCAATTCTCTTTTTATGTCTGGTGTTGCTGCTGTCAGTAGTCTCGGGATGCGGGACCAGCAGTGATCCCCAGCCACAAGGTACCAGTTCCGTGGTCTCTTCTTCCCCGGTGAGTTCTGAAGCAGGCACCACAGCATCCCAGCCTGACGAGGCAACACCGGAGGAAAGTTCCCAGATTTCACGAGAGGAGGGAGAATCCGTGAAAATCCAAATCACAGCGGGAGATACCGCTTTTACCGCCATTCCTGAAAACAATTCTTCCGCGGAAGCCTTTGTAGCTCTGCTGGAAGAGGGACCTATCACCGTGTCCATGTCCGACTACGCAGGGATGGAAAAGGTCGGCCCCCTGGGGACAGACCTTCCCAGAAATGACAGGCATATCAGCGTAGGCGCCGGAGACGTGATCCTATATCAGGGAAATCAGATCACCATTTACTATGGGACCAATTCCTGGAGCTTTACAAAACTGGCCGTTATTGAAGGCGCTACGAAAAAGAGCCTTCTGGAAGCCCTTGGTTCCGGGGACGTAGATGTAACATTCTCCATTGCGGAATAACCAACATAAAAAAACCGCCGTTTATGATCCACATCATAGCGGCGGTTTTTTGTGCCCTCTAACTTGACTCTAAGTTAAAAACCTGGGGGACAAGCAAAGCCTCCCATGCTCTTTCATAGACATGGATGAGGGAGGCGCAGCCGATGAGAAATGAAGCCGTCTTTATGGGATACACCCAGGAATCCCCTATCAAAAAAACAGATATGCAAGCTTTTATCAGGCTGTATCAGCAGTCAGTACTGATGATCCTTGAGGAGCAAGGACTTTTGAGCCATGCTCAAGCCCAGGAAGCTTTGTCTATCCTGGACCGTTACGCGTGAGACTTTTCAAAAGGACAGGTCACCACATGGGGGAAGGAGCGAAAGGATGAAGGTTGCCGCCTATTGCCGCGTATCCACAGACAAAGAGGACCAAGCTAACTCCTTTGAAAGCCAGCAGCGGTATTTTCGCGAATACATTCTCCGCCACCCTGGATGGGAGCTGTACCAAGTATACGCTGACGAGGGTGTGACCGGGACTAGCACTAAAAATCGGGCAGCGTTCAACCGGATGATTCAGGATGCCCGGCAGCACCGCTTTCAGCTGATCCTCACCAAAGAGGTAAGCCGTTTTTCTCGAAACATCCTGGATACCATCTCCTATACCCGGGACCTAAAAGCCCTGGGGATCGGCGTCCGTTTCATGAACGACGGTATCGATACTTTGGAGCCGGACGCAGAGCTGCGACTCTCCATTATGGGGAGCATCGCCCAGGAGGAGAGCCGAAGGACCTCAGCCCGGGTCAAATGGGGACAGACTCGCCGTATGGAACAAGGGGTGGTGTTTGGCCGTTCCATGCTGGGCTACGACGTAAAAAACGGAACCATGACCATCGAACCAAAAGGCGCGGAGATCGTACGGCTGATCTTCTACAAATACGTGCACCAGCGCAAGGGCACCACGGTCATTGCCAGAGAACTGCGGGAAGCGGGATTCAAAACCCTCACCGGGAGCGTCAATTGGCGAAACACGGTAATCCTTAAGATTCTCCGAAACGAGAAGTACTGCGGGGACCTAAGGCAAAAAAAGACCATTACCCCGGACTATCTTACCCACCGAAAACAATACAACCACGGTGAGGAGGAATTTATTTTTCTCAGGGATCATCATCCTCCCATCGTCTCCCGGGAGTTATGGGAGGAAGCTCAGCGGGAAATAAAGCGCCGAGATATGGATGGAAAATGCGCTGCCGGTCACGGGAGCCGCTATCCCCTGTCCGGGAAAATCAAATGCGGCGAATGCGGCCGCAGTTTCGTTTCTCGAACACGGCTCAAAAAGGACGGCAGCCGTTATAAGGTGTGGAGGTGCGGCACCGCAGCGGCCGAAGGCAGCCGTCATACTGACCCATCAGGCAATGTTGTGGGGTGTGATGTGGGTTGCCTCCTCCGTGATGAGGTGGGCTTGGAGATGGTGCGGCAGTCGGTCGCTCAGCTGAAGCTGGATACTCAAGCGCTCAACCACTCCATGATTCAGGCCGCTCTGGAAGCCGTCAGCACTTCTCAAAGCTTTAGTGGGGCCAACTTAGCGGGGCTGAAAAAAGAACTGGAACAGGTGATAAAAAAGAAAAAAGGCGTACTGGACGCCTTTTTCGCAAAACATATTTCCGCGGATGATATGAAGCTGATGAACGCCGAATACGACCGTCAAGCCGTTCAACTCACGCAACAGATCCAGGCAGCGGAAGCACAGGAGAATCTGACCAACAGCCCATCCGCCTTGGAAAACAAAATCCAGAGAGCAGTGGAAACCATCGTCCTTGGTGAGACAGTTTCTGAAAAGCTGCTTGGTAACCTGCTGGACCACATCATCGTATATCCTGACAAGCGCATGGAAGTGCACTTAAAGCTGCTGCCCGGAAAATGGACCTTTACGCTGACAGGCCAAGCAGACCGAAAACCCTGAAAAGGTACCTCAGCTCTGCTCTCCCCCAGCTTCCAAGCAAGCCTTTCTCTGCTCTTCCAGTTCGGTCATCTTCCGGAACTCTCGGACTACGAAGATCACCGAGACCACAAAAGCGATACCATCCGCAATGGGGCCGGCTACAAGCACGCCAAAGAGTCCCAGCCACAAGGGCAGCAGAAGCATCAACGGGATGAGGAAAAAGATCTGCCGAGTCAGGGACAGGAACAATCCCTTCAGCGCCTTGCCAATAGCGGTGAAGAAATTGGAAGAGAGCAGCTGCACACCGTTGACTAGCACCATAAACAGGAATGTCCTCATGAAGAGGATTGCGAACTCATAGTAGAGCTCGTCACCTGTTCCAAACAGGGAAATAATTGCCCGAGGGAAGAATTGGAACAGGATGAAACCCACTGCGGAAATCACCAGGTTCCATTTGATTGCCAGCAGGTACGCCTGTTTCACCCGTTGATATTTCTGGGCGCCGAAGTTAAACCCGATGATGGGCTGCACCCCCTGGGAAATACCCACGATAATGGAAAGCAGGATAGCGTTGGTTTTCATGACGATACCGCAAGCCGCCAGAGGGATTTCCTCCCCGTAAACAGACATGGCTCCGTAGTAAGTGAGAGAATTGTTCAAAGCGATCTGCACGATGGTGATTGCAACCTGATTGACGCAGCTGCTGATGCCCGTGTAGAAGGTTCTCCCCATCTCTCGGAGATCTACCCTGAAACAAGCCCGGGTAAGGCGGATATTCCGGAATCTCCACAAATATCCCAATGCCATAAAGAAGGACAGAAACTGCCCCAAGATGGTGGCCAACGCCGCGCCGACCATACGCCAGTGGAAAATGAAAATAAATACCGGGTCCAGAATGGTGTTGACGATAGCCCCAGCTACCATACAAGCCATGGAGTATTTTGGCCTGCCGTCCGCTCGGATCAGGTTGCTGATGCCGTTGGTGAGAATCAAAAACGGCATGCCGATCAGGGTGATCCCCGCATACTGCTGGGCATAAGGCATCACCTGATCGGTGGTGCCGAAAATCCGCAGCAAAGGTGTCAGAAACAACTCCCCNAAGGTGTCAGAAACAACTCCCCTACCAGCAGGTACAGCGCTCCGATAACCGCCATGAGAACCACGCCGTTTCCAGCGATCTTAGCTGCCTGCTCCGGTTCTTTTCGTCCCAGACAAAGAGAAAATCGGGCCGCACTGCCCACGCCGATGAGCAACGCGATAGCCAAACAAATGGTGGACAAAGGATAAGAAACATTGGTGGCTGCGTTTCCCAGATAACCCACGCCTTGACCAATAAAAATCTGGTCCACGATATTGTACAGGGAGCTGACCAGCATCGCAGTAATGCTGGGGATGGCAAAGCTCCGCAGCAATTTGGAAATTTTCTCCTGACCTAAAGGATTTTCATTCATCGAACTCATCTTCTTTCCGCTTGATATTCATTTCCTGGGCCATACCCTTCCCAATCTGGAAGAGCATCCGTTCCAAGGCGTGCCCCTCTTCCCCGCTGAGTTTTTCCAGCAAGTGGGCTTCTGTCTCCTGGCAGGCCCGTTCCACCCCTTCCGCAACGGACAAGGCTTTCTCTGTGGGATACAAGCTCCAGGTTCGCTTGTCCCGAGAGCAGGGTTCTCTTTTTAGAAACCCCTTCCGCTCCAAAGCTGTCACCATGCGCACCACATTGCTGGGGTGAACATAGAACGTCTCCAGCAGCGCCTCCTGGGTGATCCCCGGCTGGGCACAGATCTTGAGTAGGTACATATGCTGGCTGCTGTTGATGCCATAAGGCGCCAGCTTTTCATCCAAGTACGCCTTGGTGAATCGGTCCGCCACAGACAGCCATTTGATCAGTTTCATGGTTTCGCCTCTTTTCTTCGACCTTTCTCAAAGTAGTATACCAGAAGATGCGTGCGCGCGCAATAATATTATTTATAAGCAGAAGAGAGACTCCGGCGCCCAATAAACGAAAAAAAGGACGTGGAAAGTTTTCCCCGCCCATTTTTCGTCTTACAGAATGTCGATGTATTCTCCGTTCAAAGCCTTGTTCATGCTTCGTACAGCGCAGAATTTTCCACACATGGAACAGCTGTCCTCCTGCTCGGGAGCCCGGCTGTCCCGAATGGCTTTAGCCGTCTCCGGGTCCAGAGAACACTCCCACTGCTTGTCCCAATCGAAAGACCTGCGGGCGTCCGCCATGGTGTCGTCCAGATCCCTTGCATGGGGCACTTTCTTGGCAATGTCCGCCGCGTGGGCTGCGATCCGGGAAGCGATGATCCCCTGCTTCACGTCCTCCACATTGGGCAGGGCCAGATGCTCCGCCGGGGTGACATAGCACAGGAAAGCCGCCCCCGACGCCGCAGCGATGGCCCCGCCAATGGCCGCAGTGATATGGTCATAACCGGGGGCAATGTCCGTGACAATGGGCCCCAACACGTAGAAAGGCGCTCCCATGCAGATGGTCTGCTGGAGCTTCATGTTGGCCTCGATCTGGTCCATGGGCATGTGGCCGGGACCTTCCACCATTACCTGCACATCCTTTTCCCAGGCGCGTTTGGTCAGCTCTCCCAGGCGGACCAGCTCCTCGATCTGGCACACGTCGCTGCCGTCAGCCAG
>HF972653.1:6901-18049 GCA_000432995.1 Clostridium sp. CAG:1013
TGCCGTCAGCCAGGCAGCCGGGCCGGCAGGCGTCGCCCAAAGAGATGGTCACGTCGTACTCCCGGCAGATGTCCAGGATCTCGTCGAAATACTCATAGAAGGGATTCTCCTGGCCAGTCATGCTCATCCAGGCAAACACCAGGGAGCCGCCCCGGGATACGATGTTCATCTTCCGCTTATGCTTCTTGATTTGATCGATGGTCTTGCGGGTAATGCCGCAGTGCAGGGTGACAAAATCCACACCATCCTCTGCGTGGAGCCGAACCACGTCAATGAAATCCTTGGCGGTAAGGGTAGCCAGGTCCCGCTGGTAGTGGATGACGCTGTCATACACAGGTACAGTGCCGATCATGGCGGGGCACTCAGCGGTGAGCTTCCGGCGGAAAGGCTGAGTATTTCCGTGAGAGGAAAGGTCCATGATGGCTTCCGCTCCCATATTCACGGCAGCCATCACCTTTTTCATTTCCACGTCGTAGTCCTTGCAGTCCCGAGAGACTCCCAGGTTCACGTTGATTTTAGTCCGCAGCATGGAACCAACACCGTTGGGGTCCACGCAAGTGTGGAGACGGTTGGCGCAGATAGCCACCTGGCCTTTTGCCACCCAGTCCCGGATCTCCTCCTCGGTGCGGTACTCTTTCTTCGCAACAGCTTTCATTTCCGGGGTGATGATTCCCCGCTTGGCAGCGTCCATTTGTGTGGTGTAATTCCTCATAATCATTTTCCTTTCAAACAGATATCAATTTTCTTCCGCGAAACGGCTTTTCAAATCGAACAGGTGGTCCATGGGACCGGATCCCTTGCCCAAATCCAGCATGACCTCCAGGGCGCCAGAGATAAACTCCTTCGCCCGCTGAACCGACTCCTCTAAAGAGAAACCCTTAGCCAGGTTGGCGGCAATGGCACTGGACAGAGTACAGCCTGTGCCGTGGGTGTTGGGGTTGTGGATCCGCTTCCCCGTAAACCACTGGCACTTCCCGTCCTTGTACAGCAGGTCGTTGGCGTCGCTGACGCTGTGACCGCCTTTCAGCAGCACGGCGCAGCCATAGCTCTCACTAATGACTTTTGCCGCCTGCTCCATGTCCTCTTCCGTTTGAATTTTCCTTCCGGAAAGAACCTCCCCCTCAGGGATGTTGGGGGTGACCACGTCGGCCAAAGGCAGCAGTTCTTTGGTGAGTGTCTCCACAGCCTCCGACTTCATCAGCGCGGAGCCGCTGGTGGCCACCATCACCGGGTCCACCACGATCCGCTTTGTTCCGTAGTCACGCAGTCCCTGGGCCGCTGTTTTTACCAGCTGTGCCGAGGGTATCATGCCGATCTTCACCCCGTCGGGGAAAATGTCCTCAAAAACCGCGTCCAGCTGCTGCCGGAGAAACAACGGGGTAACTTCCTGAATGGCCCGCACACCAGTGGTGTTCTGAGCTGTCAGGGCAGTGATGGCGGTCATGGCGTACACGCCGTTCATGGCCATTGTCTTGATATCCGCTTGAATCCCGGCGCCTCCGCTGGAATCGCTTCCCGCGATGGATAATGCTGTTTTCATGGTATTGCTCCTTCCAAGTTTTCGCATTACTTTTCTTGAGCGACAGAAAGTGGTGCCCCCAGCCTGCCGCTTTTTTTCATTTTTGTTTCAGGTCTGCCAGCGCCCAAAAGTCCTGGGCTTCACTGTACGTTTGGATAAAGCAGTCTGCTAACCCGCGCAGTTCCTGCTGGCGCTCCTCATGTGCATCGTACACCCCGGCGGTGAGAAAACCGTCCTCTTTTGCGGTGGACAAGGCGTGAAGGACATCCTCCAACACAACGGTCTCCTCTTTCCGGGTCCCCAGACACTGCAACGCCTGACGGTAGATCCAGGGGTCTTCCTTTCCCGGGTCCCCGGGACCGCAGGCAAACACTCCTTCAAACAAGTCCAGGACCCCAAGCCGCTTTAATGCTCCCTCCGCCAGGTGTTTCGGTGTCACGGTAGCCACGGCCAGCTTCACGCCGCTTTGGTGGAGTTTCCGCAAAAAATCTTCCGCTCTCGGCTTTAAGGGGACGGTGTCCAGATAATACCTTTGGATCATCCCGTCAATACCTGCTAAAATCTCTTCCACGGACAGGGTCACTCCGTAGTGGTCCCGATAATACTGGGCGGACTCCTCCAAGGTAAAGGCGCGGAAAGTCGCCGCCAGATCCTCCACCGGCTCCTTGCCCAAAGAGCGGAGGTAATCCTCCCCCAGAGTGTCCCAAAGGGACATGGAGTCCAGCAAAGTGCCGTCCAGGTCGAAAATGGCTCCTCGGATCATTGGTCCACCATTTCCTGGGTGAGGACTTTCAGCTGTGCAGTGGCTTCCCGGATATTCTCCGCCGCGAAAATAGCGCTGATCACCGCCACGCCGCAGATGCCGCTGCCTGCCAGCTCTTTCACGTTGCCCCTGCCGATGCCTCCAATAGCCACTACGGGGATGGTCACCGCCTCACAAATAGCCTTCAAAGTCTCATGGCTCACCGGCTTGGCGTCAGCCTTGGAGTCAGTGTGGAACACAGCTCCCACTCCCAGGTAGTCCGCGCCTCTCTGCTGGGCAAGCACTGCCTGCTCCACGGTCTGGGCAGACACCCCCAGGATCTTGCCTTCCCCCAGGATGGCCCGCACGTCCCCGGCCTCCATGTCGGACTGGCCCACGTGGACACCATCAGCGTTTACCTTTCTGGCCAACTCCACGTCGTCATCGATGACGAAAGGCACGCCGTACTGGCGGCACAGCTTCTGGATCTCCAAGGCTTCCGCCAGGAATTCCTCCTCCGGCATATCCTTTTCCCGCAGCTGCACGAAAGTGGCCCCGCCTTTCAAGGCCTCTTCCACCTGATGGTACAGGGTGCTGTCCCCCACCCAGGAACGGTCGGTGACAGCGTACAGCAACAAATCTTTTTTATCGCACTTCATATTTGGCTCCTTTGTTCAGGGTCTCCCCGTCCATATTGTAAATGGCGTCAATGATCCGGTTCCGGTAAGTGGAATTGCCTTCCCCAGGCTGCAAATTGGCAAAGGCGATCTCCCCCGCCAAGCCCATGGAGCAAACTGCGGCAGCAACGGCCTCGGTCTTGTCCTCGGGATTTGCCACCACGTAGGCAGTACACAGGCCGGAAAGCTGGCAGCCTGTGCCGGTGATCCTGCTCATTTCCGGCCGTCCATTGCGAATGACATAGGCTTTTTCCCCGTCGGCCACCAGGTCGATAGCACCGGTGATAGCCACCACGGCTCCGGTCTTTGCGGCAAAGCCCTTGGCGAATGCCACCATGGCATCAAGATTCTCTTCTGTCACGGTGTCCGCCGCGTCAGCGTCCACACCTTTGGTGGTGCCGCTGCCCAAAGCCAAGGTCTTGATCTCCGAGATGTTGCCCCGGATCACGTCCAGTTTCAGCTTTTCCATCAGTGCCAGAGCGGTGTTGGTGCGCAGAGAGCTTGCGCCCGCCCCTACAGGGTCCAGAAGCACCGGATGGCCCAGTTCGTTGGCCTTCTCCCCCGCCTTGAACATGCCCTCAATGCTCCGCTTATTCAGGGTACCGATATTGATATTCAAGCCCCCGCACAGGGAGGTGATCTCCGCCACATCCTCCGGTTCGTCGGACATGATGGGGCTTCCCCCACAAGCCAGCAGCACGTTGGCTACGTCGTTGACCGTGACATAGTTGGTGATGTTGTGCACCAAAGGCCCGACCTTTCTCACATTCTCCAAACGATCTCCCAGCATTTTGACCTCTTTTCTCCGAAATCCGCTTTCGGTATGTATTTGCAATGAGTCAGCGGAACCCACCGAACAAAAAAAGGAAGCTACCCGGTTGGATAGCTTCCCATAAATGGCGCGATTGTTCAGGCTTCCCTACGTTGGCATTATCCAAATCAGGTTCATGGGTCGAAGGTCACACCTTCCTCTCAGCCTGTATTACAAGCTCCCCGCTATTTCATTGTAGAATTATGATACATCATTTTGCAAAAAGATGCAAGCCCCCACAAAAAAACAACAAAAGAGCGCGCCTCACATGGAGACGCGCCCTTTCAAAAGGAACAGATATCTAGTCTTAGAGCGATATTTAAATTTCTACTTCCTCACGGGAAGGAATGGAGGTCTGAGCGCCGGGACGAGTCACAACGATATCCGACACGCGAGACGCGAACCGGGCGGCTTTCTCCAAGCTCTCGCCCTGAGAAAGAGCCACTGCCAGTGCAGCCACATAGCTGTCTCCCGCGGCGGTGGTGTCCACCACCTGAACCTTGGGATTGGCTTCCATGCGCACCTCGGATCCATCCTCCAAAAGCAGATAGGAACCTGCGCTGCCCAAAGTCACCAGCACGTTTTTCACGCCTTTTTTCTGCAGGGACAATGCGTCCTCCCGGAGAGAAGTCGGATCGTAGGGATGACCCATCAGGATGGAAAGCTCCGTCTCATTGGGCTTGAGAAGATACAGACACTGCAGGAGCTCTTCCGGCAGGCCAGCAACAACGGGAGCCGGATCCAAAATCACCTGTTTGCCCAAGCGATACGCCTCCTGGGCGGCGTAAACCACCGTTTCCAGAGGGATCTCCAACTGGAGCACCAGGATGTCGCACTCCTCCAGCAGCTGATGATGCTCTTTCACATATTCCGGTGTCACCTGGGCGTTGGCGCCCTGAAGAACCAAAATAGAATTGTCACCGTTAGGCAGCACAGTGATTACCGCCATGCCCGTGGGAGAATCCCCGGCTTTGCGGATGGATCCCACTTCCACGCCTACGGACTGAAGGTTGCCGCAAAGACGCTCCCCGTGGAGATCAGCGCCCACTGCGCCCAGCATGGCTACCGTTCCTCCCAACTTTCCCATGGCATAAGCCTGGTTGGCGCCCTTGCCGCCGGGGACCAGGCGCAGGTTCTGAGCCAGAATGGTCTCCCCCACTGCCAGAGCATGAGGCAGGTCGGTAACGAAATCCATATTCATGCTGCCAATCACTAAAAGTTTCTTCATACTGTATCCAGACTCCTTACCTCCCAGTCACGATACAGGCAATGGCTTCCCTTCTGCACAGCGACGCCAACACCACCATGCTGCAGGGGCTCGGAGTCCTCCCACTCCAAGAGGGTTTCCCCGTTTGCAGCCAGCTTGACCTTGCTCCCTTCCACAGTGAGGGTCAAACGGTATTCCTTGCCCGTTTCCCAGGGGAATTCTTTTTCCACCATCATTTTATACCCGTTCTGATTTTTTAGCAACGCAACTTTACCGGAACCATAGAAACCGGCAGCATAGCTGCGCATGGCGCCCTGAACCCGGGCCTGAATCAGATGGATGTCTCCGGTTTCGGGACGGAGAGTGCAGGAAAGAGCATAATCCTTCCACAGATGGTGGCCAGTGTACATCTCGCCGAAATCAGCGCAGGAAAGGCTGAGATAGGGCCCTTCCAGATAGGTGTGACCCTTGAGCCGAGCGAACTGGGGAACTTCCTGATGCAGACCATGCCAATATTCCATCTGCAGCTTGGCAAAATCCATCCGATAATCAGGATCGCCTTCCACAAACAGGTCGTCCAGGTAAGCGGTGAAGTCGCCCTGGGCAAATCCGCAGGCAGTGCCCAGAAGGATCACGCCCACTTCTTGGATATAGCCATCCGTGCCGCCGGGGATGGTCAGGCTCAGCTGATGCCAAGCACCGTCAGCGGCAACCTTCTCGCCCCGGATCATTTCACCTGTAGCGCCATTCTTAGCGTAGATCTGAGCGGTCATGTCCATGCCGTTGCAAGGCATAGGCATCACGCTCAGCCGGACGGTCTGTCCGGGATAAACCAGAGGAGCGAAGAAGGGATCATAACGGGAGTCACTGAAATCTTCAGGACGGTAATAGGTCTGCTTGTAGAAGCACTGCTCCTCCCCTGCGCTCGCCCAAGAAACAGACAGTTTCAGGGAACGGCTGCCAGTGAAAGCCTGCTCATCCGTGTTGCGGATGAAGCACTGGCCTTGGCCACGGCTACGAATGGCGTGAGTGCTGCCTGGATACTCAAAGTGGCAGGTCTCCAGACCCTCGTTCAGCAGCTTGTCCCAAGGAGCAGGGGGATTCTCCCCAGCCAGGAGATAGGCCATCTTTGCGAAATAGCTGGCGCCGTAAGGAACGTCCATGGCGTTCAGAGAAGGCACCACGCTGGAGCAAGCCAGGAAATCGTTAATGGGCTTGCGCCACTTGTCGTAGTCGATGCCTTCCAGGCCGCAGTGGACACCCATGATGCAGCCCACATTGCCCACGTTGCAGTCGGTGTCCCAGCCGCACATGTTGCAGATGCAGAGCGTGCGCTCAAAGTCACCGCCACCATACAGCATGGAGAGGATCATCACCGCCGCGTTGGGGATGATGTGGCAGTTTCCGGGATACTTATCGTAGCCGAAATTCTCGTAGATGTACTGGAAGCAGTCACGCCAATTCTCAGGATGCTCCTTGTAGTAGTCAGTCACAGCCCGAACGACTCTGGCGTACTCGCAGTCAGCGGGGATGTAATCCAGAGCTTTTTCAAGCACCTTTTCCAGGTCGGGCTCCACAAAGGCCAAGCTGATGGCGCAGGCCACATACACGCCGCCCCACACACCGTTGCCGCCATGGGTGACGCTGGCAGCTTTTTCCGCCAGTTTGGCAGCCTGCTCCGGATTGCCGGGAGACACAAGGCCCCACGGATCAATGAAGATCTGTCCGCCGATCTGTTCCGCCATGGTAGAACCGTTTTGCTCAACACTGCCGCTGCGAGGAGCGGGAATGCCGTTGCGCAGGTTCAAATAGGCGGTGTGCTCGGTGGAGATGCCATAGCCGCCCCACCAGAAGAAACCGTGCTCAAAGGGCGCGTAGTTGAGCAGCGCCTCCGCCACGTCCTGGGCGGAAAATTTATTGAGATCCTTACAATCCTCCAGGGCCCGCACAAAGAACACAGGGCCGTTGCTGTCATCGTCAGCGGCAAAGTTCTTATACTGTGCGGGGTAATCCCACAGTTCGCCGAACACCCGCTGGATCTTTTCGTAGGTCCAGCCCTCGATAGCCGCTCCCAATCGGATACCGATGACTTTTCCCATCCAGCCAGCGTACACGCGTTCCATATAATTTTCTGGCAATTTCATGTTTATCTCTCCTTCCCTGACAAGCGGTCAAAGGACTTCCTCAATCCTTAATGCCGCTCATCACAATTCCCTGAACAAAATACTTCTGAGCAAAAATGTACACAATCAAGATCGGCAGCATGGAAATCAACGCGCCGGCCATCATCTGGTTCCACTGGGTTGTATAGGTGCCCTGGAACTTGGCAAGACCCATAGACAAAGTCCAGTTTTCCTGAGAGTTCAGGAAGATCAAGGGCCGGAGGAAATCATTCCAAGTGTTCATGAAGGTGAAGATCACCAAAGTCATCAGAGCAGGCTTGGAGTTCTTCAGAATCACTTCCCAGAAAATTCTGGGATAGGTGCATCCATCGATCATGGCTGCTTCCTCCAACTCCTTAGGCAGCGTCAGGAAGAACTGCCGCAGCAAGAAGGTGCCGAAAGCGTTGAAAATACCAATAATGATCAGCGACCAAATGTTATCAATCAGCCCCAGCACTTTGATGATCTGGAACTGAGGGATCATCACTACCTGGAAGGGAATCATCATGGTGCCCAGGTAAATGATGAAGATAGCGTCACGGCCCTTAAACTTCAGCCGGGCAAACGCATAAGCCGCCATAGAGCAGGTGACCAACTGGCCCAGGATGGTAAACACAGTGATGATGGCCGTATTGATGAAATAGGTCACCCACGGTGCCTGTTCAAACATGTACACATAGTTTTCCCAGGCAATATGTTTGGGGATCCACACTGGGGGAATTGCGAACAGCTCATCCATGTTTTTCAGAGAGCTGGAGATCATCCACAAAAAGGGCACCAGCATGGTGATGGAGCAAAGGATCAGGATCGCGTGAACAAGGACGCGGAAAAAGATCTTTTTGCCTCTGCCCTTCCGTTTTTGTACCATAACTCTTTCCACGATCTCAACCTCCTACTAAACGTCCCGCTCACTGATCTTGAGCTGGATGATACTGGCCACGAAGATGATAATGAACAAGATATAAGCCATAGCCGATGCGTAACCCTGCTTGAAGTACTGGAACGCATTCATATAGATCAGATAGCTTACCACTTGAGTAGCGGTTCCAGGGCCGCCCTTTGTCATGATGTAGATCTGGTCAAACGCCTGGAAGGAATTGATCATGCTGATAATGGTCACAAACATGATGGTGGGTTTCAGCATGGGCAGAGTGATACGGAAGAATTTCTGCACCACGTTGGCGCCATCGATATCTGCCGCCTCATACACGGCGGAGGAAACACCCTGAACGCCTGCCAGCAGAATCACCGAGTTAAAGCCCAGGCTCTTCCAGACACTCATGATGATGACCGAAGGCATTGCCCAGGCGCTGCTGGTCAGCCAGGGAGGCTGGGGCAGGCCCAAAGCGGCCAGAGCGGAGTTGATCAGGCCGAAATCCTCGTTATACAGCCACTGCCACACCATCGCAATGGAGGTAAAAGACACGATTACCGGAATGAAAAACGCGGACTTGTACAGGTTCAGGCCACGGATCTTCTGGTTGAGGAGCACTGCCACCACAACCGCCAGGATCACTCCCAGGGGCACAGTGCCGATGGTGAAATAAACAGTGTGCCACAGGGCACTTCCGAAGTCACCGTTGGTAAATAGATCGATATAATTTTGCAAGCCCACAAACTTAGCAGGTGTTACACCGTCGTAATTTGTAAAGCTGTAATACAAGGACATGACCACAGGGAAAATGGTGAACACCAGAAAACCAATGATCACAGGCAGCAGGAAGAGATATCCCCAAAAGGTCTCACTGGCTAACAGGGGCTTCCTTTTTTTCGCGGTAATTTTTGCCGCCATAATAAAATTTCACCTCAATTGCTAAAGTGTAGCGGTACAAAACCCAATTCTTTTTAAAGGAAAAGGAACTTTTACTTGAATGATAAAAGTTCCTCTTTCCCCGTCTTTCTTATGATGCCACTCAGCCTTTAGCCAGCCAGGATGGCATTGATCTCAGTGATGAGTTTTTCCTGGGTCTCTTCAGGAGTGCTCTCACCAATCAGCATTTTGTCGACGATCTCCTGCAGCTTGGTATTCACCTCGGTACGATAAATAGACAGCTGGTCGGTCATATCAACATCCGGCACGGAGTCCACGAAAGCCTGAACGTTCTCCGGGAACTTGGAATCCAGAACGATCTGGTTAGCAGCTTCGTCATTGCTTCCGGGCAGAGCCATGTTGCTCTCAGCAACAATGCGCATGCCTTCGGGTCCAACCAGGAACTTCAGCACATCCCAAGAAACTTCGGGATTCTTAGTAGCGCTGGAGATACCCCAGTTCAGAATGCCAGCCTTGGTCTTCTGGTTCTTATCCATGGGCATCCGAACAACATCCCATTCGAAATCCAGGGGATCTGCCTTATAGGTGGGCAGCATCCACAGACCAGCGGATTCCATAGCAACAGACTGATTGCGGAAGAGGGCGTCAGCACCCTTGCCCATAGCAGTCAGTGCAGCAGGGTTGGGAGACAGTCCGTCCACTACGACCATGTCATACAGGAACTGAAGAGCTTCCAGAGCCTCGGGAGTATCCAGGCCCTTCACCTCAGTACCGCTGATATCGTACTCCACACCAGCGCGGGAGAACCAACCCAAAACCTGGTCGGCCCAAGCGCCGGGATGACGATAACCATAAACCTTCTTTTCGGGATCAGTCAAAGCCTTCGCAGCAGCGTAGAAGTCGTCAATGGTCCAATCATCCGTGGGAAGCTCCACGCCAGCAGCCTCAAACATGTCCTTATTGTAGTACATGACAAAAGGAGACACTTCCTGAGGCAGAGCATACAGCTTATCCTCGTAACGGAGAGGAGTCAGCAAGGACTCGGGGAACTGGTTCAGATCGAACTCGGAATCATTGGCAATGAAATCATCCAATCCCATCAGAACATTGCGGTAAGCCAAAGAGTAGCACCATTCGTTGATGTAAATGATGTCAGGAGCAGTGCCGGAGCTGACCAGAGTCATCAGCTTCTGGAAACGCTCGGCGCCGATGTCCACAGGCTCGATGGTCACGTTGGGGTTCTCCTTGGTGTACTGGTCAAACTTCTGCTGATGGATCTCAATCTCCTGAGCGCTGCCGCTGACAGCCACCTGAATAGTAACAGGCTTTCCGTCATTGATCTGGCCATCGGTCTCACCGGCCTCAGCCTGGGATCCCTCAGTGGTAGTGGAACTGGAAGTTCCAGAAGCGGTGCTGGACTGGCCGCCGTTATTGGAGCAGCCCACCAGCGTTGTTGTCAGCAGAGCGACTGCCAACAGCATGGACAAAACTTTTTTCATGACAGTTTTCCTCCTTGAAAAAACTACTGCTTATTTATCTTCGCGCGGAGCAAAGAAACTCCAGCGTATCCCGATCGATCATTGCGTCGGTAACTCCCCATTTTGTGGTGGAGAAACCAGCTGCCACAGTGGCCCTCCGGATTGCTTCCCGGATCTCCAGGCCCTTTGTCAGGCATACGGCCAGCGCCGCGATAAACGCGTCCGCTGCGCCGGTGGTATCCACCGTTTCAAAGTCAGCCGCCGGGAACAGCTCGCTGCGGCTTCCATCAGTCCAATAACAGCCCTTATGGCCCAGCGTCACGATCACCTGTTTGGCTCCCTTTTTCAGGAAGAAGGCTGCCTGCTCCTCATAACTTTTCCCATCGGGACAGAGCAGGGCACTTTCACGCTCGTTGGGCAAAAAGATCTCTGTTTTCTCCAACAGGCTGTCCTCGACCCGGTCTAACGCAGCAGGCTTGACAATCAACTTCACCTTCCTCTCCCAAGCAATTTGAGCCGCTGTTTCTATCACATCTAAATCCAACTCAGTGGAAAGCAAACAATATTCCGCACCTTCAAAGGCGTTTTGACTGTCCCGCATCTCTTCGGAAGTGAGCAAAGCGTTGGCGCCCTTATACACCATGATGCCGCTTTCGCCGCCTTCCTGCACGCAGATGTACGCGTTGCCGGTAGAATCCCGGGAGGTCCTACGCACATATTCCACGTTGACTCCGCTGGACTGAAGATGATCCCACACCTCACTGCCTGCGTAGTCTCTTCC
>HF972653.1:18067-22794 GCA_000432995.1 Clostridium sp. CAG:1013
CTCTTCCGATTTTGCCAATCAGCACGGGGAAACCTTCCAGCTTCGCCACAGCCACCGCCTGGTTCAGTCCTTTTCCACCAGGACACAGCATCCGGGAATTGGAAATAGCAGTCTGACCAATGCGGGGGAATTTATCCAAAGCAATGGTGGTATCCATGTTGATGGAACCAACCACCACCAGTTTTTGACCACGTTCATTAGACGGAAGCGCTAAGCTCCCCCCCTCTTCCAGCTGAGGGACAGGAGATTCCCAAGGCGCTGCCGGCGCGGAGGGATCTTCAATCTGCTGGATCACTCTCCGACATGCCTGTTCAGCCAGTTCCTCAAAAGGCAAGAGATAATTTGCCAAGCTGGGTAAGAAACCGCTCACTTTCCGCTCAGCCAAACTGAGCACGGAAAGGTAACGAGGGATCCTTCGATTTTTCCGAAACGCCTCTTGATAGACTTTGCCAGCCAGGTCCACGTCATAGCAGAGAGCTGCGGTGTTTTCCAGAAGCAGTTTGGTGGGCAGCCCCCGCCCATCGTACCGGCAGACCTGAGCCGCCGCGAAAGGCAGATGGTTCTTTGCCAAGGCTTTTTGGAAGCCCTCCACGAAAAGATCCTCTTCCTCAGAATGGCCATGGACCACACAGAAGATCCCACGATGCCGCCGTTTGATCAGCGTTTCCGTGGCTTCCTTTCCCAACTGCTCAAAGTCGATGCCCGGCAGTGACGGGGAAAGGCGTTTACTCAGATCCAGTGTGCAACTGGGAATGCTATCAAAGCATTTTTCCGGGTCCAGGTCAGAACCTTGAACTCTGCAAACCACCACGCCATCCAAAGGATAACCTTTCAAGGTGTCCACACAGTTTTGTTCCTCCTGAGGAGTCTCCGCAAACCGAGCGATCACTGAATAGCCAGCCTGAGAAGCTGTTCTCATCAGTGCCTCCAGGAAAGCATCCATTCCGGGGCGCTTGTAGAGGATGGCCCCCAACAAGAACGAGTGAGGTCTCATGGGGAAGCGTGAACCGGAATACGCCTGATAGTGGTTTTCCTTCATCACGGAAAGCACCTTCTGACGGGTCTCCTCGCTGATTGCCTGGTCTTTCTTGTTCATGACCTTGGACACCGTGGAGATAGAAACTCCTGCCAGCTTTGCGATTTCTCGGATATTCACCGCTCACCCCTCCCTCTCATTCTACGAAACAATTTTCCTAAACTTGTTTCTTCGACAGTATAATAGCATGTTCCATTTGGAAAGTCAACAATACTTTTAACAATTTCTTCACTTTTTTTAGAGATGTCCTTGGCCCATAGTGACCCTTCTGTACCTATATCGGTGAGGATCGCTTTCAATTCTGGGAGAGGCATGGTATACCGCTGGCTGAGATACCGCAGAGACGCGCCAATTTCCCCGTGAGGACCGCCGTACTGGCTGATGATCATCTTGGCCAAGCGAGGGTTGGTGTTCTTGATGTGAACTGGATATTGCAGTCGTTTCTCATAGACAAACATGGGTCAGTTCCCCTCCTTTTCCCAGGGCCAGGGGTCGCTGACCCACGCCCAGCGGCTGGTCTCCTGGCTCAGATCTCCCAGAGGGCCGTACTTCTCCTCGAACTCTTTCTTCAACCGGTCTGCCTTAGCGCTGTATTCTTCCAGCTTGCGGGCGGCTTCCTTGTTATTGGGGTGGGTATCCAAAAACAAGTGGAGCTCCCAGCAGGCGAACCGGGCAGCGTATACTCGTCTGCGCAGCAGTTGTTCTTCGTTCACCTGGGTGCCCCCCTTCTACCGTAAAAGGGTTTATCCAAAACGGGAAACAGCGTCCCAGCGTCCAAAGCCCGTTCCATGGGGAGCAGCTCCTCGCCCCATTGCTGGAAGGGCACATATGCCATACCGGGCACCGGGTCCTTGGGAAGAGGGCTCAGGCCGTCGCGCAAATCACAGGCCTTGCCCATCATCTCTTCTGCCAAGTCGATTACCCCTTTCCATGATTTTTTAGGGTCCGGTCTCTCGGACCTTGTCCCCTTGGTACAGCTTATGCGGCACCGAAAAAAGGGTGCGCACCTAGGCACATTCAGGCAACAAAAAAGAGCCGGTCCCAAAACAGGACCAGCTCTTTACAGCTGTTGCTATGTTACATGGAATAAATGGTCTCGGGCGCCAGGATCTCAAAACCGTTGGCATGGAGAGCTTCCGCGGCCTTCTGGCCGTTGTCCACCCGGATGATAACAAAAGCCTTGCCCTTGTCCCGGCTGATGAAAGCGTACATGTACTCCACGTCGAAGCCCTCGTTGGAGAGCAGGCGCACCGCCTTGGAGAAAGCGCCGGGCTTGTCGTCGATGCCTACGGCAATGACCTTGGTCAGGGTAACGGTCATACCGTGGGATTTCAGAGCCTCCACGGCCTCCTTGGGCTTGTCAACGATCACCCGCAGGATGCCGAAATCCCGGGTGTCAGCCACGGAAATGGCACGGATGTCGATCTGGGCCTCGGCCAGTACCTCGGTCACTTCCGCCATGCGGCCGGGCTTGTTCTCGATAAATACAGAAAGCTGCTGGATCTGCATACAGTCACGTCCTCTCCTTGAAACTCCGGCCCCAAAGGGCCTCCGCTTTTTTCTGTAACTATTATACCAAAAGGAAACCGGTTTGTCGATATGGGATTTTTACCCCAAATTCCGCCGGTCGATAACACGCTTAGCCTTACCCTCGCTGCGTTCAATGGACTTGGGCTCCAGCAGGGTAATCTTGGCAGCGATGTTCAAAGTGGAGTGGAGAGCGTCAGCGATGTTGCGTTCCACACGCTCCAGGCTGCGGACGGTGTCAGCGAACATGCTCTCATTCATCTCCACCTGGACTTCCAGAGTATCCAGGTTGTTCTTCCGGTCCACGATCATGCGGTAGTTGGGATCCATGCCCAGATCAAGCAGCACACTCTCGATCTGAGAGGGGAACACGTTGATGCCCCGAATAATGAGCATGTCGTCGGTACGGCCCTTGGGCTTGTTCATGCGCACCAGAGTACGACCGCACTTGCAGGGCTCGTGAGTCAGGGAGCAGATGTCCCGGGTCCGGTAGCGCAGCAGGGGCAGGGCTTCCTTGCCGATGCAGGTGAACACCAACTCGCCCTCTTCCCCGTCGGGAAGCTGCTCGCCGGTGACAGGGTCGATGATCTCCGGGAAGAAGAAATCTTCCTGGACATGCATGCCCGCCTGTTCCTCACATTCGCAGGCGACGCCGGGGCCGGCGATCTCAGACAAGCCGTAAATGTCGTAAGCCTTAATAGCCAGGGCCTTCTCGATCTCCCGGCGCATCTCCTCTGTCCAGGGCTCGGCGCCGAAAATGCCGATCCGCACTTTCAAAGTCTTGGGATCAATGCCCTTGTCACGCACCGTCTCACCGATGTACATGGCATAGGAAGGAGTGCAGCACAAAATATCCGAACCGTAATCCTGAAGGATCTGCACCTGGCGGTTGGTATTGCCGGAGGACACGGGGATTACCGTGGCGCCCAGCTTCTCAGCGCCATCGTGAAGTCCCAGACCACCGGTAAACAGACCGTAACCATAGGACACATGGACGAAGTCCTCCTTGGTGCCGCCTGTGCCCACAATGGCACGGGCAGCGCTGCGGGACCACACATCCAGGTCGTTCTGGGTGTAGGCCACCACGGTCTGCTTGCCAGTAGTGCCGGAGGAAGCGTGGACACGAGCCAGTTCGCTCCGAGGCACAGCCACCAGACCAAAGGGATAGGTGTCCCGCAGGTCCTGTTTGGTGGTGAAGGGCAGTTTGGTCAGATCGTCGATGGAGTGAATATCCTCAGGCTTCAGGCCGATCTCATCGAACTTCTTCTTGTAGAAGGGCACGTTCTCATAGCAGCGCTTGACAGCCTGGACCAGCCGCTTGGATTGGATCTCCCGCAGGGTCTCCCGTGAAGCGCATTCGATCTCCGGTTCAAAATAATTTGGCATGGGTAGGTGTTCCTTTCTCTGCTGTATGTTCTCCGGGAATGCCCCGGCGCTATTCAAAAAGACTCAGGCGTTCCAGCCCAACTCAAAGGCTTTCTGGTTCATCTCCAGGAACTTGGGAGGCACGCAGCGCTCCACTGCTTTGAGCCAGTCCTCCTTCTTGCCGCCCAGGCGCTTGGCCATGGCACCGATGAGCACCACGTTCACAGCCTTGGAAGAACCAGCTTCCTCCGCCAAAGCCAGAGCGTCCACCGCCAGGACCTTGACACCCTTTTCTTCCATCTGAGAGATCAGCCCCTGGGGGTATTCCTTGGCGCCGGTGACCACGGGCATGGGGTCGATCCGCTGGGTGCTGGTGACCACCACGCCGCCCTCCTTCAAATAGGGCAGGAAACGAGCGGCTTCCAGCTGTTCGAAAGCCAGGACCACATCGGCCTCGCCTGTCTCGATGACGGGGGAATACACTTTGTCGCCGTAGCGCACATAGGTGACCACGGAACCGCCCCGCTGGCTCATGCCGTGGACCTCGCTGACCTTCACGTCAAAACCCTGGTCCATCATGGCGTCGCCCAGGATACGGCTGGCGAGCAGGGTGCCCTGTCCTCCCACGCCGACAATCATAACGCTTTTATTCATAAGTAGTTACCACCTTTGCTTATCCAAACAATTTCACGTTCCCGCGTTCTCAGCCGATAGCCTCTTTGGGGCACAGGGTCTTGCACACGCCGCAGCCCACGCACTGAGTGCCGTCGATGACAGCCTTGCCGTCACGATAGCTGAT
>HF972653.1:22799-23358 GCA_000432995.1 Clostridium sp. CAG:1013
CGTCACGATAGCTGATGGCAGGGCAGCCGATACCCAGGCAGGCCTTGCAGCCGATGCACTTGTCCTGGTCCACCTTCAGGGCCGGAGCGTGCTTCACGTACTTCAGCAGGGCGCAGGGACGGCGGCTGATAATCACGGAGGGTTCCTCAGCGGCCAGCTCTTCCTTCAGTACACGGGTGACTTCCTTCAGGTCGTAGGGGTCCACCACGGTGACCCGGTTGATGCCGATGGCATGGCACAGAGCCTCCAGGTCAATGGCGGCAGCGGGTTCGCCTTTAATATTGTAGCCAGTGGTGGGGTTCTGCTGGTGGCCGGTCATGCCGGTGATGGAGTTGTCCAGCACAATCACCACGGAGTTGGAACGGTTGTAAGCAATGTCCACCAGGCTGGTGATGCCGGAATGGGCGAAGGTGGAGTCGCCGATGACGGCCACGGCCTTCTTCTCCCCTTCTTCTCCCCGGGCCTTGTTGTAGCCGTGGAGAGCAGACACGGAAGCGCCCATGCAGATGCAGGTATCCATGGCGCCCAGAGGAGCGGAAGCTCCCAGGGTGTAGCAGCC
>HF972653.1:23374-25665 GCA_000432995.1 Clostridium sp. CAG:1013
CCAGCCGATGTCACCGCTGACATAGACCTTCTCCCGCTTCAGAGCGTAGAACACGCCCCGGTGGGGACAGCCGCAGCACATGACGGGAGGCCGCACAGGAATCTCGGTATCCAGGGAGACACACTGGGCTTCTTCCCCGGTGAGGAGCTTTTTCACCAGTTTCTGGGAGAACTCCCCGCAGCGGGGGAACAAGTCCTTGCCGATGACCTTCACGCCAATGGCCTTGCAGTGTGCCTCCACAAACTCGTCCAGCTCCTCCACTACATAGACGGTCTCGCAGGAGGCGGCAAAGTCCTGGATCAGCTTCACAGGCAGGGGATACACCAGACCCAGCTTCAAATAGTTGACGCTGTCCCCCATGGCCTCTTTCACATACTGATATACAGCGCCGGAAGCGATGACGCCCACTTTAGCGCCGTTGTTTTCCACCTTGTTGAGAGAGGTGGTCTCCGCATAGGCGATGAGAGTCTGAGTACGGGCTTCCACCTTCTCATGTTTGGGCTTAGCGAAAGCGGGAAGCATCACGTTTTTGGAGGGGTCTTTCTTATATTCTTTCAAAGGCAGCTCTTTCCGCTCCCCGTTCTCCACGATGCTCCGGGAATGGGCGATGCGGGTGGTCAGCCGGAGGATCACCGGGGTATCGAACTGCTCGGAAAGCTCGTAGGCCAATTTGGTGAACTCCTTACATTCAGCGGAATCCGCGGGCTCCAGCATGGGAACCTTGGCTGCCCGGGCATAGTTGCGGGAATCCTGTTCGTTTTGGGAGGAATGCATGCCGGGATCGTCGGCCACAGCCAGGACCATGCCTCCGTTGACACCGATATAGCTCATAGTGAACAGAGGGTCCGCCGCCACGTTCAAGCCCACATGCTTCATGGCGCAGAAGGACCGGGCACCGCCGATGGAAGCGCCGCAGGCGGTCTCGGTAGCCACCTTCTCGTTGGGAGCCCACTCGCAGTAGATCTCCGGATACTTCACCGCGGCTTCGGTGATTTCCGTGCTGGGGGTGCCGGGATAGGCGGATACCACCCGGACACCGGCCTCATACAGGCCTCTGGCAACCGCTTCGTTGCCCAGATACAATTCTTTCATTTGACTCTTCCTTCCTCATTGTTCCTGGGGCTGATTCCGCAGATCCAGCACCCGCTTGGCCTTGCCCTGGAACCGCTCCAGGCTCTTGGGAGACACCAGGGTCACTTGGGTCTCCAAACCCAGCACGCTCTTCAGGCGGTCATGTATGTTCTTCTGAAGCCTCTGAAGCTCACCGAAGCTCTCCAGCAGAGAAGCGTCCACAAGCTCCACTTTCACTTCCAAAGTATCCAAATAATTCTTCTTGCGCACCACCAGCTGATAGTGGGGCCCAACGTTCTCCGTGCCCACCAGCACGCTCTCGATCTGAGAGGGGAACACGTTGACGCCTTTGATGATAAGCATATCATCGGTGCGGCCCATAACTTTATCCATACGCACATGGGTACGACCGCAGGCGCAGGGCTCGTAGTTCAGCCGGGTGATGTCCTTAGTCCGGTACCGCAGCACCGGCATGCCCAGGCGAGTCAGAGTGGTGACTACCAGCTCGCCCACCTCTCCGGGGGCTTTCTGCTCCAGGGTGTCCTGGTCGATAATCTCCGGCAGGAAAGCGTCCTCCGCAAAATGGAGGCCGCACCGCAGATGGCACTCGCCGGAGACGCCGGGGCCGGTCAGCTCGGTCATGCCGTAGTTGTCCGTCACGGTGACTCCAAGGTTCTCCTCGATGCGCTGCCGCATCTCCTCCGTACAGCCCTCGCTGCCCAGAATTCCGTATTTCAGCTTGGCGTAGGCTTCCTTGGGATAGGGGCTCTCCCGCACCAGTTCGCCCAGATACAGGGCGTAGGAAGGAGTTGCCACCAGACCGGTGACGCCGAAATCCCGCATCATCATCAACTGCTTTTCCGAGTTGCCAGAGGAAGCGGGGATCACTGTGGCGCCCACTTTTTCCAGGCCGAAGTGAAGCCCCAGGGCTCCCGTGAACAGACCGTAACCGAAAGAAATCTGAATGATATCCTCCTCGGTGACACCGGAGGCGGTGACAATACGGGCCACAAAATCGGACCAGTTCTCGATGTCCTGCCGGGTATAGGCGCCCACCGTGGGCTTGCCTGTGGTGCCCGAAGAGGCGTGGATGCGCACGATGTCCTTCATAGGCACCGCCAGCATCCCAAAGGGATAGTTGTCCCGAATATCATCTTTCGTGGTAAAGGGGATGTACTGGATATCCGACAGCGTCTTGATCTTATCGCCAGAGGTGATCC
>HF972653.1:25701-32158 GCA_000432995.1 Clostridium sp. CAG:1013
TCATGGTAAAAGGGAACGTTGTTGTAGCAGTAATCCACCATCCAGCGCAGACGGCGAAGCTGTAGCGCCTCGATGTCCGCTCGCTTCATCGTCTCAATGTCTTTTTGAAAAAACCTTGGTTCCATGGTCTCCCAAACCTTCCTTCCCGGCGGTATTTCAAAAAATGTTTCCACCGGTGTTTTCTGGCGCTTTAAATCAGAAAAGCAGCCTTAGATTATTTTACCGTAAATTCGGACGGTTTGCAACACTTTTTCTACACGCTTCCATTTTTTCCGCCAACCAGGGCAGGTGAACCTCGAATTTAGGACCAAAACGGTGGTCAGGGCTTTTCTCAAAGGTAGTCTCGATGGTGCGCCAGGTAAATTCCGTGGCGGTCTCACAGGCCTCCTCCAAAGTCACGCCGTTAAGCAGTCCACCCAGCAGCGACGAAGCAAACAGGTCTCCGGTGCCATGATAGAATCCGTCAATTCGGTCTGTGAGGAACAGCTCCATCCGGCCAGTGCGGGAATCGAAGCAGGCCGTCCCCAAGCTGCCGGCTTTCAGCCACACCCCAGTGAGCACCGCCATCTTCGGGCCCATTTCACACAGCTTTTTCAAGATCTCCTCCACCTTATCTCGGGTATAAGGGCCCGGATCGTACTCCTTCCCCAGCAGGTGACAGGCCTCGGTCATGTTGGGAACTACAATATCCGCTTTCCGGCAGAGCCGCTCCATGCCGTCGGCCATTTCCTGGGTGTAGGTCTGGTAAAGCTTCCCACCATCCCCCATCACCGGATCCACCATGATGAGGGTATCCTCTTCCTTGAACCAGTCAAAGATCTGCTCCACCAGATCGATCTGCCCGGCGCTGCCCAAAAAGCCGCTGTAAAGGGAACCGAACCGGCAGCCGATCTTTTTCCAGTGCTCCGCCATGGGAAGCAAGTCGCCGGTAAGATCCCGATAGGTGAAGCCGGTAAAGCCGCCGGTATGAGTGGAGAGCACCGCCGTAGGCATGACGGAAGTTTCCACCCCGCAGCAGGAAAGCACCGGCAGGGCCACTGTCAAAGAGCACTTGCCCACCCCAGAAATATCGTGGATGGCAAGGCAGCTCATTTCTTTATATTCCATGGTAATGTCCCGCCTTTTTTCAAATGATGATAATGGAACCAGTTTAGTACAGCCGGGGCGGATTGTCAAACCAGAACCGTCCCTAAAAATCATCTGACAGTTCATTTAAGGAGGAGCTCTATTTTTTTCGAAATTCTTTTAAAATTTCTGTGGATCTTTTGCAACCTTTGTGACCGTTATGGTATTCTTATGGATAGAGAGGAACAGGAGATAATCATATGCGATCCGGTGTATTGGGCCGTGGGCATAAAGGAGGTTGATGTACTTATGAAAAAGAAAACATTCGTCACCACTCTCTGTGTTATGTTAAGTGTGCTTCTTCTTTTCGGTTGCGCGGCCGCTCCCGCTTCCAGTGTGGGATCGGCGGATGAGATCCCACCTGAGGGAAACGCCCTCTCCGTTTCTCAGGAGCAAGGCCCCTTTACCGATGTTTCCACTAGTGACTGGTTCCACGACCACGTGATGTGGGCCGTTGATGCCGGGTATTTCTCCGGGACAACGAACACCACCTTCGAGCCTGACTCCCCTATGAGCCGGGCTATGCTGGTGACTGTCCTAGCCAACCGGGAAAGGATCACGCCCGACCGGTATCGGGATTGCCGCTTCGTCGACGTAGAATCAGGCGCCTGGTACGCTGAGCCGGTGGAATGGGCCGCCGCCTGGGGGATCGTCAGCGGCACCGGCATGGGAGAGTTCACTTATAACACCCCCACTCTAGAAAACTTCTCCCCGGCCGCTCCTCTCACCCGCCAGGACGGAGCTGTAATCCTCTACAACTATTTGGAAAAGCTGGGAATGGACACCGCCGTCCAGAAAGGGGTGGCGGACCGATTCTCCGATGCTGGGGAGATCTCCTCCTACGCCCGGACCGCTCTTGACTGGGCAGTAGGCGCCGGGGTTTTGAAGGGAGACGGCGGAAAACTTCGTCCCCAAGGGACCCTGACCCGTGCGGAAGCAGCCGCCGTCCTTCACAGCTTTTTGGACCTGCTCCCGGAAGGGGCCGTCCTGGGGGATTTCCCGGTGAAACCCATCCAGGACACCCTGTTTGAAGCAAACGGCCAGATTTACACCTACCACATCCCCCAGATCCAACTGGACAGCGTGGACGTGCAGCAGATCCACAATTCCATCAACGAGACCTATTTTGAGACTCTGAGCTGGGTCCAGCAGAACGTGGGTTCCGGGTATTCTCCCAACTGTATACAGCTGGGCTACTTCACCGGCATGTCTCATGGGGTGTTGTCCCTGGTGACCTTCGACCGCACCTACGAGGACATCGACTACCGGATCTGGAACGTGGACACGGCCACCGGCCAGCAGATAGACAGCGCTTCCCTGCTGGAGAAATCCGGTCATACTCTGGAGGAGTACCAGCAGGCAGCCCGGACTGCATTGGAGAAGGCTTTCAACGGCTACGCGGCATATTACCAGGAAAACTACGGATACGACTCCTATACAGATAACCTGCGGGAAATGACCCTCTACCCCGCCAGCTACGGCTTCGAGGACTGGGAGACTCCTATTGACGAGCTGTTTTTCAGCAGCCCATGTTCCATGAAGGGCGCCCAACTTTTTGTAGACAGCCACGGTCAGCTTTGGATGGTGGGAGTAATTTGGCACGATGTGGGTTCCCAACGGAGGTATGTGGCGCTGCCCCTGGAACTTTATTGGAAGTAACTTTTTAAAAGGGTAATCAATTAATTTATATAGAAAGCAAAAAGAAGGCTGTCGGGAGACCGGCGGCCTTTTTCGTCGTATGATGTCCTCAAAACAAGGGATTTACAAACCGGGAGAAAAATGGTAAACTATTTGATAATTATCGGCTTTTGGCACGTTGGCCGGAAGAAAGGCGGGAACACTATGAAAGGCTACAACGACAAGAGAAGAAAATGGTTTGTCCGCGTCACCGCATGGGTCCTGGTGGTGTTGATGGTTGCCACGGTTTTTTCCGTGCTGATCTTCCGGTAAAAAACGGGATCTCTTTTTTCAGGAATACAGCCGCCCCCTGGGCGGGATGGAGGGTTTTCACACTATGAGCAACAAAGGGAAGTATTATTTGACAACAGCCATTGCTTACACGTCCGGCAAGCCTCACATCGGCAACGTGTACGAGATCGTCTTGGCGGACAGCATCGCCCGTTTTAAGCGAATGGAAGGCTACGACGTGTTTTTCCAGACCGGTACCGATGAGCACGGCCAGAAAAACGAGCTGAAGGCAGAAGCGGAAGGCGTCACCCCTAAGGAATTCGTGGACCGAGTGGCCGGCATCATCAAGGGTCAGTTCGACCTGATGAATGTCTCCTACGATCACTTCATCCGCACCACTGACGATTATCACGAGGAGCAGGTAAAGAAGATCTTCAAGTACCTCTACGACAAGGGCGACATCTACAAGGGCGCCTACGAGGGCCTGTACTGCACTCCCTGTGAGAGCTTCTGGACCGAGAGCCAGCTGGTGGACGGCAAGTGCCCCGACTGCGGCCGGGAAGTCCATCCCGCCAAGGAAGAAGCCTACTTCTTCAAGATGAGCAAGTACGCTCAGCGGCTTATCGACCACATCAACGCCCATCCCGAGTTCATCCAGCCTGTGGCCCGGAAGAACGAGATGATGAACAACTTCCTGCTGCCCGGTTTGCAGGATCTGTGCGTGTCCCGTACCTCCTTTAAATGGGGCATCCCCGTGGACTTCGATCCCAAGCACGTGGTGTATGTGTGGCTGGACGCTTTGACCAACTACATCACCGGCATCGGCTACCACTGCGGCGAGGAAAGCACAGAGCAGTTCGGGAAGCTGTGGCCCGCCGACCTGCACCTGATCGGCAAGGACATCATCCGCTTCCACACCATTTACTGGCCCATTTTCCTGATGGCTCTTGACCTGCCTCTGCCCAAGCAGGTGTTCGGTCATCCCTGGCTGCTGATGAACGGCGGCAAGATGAGTAAGTCCAAAGGCAACATCATCTATGCTGATGACCTGGTGGATATGTTCGGTGTGGACGCGGTGCGGTACTTCCTGCTCCACGAGATGCCCTACGACAACGACGGTAACCTGACCTGGGAACTGGTAGCGGAGCGGACCAACTCCGACCTGGCCAACACCCTGGGCAACCTGGTGAACCGGACCATCTCCATGAGCAACAAGTACTTTGACGGCGTGGTGACCAACACCGGTGTCACCGAGGCCGTGGACGATGACCTGAAGGCTGTGGCCGCCGCCTGCCGTGACAAGGCCGCCGCAAAGATGGCCGACCTGAAGGTGGCCGACGCTATCACCGAAATCTTCACCCTGTTCAAGCGGTGCAACAAATATATCGACGAGACCATGCCCTGGGTGCTGGCCAAGTCCGAGGACACCAAGTCTCGTCTGGCAACCGTGCTCTACAACCTGGTAGACTGCGTCTGCTTGGGCGCTTCTCTGCTCCAGCCCTTCATGCCCGGCACCTGCGAGAAGATCTTCCAGCAGCTGAACGCCCAGCCCCGTGATTGGGACGATCAGGTCAAGACCGGTCTGTATCCCAGCGGGAACAAGGTCACCGACAAGCCGGAGATTCTCTTTGCCCGCCTGGACATCAATGAAGTGATGGACAAGGTGGTAGCCATGGAAGAAGCCCGCAAGCCCAAGCCCGCCATTGAAGTGGAGCCCCAGCTCACCGAGCCGGTGGATTTCGACACTTTCTGCAAATGCGATTTCCGCGCCGTGAAGGTAAAGGCCTGCGAAGCCGTGAAGAAGAGCGCCAAACTGCTGCGCTTTACTTTGGATGACGGCACCGGTACTGACCGGCAGATTCTCTCCGGCATCCACAAGTGGTACGAGCCTGAGGACCTCATTGGTAAAACCCTGGTGGCTATTGTGAACCTGCCTCCCCGAAAGATGATGGGCCTGGAAAGCTGCGGTATGCTGCTGTCCGCCGTCCACACGGAAAAGGGCGAGGAGTGCCTGCACCTGATGATCGTGGATGACTCCATCCCCGCAGGCGCTAAGCTCTGCTAAACCAGATTTGTTTTTCAGAGGAGGAACGAAACATGGCGGGAAATATTATCATGCTGGTATGCATGTGGTTTTGTGCTGGACTTTTCCTGGGAATGGGATTGTACGCTTCACGGCGTGAGGAACCCATGTGGTTCTGGTCCGGAGAAAAGGTGCCGAAAGACACTGTCACCGATGTTCCCGCCTACAACAAGGCTCACAGCCGCCTTTTCCTCCTCTACTCCCTACCCTGGTGGCTGGGAGGACTTTTGGGACTGGCTCATCCCCTGGCAGCGGCCATCGTGGCAGTTCTGGCCTGTACCGCCGGTCTGGCATGGCTGATCTGGTCCCACGGAAACATTGAGAAAAGGTACAGAAAACAATGATACATTCCATTTTTGATTCCCATGCCCACTACGACGATTCCCAGTTTGATGAAGACCGGGAACAGCTTCTGGGCTGGGTGCTGCAAGAAAAAGGAGTCAGCGGCGTCATCAACATGGGCGCCGACCTGGAAGGCTGCCGGGCCACTGTGGAGCTGACCCGCCGGTACGACTACATCTACGGCGGGGTAGGCATCCATCCGGAGTGCGCCCGAGACCTGCCGGAGGACTGGCTCACCCAAGTCCGGGAGATGCTGAAAGAGCCTAAGATCGTGGCTCTGGGAGAGATTGGCCTGGACTATCACTGGCTGGACGAGTGCCCTAAGGACCGTCAGAAGGAAGTGTTTGCCGCTCAGCTGGAATTGGCGAAAGAACTGGCGGTACCCGTGGTGATCCACGACCGGGAAGCTCACGCTGACGTGCTGGAATTCCTCCAGAAATACCAGCCTGCCGGAGTGGTTCACTGCTTCTCCGGAAGCTGGGAGACTGCCCGGGAGATCCTCAAGCTGGGGATGTACATCGGACTGGGTGGTGTGGTCACCTTTAAAAACGCCCGTCACGCGGTGGAAGTGGCCCAGAACTTACCTCTGGACCGGTTGCTGTTGGAGACCGACGCTCCCTACATGGCGCCGGTACCCCATCGAGGAAAACGAAACGACTCCTCCCTCATCGCCCATGTGGCGGAGAAGATCGGAGAACTGCGGGGCATGGACCCCCAGGCGGTGGTAGAGATCGCCGGAGAAAACACCCGCAGGCTGTTTGGGATCGCATGAGAAAGGATTGATACCAATGGAAGAGAATAACTACGTTGCGTCCATCACCTACGAATACGAGAAAAACCTCTATGTGAACATGACCAACCAGTGCTGCAACGCCTGTGATTTCTGTCTGCGGCAGAACAGTTCCGGCAGTCTGTACGCCAAGAATCTCTGGTACAAAAGCGCCGAGCCCACCAAGGAGGAGATCTGGGAAGACCTTTGCCGCCGGGACCTGAACAGCT
>HF972653.1:32208-32743 GCA_000432995.1 Clostridium sp. CAG:1013
GAGCCCGCCTGCCGTTGGGACGACATGATGTGGCTGTGTGACCAGCTGAAGGCTAACGGTTCTCACTTCATCCGCATCAATACCAACGGTCTGGCAGACCTGATCACTGGCCGCAACGCTGCTTTAGAACTGGATGGTCGAGTGGACGCGGTATCCGTCAGCCTGAACGCCAGCACTCCGGAAGGCTACGACGCGGTTTGCCACAGTAAGTTTGGGCTGGACGCCTTCCCCGCTATTTTGAAATTCACCGCTAGCGCGGTGCTGAACGTTCCCCACGTGCGCATGACTGTGGTCAGCACCATGCCCAAGGAAGAGATCGATGAGTGCAAGCACATCTGTGAGCGCATCGGCGCCGACTTCTTTGTGCGGGAGTACATCGACAAGTAAGTGAAAAAACAAAAAGCGGAGGGACGCAATGTTCCTCCGCTTTTTCATGCAAAAATCCCGCAAGCCATTTGGACTTGCGGGATTTTCTGTTTGATGGGAACCGGCCGACCTCCCTGCCTGCCGCCCTTCGGGCGCCTGCGGCTGGGTG
>HF972653.1:32749-36954 GCA_000432995.1 Clostridium sp. CAG:1013
GGGCGCCTGCGGCTGGGTGGCCTCATTTTTTTCGGCTTCGCCTGTCAAGGCCGTGGGACTCTGTCCCACACCCTGCAAACTTTTTGAAAAAAGTTTGATCAAAAACTTTTACGCCGCTTCGCGGTCACAGGGGCAGGTAGCCCACTTTCTTCATTACCTTCTGCAAGGTTTTCCGGGCAATGCGTTCCGCTTTCGGGGCGTTATCCTTATAGCACTGCTCCAGATACGCCTTGTCAGCGATGAGCTGGTTATACCGCTCCTGGATAGGACGCAGTTCTTCGATGACCACTTCCGCCACGGCGGGCTTGAACTCGCCATAGCCCTTACCAGCGAACTTGTTCTCGATCTCCTCCATGGTCTCCCCGGTGATGGTAGAGTAAATGGCCATCAGGTTGGAAACACCGGGCTTGTTCTCCGGGTCAAAGCGGACGGTGGCGTCGCTGTCGGTGACGGCACGCTTAAACTTCCGCAGGATAGCGTCCGGGTCATCCAGAATGGTGATGAAGGAGTTGACGTTCTCGTCAGACTTGGACATCTTCTTGGTGGGATCCTGCAAGGACATGATCCGGGCGCCATGCTTGGGAATAATGGGCTCGGGCACTACAAACGTGGGACTGTACAGGCCGTTGAAGCGCTCGGCGATGTTCCGGGTCAGCTCCAAATGCTGCTTCTGGTCGGCGCCCACAGGCACGTAGTCCGCCTGGTACAGCAGAATGTCGGCAGCCATCAGGCAAGGATAGGTGAACAGACCGGCATTAATGTTGTCGGCGTGCTTAGCGGATTTATCCTTGAACTGGGTCATCCGGGAAAGCTCACCGAACTGGGTGTAGCAGTTGAGGACCCAGGCCAGCTGAGCGTGTTCCGGCACCTGGCTCTGGATGAAGAAAATGGACTTTTCCAGATCCACTCCCATAGCCAGCAGCAGAGCGTAGGCGGACAGGGTGTTCTTCCGGAAATCAGCAGGCTCCTGTCGCACGGTGATGGCGTGAAGATCCGCCAGACCGTAAACGCACTCGTAGTCGTCCTGAAGGCGGACAAAGTTTTTCAAAGCGCCCAGGTAGTTGCCCAGGGTAAAGGTGCCCGTGGGCTGAATCAAACTGAGCACACGCTTTTTCTGTTGAGTTTCCATAGTGTATCTCCTTATTTCGTCATATCCTGAAGGGTCTCCGCCAACAACCGGATGCCCTCCTTCAACTGTTCGTCAGTGGGTGTGGAGAAGTTGATGCGGAAAGCGTTGCAAGGCTGGGTCTCGTCGGTGAGGAAAGCGGTGCCGGGCACCACGCAGACCTTTTTCTCCATGCCCCGCTTTACAAAGTCCAGCATGTCGATGCCGTCAGGCAGCGTGCACCAAGCAAACAGACCGCCCTCAAACTTGCTCCAGGTGATACCCACCGGCTTGAAGTACTGCTCCATAGCTTCCAGCAGGACGCTGCTCTTCCGGCGGTAGATCTCACGAAGGTGATTCAAATGAGCCTCGTAGTCGTACTGGGTCATGATCCGGTGGCAGACGATCTGGGCCCACATATTGGAGTGGACGTCCTCGCCCTGCTTGCAGACCACCATCTTCTGGATGACCTCCTTGGGTCCGATGGCATAGCCCACCCGCATTCCGGGAGAGATCACCTTGGAGAAAGAACCGGCGTACATGACCACGCCTTCTGTATCCAAAGACTTGATGGAGGGCACGTCTTCCCCGGCGAAGCGCAGATCGCCATAGGGGTTATCCTCCAGCACAATGACTCCGTGGTCCCGGCACAGCTCGTAGACCTTCTTCCGCTTCTCCAGGCTCATGGTGATGCCGGAGGGGTTCTGGAAGTTGGGGATGGTGTAGAGGTACTTCACGTTCTTTTCCCGGTTCAGGGCTTCTTCCAGCTTCTGGGTGTCGATGCCGTCCTCTTCCATGGGGATGCCCACCAAGTTGGCCCGATAGGAACGGAAAGTGTTCAGGGAGCCAATGAAGCTGGGGGCTTCGCACAGCACCGTGTCCCCTTCGTTCAAAAGGGTCTTGGTCAGCAGGTCCATCACCTGCTGGGCACCGCTGGTGATGAGGATGTCATCGTTTTCGCTCCCCACATGGTGCTTTTCCTTCATGTAGCCCAGCAGATGCTGCCGCAGAGGAGTGTAGCCCTCAGTGACGCCGTACTGGAGCGCCTCGATGGGGGTATTCTGCAGCAATTCTTGAGAGATAGCCTGGACCGCGTCATAGGGGAAGGCGTCCGGGGCAGGATTGCCTGCGGACAGGGGGATCACGTTAGGGTCGGAGGAATTTTTCAAGATCTCCCGAATGGCGGAAGGCTTCAAACTCTGCACCCGTTCTGAAAACTGGTATTTCATGTTCAATCCACTCACTTTCTTCAGATGCTTCAAAAAGTTGGACGGCAATAAAAAAAGCCCCTCCCCGCCTTGTTTCCAAGGACCAGGGACAGGACTCACCTGCGGTGCCACCCACATTGACAAAGATACACTTTGCCCACTTTTGTTCCTTAACGCGGAAAACGTCGAACCATACTCCCAGCACACACTGGATTCCGGCCCGCCCTCCCGGGACCATTGACGCTGCTTCCCCTGCCGCGCTTCCACCGCCGGCGGCTCTCTGAAAGGGGAGAAACTGCGCTACTTTTTCCCGATCACAGGTTTCTCTTTCAAATTTTCTCTATTATACTCTTCCCCAAAGAAATTGTCAAACGAAAAAGAAGACAGTCTAAGATTACATAAATTCTTACCATAATTTTTTATTTGGATTTTTCGCCACCAGGCCATGGGAAGTTCCCGCAAAGGGGCCAAACTGGAATTTTCCCCAGGAAAGCGACAGAAAGGCTCCTCCCATAAGTGACAGGATATTTTCAGAGGAACAGGTATAATTCTCCCACAAGCTGCATAGCGGTTTCCATAATTTATTGATTGAGGCGGTGTTTTCGGTGGAAGAGACAAAAGTCCGGCAATTTCGCGCGCGGTTAGGTGAGGCCCTTGCCTCCCCCTACGCCCGCAAGGCGGTCATTCAAGTGGCCGGGTTCTTTGGTGGGCTCCTATGCTCCCGTGGTTTAGTGTTCGGCAAGTATTCTCCCTTCGGGGTAGCGCTGGCGGCCAGCGTCCCCAGAGAAGGGCTTTGGGCGGCTGTGCTGGGAGCTTTCTTCGGTTACCTCCTCCCCTCCGCCACCTACATACCCGTGCGGTACGAAGCCGCTCTCCTGGCGGTGGCTGCCATCCGCTGGTCCCTCTCTGAACTGAAGGGGGTCAATTCACACGTGTTGTTTGCGCCTGTGGTGGCGTTTCTGCCCCTGCTCCTCACCGGTATGACTATGGTGTTTCTCAACGGTTCTCTCAGCTACACCGCCGCGCTGTACGTGGCGGAGTCCTTTCTGGGTTCCGGCTGCGCCTACTTTCTCCGGCGAACCGGGAACCTGCTGCTGGGCCTGACGGGAGACGGCAAAAGCAAGTCCGCCGGTGTGTATGACAGCGGAGATGTGGCAGCTCTCACTGTTTCCGTTGGCGTGGTGGTATTGGCATTCTCCGGAGTGACCTTTAGTGGCGTTTCTCTGGGTCGGATCCTCATGGTGCTGCTGGTGCTGTACTGCGCTCGGCTGGGAGGGATCTCCGGGGGCACAGTGGCCGGTGTTGCCGCCGGTGTGATTCAGGGACTTTCCACCGCGGGGCTTTCCTATCTCTCTGGAGCCTATGGACTAGGAGGTCTCATGGCAGGAGTGTTCTCCCCCATGGGGAAGATCGCCACAGCAGTGGCCTTCATCCTCTCCCACGGAGTGGCTTCCATGCAGGTGGGCACCAGTTCTCAGGCTACTATCCTGCGGGGTGCCGTGGAAGTGGGAGCCGCTACCATCCTATACATGGCCCTGCCTAAAAGTCAGCGAATCGCCCAGCTGTTCGGCGTGCGGAAGGACACCCTCAGCGGTGGGGCCCTCCGCGGGAATATTGTCTTGCGGCTGCGCCACGCGGCGGAAGCACTTTCCCAAGTCCACACCTCCGTGGAGGAAATCTCCCAAAAACTGTCCGCCGTATGCGCTCCCAGCCTGCAAGGGGTATATGATCGTTCCGTGGAAGCTATCTGCGCCGGATGCAGTGCCCGAGGAGTCTGCTGGCGCAAGCACAAGGAAGAGACCCTCCGCAACTTCAGCAAGCTGACAAAGAGCTTGCGGGAAAAGGGCCGGGTAGACACTTTGGACTTCACCCCGGAATTCTCCGACCGCTGT
>HF972654.1:0-12038 GCA_000432995.1 Clostridium sp. CAG:1013
TCGCCATCGGCTCCATGATGGGTTCCGGCGGCCTGATCGTTATGGACGAGACCACCTGTATGGTGGATATCGCCAAGTTCTTCCTGGAGTTCACCGTGGATGAGTCCTGCGGCAAATGTACTCCCTGCCGCGTGGGTACCAAGCGCCTGCTGGAGATTCTGAACAAGATCACCTCCGGCAACGGCACCTTGGAGGACATCGACAAGATGGAGGAGCTGTGCTACGAGTCCTGCGGCAAATGTACGCCCTGCCGCGTGGGCACCAAGCGCCTGCTGGAGATCCTGAACAAGATCACCTCTGGCAACGGCACCCTGGAGGACATCGACAAGATGGAGGAGCTGTGCTACTACATCAAGGAGAACTCCCTGTGCGGCCTGGGTCAGACCGCGCCCAACCCTGTGCTTTCCACACTCAAATATTATCGCGACGAGTATGAGGCCCATGTGGTGGAGCACCGCTGCCCCGCCGGCGCCTGCAAGGCCCTCACCAACTACTCCATCGAGGCTGACAAGTGCAAGGGCTGCACCCTGTGCGCACGTAACTGCCCGGTGGGCGCTATTACCGGCTCTGTGAAGCAGCCCCATGTCATCGACACCACCAAGTGCATCAAGTGCGGCGTCTGCATGGAGAAGTGTAAGTTCGGCGCTGTGGTGAGAAAATAAGAAAGGAGTGTGCGAACATGGAACAGGTCAATGTGAAAATCAACGGCGTTTCCTATGAAGTGCCTGCGGATTCCACCATCCTGGAAGCCGCCCGCTACGCCGGTATCGATATCCCCACCCTCTGCTACCTGAAAGACATCAACCAGATCGGTGCATGTCGTATGTGCATGGTGGAAGTGAAGGGCGCCCGGTCCCTGGTGGCCGCTTGCGTGTACCCTGTCAACGAAGGCATGGAGGTGTTCACCAACACCCCCAAGGTCCAGGAATCCCGCAAGATGACCCTGGAACTGCTGCTTTCCGTCCACGACCGGAAATGTCTGTCCTGCGAGCGCAGCGGTAACTGCGAGTTCCAGAAGCTGTGCAACGAGATGGGCATCGAGGTAGAAAACCGTTTTGAAGGTTCTCTGCCTGCCGGTAAGAAAGATTATTCCACGCTGTATCTGGAGCGCAACAATGCCAAGTGCATTCTGTGCCGCCGCTGCGTTGCCGCCTGCCAGAACCAGCATGTTTCCGTTATCGGCGCCAATAACCGTGGTTTTGACACCGAGATCGGCTGTGCTTTCGAGAAGCCCCTGGGCGATGTTGCTTGCGTGGCCTGCGGCCAGTGCATCGTTAGCTGCCCCACCGGCGCTTTGACCGAGAAGGACAACACTCAGGAAGTTATCGACGCCATCAACGATCCCGAGAAGATCGTTATCGTCCAGACTGCTCCCGCTGTGCGCGCTGCTCTGGGTGAAGAGTTCGGTATGCCCATCGGCACCAACGTGGAGGGCAAGATGGTTGCCGCTCTCCGTCGTCTGGGCTTTGACAAGGTGTTTGACACCGACTTCGGCGCTGACATGACCATTATGGAAGAGGCCAACGAGTTCATCGATCGGGTGAAGAACGGCGGCAAGCTGCCCATCATCACCTCTTGCTCTCCCGGCTGGGTCAAGTTCTGCGAGCACTATTATCCTGACCTGGTGGACAATCTGTCCTCCTGCAAGTCTCCTCAGAACATGACCGGCGCTCTTATCAAGACCTGGTATGCTCAGAAAGAGGGCATCGATCCCACGAAGATCGTTTCTGTCTCCGTCATGCCTTGCGTGGCCAAGAAGTTCGAGATCAACCGTGAGGATGAGGACGGCGCTGGTCTGCCCGACGTGGACATCAGCATCACCACTCGCGAGCTGGCTCGCTTGATCAAGAAGGCTCAGCTGAACTTCGACCGTCTGCCTGAGGAGAAGTTCGACGACGCCATGGGTGTGTCCACCGGCGCTGCCGTGATCTTCGGCGCTACCGGCGGCGTTATGGAAGCTGCTCTGCGTACTGCTGCTGAGATCCTGGAAGGCAAGGAGCTGGAGTCTGTGGACTTCACCGAGGTCCGCGGCACCGAAGGCTTCAAGGAAGCTGTTTACAAAGTGGCCGGTATGGATGTGAAGGTGGCTGTTGTCAGCGGTCTGTCCAACGCCGACGCTCTGCTGAAGAAGGTCCGCTCCGGCGAGGCTGACTATCAGTTCATCGAGGTCATGTGCTGCCCCGGCGGCTGCGTTAACGGCGGCGGCCAGCCCATCCAGAGCTCTACCAATCACAGCTTCTACGATATCAAGAAGCTGCGCGCTCAGGCCCTGTATGATCAGGACAAGAACATGCCTCTGCGTAAGAGCCATCAGAACCCCGTGGTTCAGAAGTGCTACGAGGAGTTCCTGGGAGCTCCCGGCAGCCACAAGGCTCACGAACTGCTCCACACCACTTATGTGAAGCGGGGCTATTGATCCCATACTGATACGCTATGATAAAAACGTGCTGGGTTTCGGCCTGGCACGTTTTTTGCGTTTACTGCCGGCTGCTGCGGGTTGCGTCCGGCCTTTCCCTGGTGTATAATAATCACCACAAAGGGTTTTGAAAAAGGCGGAATGGTTTCATGAAACGAGTTCTCTTCGCGCTGCGCGTGGCGGGCTGTGTGCTCTGCTGCGTGGGCTGCGTGTTTTTCTTCCTGCCGGTGTTTCGCGGCGGGTTCGGTCTTGGAGCAGCTTTCGGCGAGTTTATCTGTTTGCTTGGTTTAGGATTGCTGCTGTTTTTTGGGAAGCTGTCACGGCAGGGTGGATGGAAGCAAGCCTGCGTCCGGCTGGTTACCGCGTTTTATTGTTTGGGTCTTGCCTGGGCAGTATATCTCTCCGGGTTGATGCTGTCTGTCCAATCCAATACGCCCCCGGAGAACACCAACGTCATTGTGCTTGGTGCTCAGGTGTACAGCGCGGAGCGGATGGGGGTTAGCTTGACCGGCCGGGTGAATGCGGCATATGAGTACCTTTCTGAGAACCCAGAGTCTCTGTGCATCGTCACTGGCGGCCAGGGCGGGGACGAGCCCTGCCCAGAAGCGCTCACTCAGAAGAACGTGCTCGTTGGTATGGGGATCGACGAGGACAGGATCTTTGTGGAGGACCAGTCCCACAATACCCGGGAGAACTTGACCTTTGCCATGGAGATCGCCCAGGAGGAGAATATGGGGGAGGACGTGGCCATAATCACTCAAGGGTTCCACATGTACCGAGCCATGCAGCTTGCCAAGGCTGCTGGCTTTACGCCCTACGCTTTGATTGCGGAGACTGATCCCCTATTGTTCCCGGAATATTACGGAAGAGAGCTGCTTTCCCTGACAAAATGGTGGGTCGAGCGGCTTGTGATAGAATGATGGAAAGGAGTGCGGCTATGCGACTGCTGCTTCAAAACGCCCGTTTGATTGATCCCTCTCAGGGGTTGGATCAGGTGGGAGATCTCCTGCTGGAGGATGGAAAGATCGCCCAAATGGGGAAGGATCTGTCTGTGGAGGACGCCCAGATCATTGATGGGACGGGTCTGGTGGCGGCTCCCGGCTTGGTGGACATGCATGTGCACCTGCGGGACCCTGGTTTGACCTATAAGGAGGACGTGTATTCTGGCTGCCGTGCCGCCGCTGCGGGAGGTGTTACCAGCCTACTGGCCATGCCCAATACGAAACCTGCCATGGACACCCCGGAAACTGTCCGGGATCTGCTGGAGCGGGCTAAGACAGCAGATGCCGCTGTTTACACCGCTGCTTGTATCACCAAAGGCCTGGGAGGGGAAGAGCTCACCGATCTGGCGGACTTAAAGGAGGCGGGAGCCATCGCTCTCAGCGATGACGGCCGCCCCGTGGTGAATACCCGCCGCCTGTTGGAAGCTCTGGAGCAGGCTCCCTCTCTGGGAATGCTGGTTACCGCTCACTGTGAGGATTTGTACCTGGCCTCCGGTGGCCTGATGAACGAAGGGGAAGTGTCTCGGAAACTGGGTGTACAGGGCATTCCTGCTGCTGCCGAGGACTGCGGCACTGCCCGGGAGATCGCTGCGGCTGCGTCTATTGGAGCGCCTATTCACATTTGCCATGTGAGCACCAAGGGCTCTGTGGAGCTAATCCGCGACGCTAAGGCCAGGGGAGTGAAGGTCACTGCAGAGACTTGTCCCCACTACCTGTTGTTGACAGAGGAGGCTTTGGAAGGCCGTGACGCTGATTTCCGGATGAATCCTCCTCTTCGCACTGAGGAGGACCGACTGGCCCTGATTGAGGGGTTGAAGGACGGCACTCTAGATGCTATTTCTACGGACCACGCGCCTCACTCTCCTGAGGAAAAGGCAGACTTCCTGAAGGCGCCCAATGGTTCTATCGGTATGGAAACCTCTCTGGCCGCTACGCTTACCGCTTTGGAGGGAGAGATGACTCTTTCGGAGATCCTCCAGAAGATGAGCTGGAACCCGGCTAAACTGTTGGGGATCCCCGCTGGTACTCTTCAGGTGGATGCTCCCGCAGATGTGGTGGTGTTCGATCCGGAGCGGTGTTGGACCGTGGATGAGAACGCCCTTCACGGAAAGAGCAAAAACACACCCTTCAAGGGGATGACTTTAAAGGGGAAGGTGGCCATGACCATCTTCCATGGCCGGATCGTTTACGACGGCCGGTAAATTTGGCAGAACCGGGGGTCCACCCCGCGACCATATAATTTGAAAAGGGAAAGGACGATTCCTATGTCGATGGACAAACTGATTGAAAAGATCGTGGAAAAACAGAACCCCACTGTGGCTGGCTTGGATCCCAAGCTCAGCTATATTCCGGACTATATCCGGGAAGCCAGCTATGCGAAATACGGTAAGACTCTGGAAGGGGCCGCCGACGCGCTGCTCACCTTCAATAAAGGGCTGATCGATGCCTTGTGCGATATTGTTCCCGCTGTAAAGCCTCAGGCAGCCTACTATGAGATGTACGGCTGGCAGGGCGTGAAGGCCCTCACCGAGACCATTGCCTACGCTAAGGAGCACGGCATGTTCGTCATCACCGACGGCAAGCGCAACGACATCGGTGCAACCATGACCGCTTATGCCGCCGCTCATCTGGGCGAGACTCAGGTGGAGGAAGTTGTCTGCGAGCCTTTCGGCGCTGACGCTCTGACGGTCAATGGCTATCTGGGCACCGACGGCATCAAGCCTCTGGTGGAGGTGTGCCAGAAAGGTGACAAGGGCATTTTTGTGCTGGTTAAGACCTCCAACCCTTCCTCTGGAGAGCTCCAGGACCGTCCTCTGGCTGACGGTGAGACTGTGTACCGGGCTATGGGCGCTATGTGCGAGGGCTGGGGAGAGCAGCTTCCCGGCAAGTACGGTTACAGCGGTGTAGGCGCTGTGGTGGGTGCAACCTATCCTGCTCAGCTGGGCGAGCTTCGTGCCGCCATGCCTCACACCTTCTTCCTGGTACCCGGTTACGGTGCTCAGGGCGGTGCTGCAGACGACGTGGCCCCTGGCTTTGACGCCAACGGCTTGGGTGCTGTGGTCAACTCTTCTCGGGGTATCATGTGCGCCTGGCAGAAAGAGGGCGTGGACGGCAGCCAGTTTGCCGAAGCAGCCCGCCGGGAAGCCATCCGCATGCGTGACCAGATCGTGGGTCGCGTAGGGAAGATCACCCTGCCCTGAACGTGAATGAGGAGAAGCAGAACTATGAAATATGATTCCAAACTTTGTAAACTGGTGTCCGCCCGGGCGCTGACCAAGGATGTGTTCGATTTTGTCCTGGAATGCCACGAACTGGCGGCGTTGGCCAACCCTGGCCAGTTTGCCCAGATCCGTCTGCCTGGCCACACTTTGCGCCGGCCTATCTCTATCTGCGGTATCGATAAGACCGCCGGAACCCTCCGTTTCGTGTTTCAGATCCGGGGAGAGGGCACTGCGGAGCTGGCTCAGTTCCAGCCCGGCAGCCAGATCGAGATCCTGGCTCCTCTGGGCAACGGATTCCCTGTAGACATTTCTAAGCGCACTCTGCTGGTGGGCGGCGGTATCGGTGTTCCCCCCATGCTGGGCGTTGCCGCAGAGCTGAAAGACAAGGCCGTAGCAGTACTGGGTTTCCGTAATAAGGATGCTGTGATCCTGGAAGAGGACTTCCAAAAGGTGGGAGCAAAAACTCTCATTGCTACGGATGATGGTTCCTATGGCCACCATGGTCTGGTAACGGATCTGTGCAAGGATGAGGAGTTCGACTGTGTTATGGCCTGTGGTCCCGCCCCTATGCTGAAAGCTGTGAAAGCCCTGGCGGACCAGCGTGGAGTGCCCTGCTATGTATCTTTGGAGGAGCGGATGGCCTGCGGTATCGGTGCCTGCTTGGGATGCGCTGTGGCTCTCAATAAAGAGGACGGCACCCAGTATTTCGGTCATGTGTGCAAAGACGGCCCGGTGTTCGAGTCCCACCGGGTGGCATGGTAAAGGAGGGGGAGAATATGGCAGATTTGCGAGTTAATGTGGCAGGTGTGGAGTTTTCTAACCCCCTGATCGCTGCGTCTGGTACTTTCGGTTTCGGTCGGGAGTATAACGAGTTTTATCCCCTCTCTGCGCTGGGAGGCATTTCCTGCAAAGGCATCACTATCAAGGAACGGCCCGGCAATCCTCCGCCTCGTGTGACGGAGACCCCCGGAGGCATGCTCAATGCTGTGGGACTGCAAAATCCTGGTGTGGACCACTTTATCAAGGAAGACCTGCCTTGGCTTTCTCAGCAGGGGACCAAGATCATTGCCAATGTGGCGGGCAACGCCCCTGAAGACTACTGTGCCACCGTGGAAAAGCTGAACGATACCTGTGTGGACATGGTGGAGCTGAATATTTCCTGCCCCAACGTGAAGCAGGGCGGCGTCCAGTTTGGCACCACCACCGAGGGCGTGTACGGCATCACCTCGGAAGTGCGCAAGCACTGCAAAAAGCCTCTGATGGTGAAGCTGTCTCCCAACGTAACGGATATTTCCGAAATGGCTGTGGCGGCGGAGAGCGCAGGCGCTGACGCCATTTCCATGATCAATACTCTCACCGGCATGCGCATCGATATCCGCACCCGCCGGCCAATCATTCGGAACAACACCGGCGGTATGTCTGGCCCTGCCTTGTTGCCCATCGCTCTGCGGATGGTGTGGCAGGCTTCCCAGAAGGTGAAGATCCCCATTGTGGGTTTGGGAGGCATCTCCACCTGGCAGGACGCGGTGGAAATGCTCCTGGCTGGCGCCACGGCTCTTCAGATCGGCACCGTGCTGTTCACCGATCCTTACGCTCCTATCAAGATCGCGGAAGGTCTGTCTCAGTACATGGAGGACAACGGGATCAAGAGCCTGTCTGAGCTCACAGGAGGTGTGCGTCCTTGGTGACCACTTTGTACATTGTGCGGCACTGCCAGTCGGCGGGGAATCAGGGCGGCAGGTTTCAGGGCCAGTTCGACGGTCCGGTCAACGAGATGGGGGAGAAGCAGCTGGAGCTGCTGTCCCTGCGCTTTAGAAATGAGCATTTGGACGCCATCTACTCCAGTCCTCTGACCAGAGCCTACAAAACCGCTCAGGCTATTGACCGGTTCCACGATCTGCCCATCCAGACCATGGACGGTCTATCGGAGATCGATGTGGGTGAGATGGAAAACCAGCTTCTTTCAGAGATTGCCGTGAAATACCCGGAGGTTGCCCATAACTGGGATAGCGCCCCGGATTTGTGTGCTTTCCCCGGCGGGGAGACCATGTCCCAGGTGTACCGGCGGATCAACGACGCAATCGATCAGATCATCGAAGATAACCCCGGGAAAACCGTGGCGGTCGCCACCCACGGCGGTGTTATCCGCAACCTGTATGCCCGAGTGGAGTATGGTTCCATTGAAGGATTGCGGAAAAGCGTGGTGTTTGGAAACACCAGCGTGAGCATCTTGGAGGCCGTGGATGGCCACCTGCGCTGGAAATCCATCAACGATATGTCCCATCTCCCGGAGGAACTGCGTCACGCTCCCACGCAGTACACCTTCCACACTCAGGCCATATGATTATTTTAGGAGTGGATTTAGGAAAGGCCCGTACCGGGGTGGCGATCTGTGACAAGGGTGAACTGTTGGCCTCTCCCTTAACGGTGGTTCAGGAGCACAACCGGGAACGGCTGGTGGATCGATTAACAGCCCTGGCCAAGGAGCATCGGGCAGAGCTTCTTGCGGTGGGGTTGCCTCGGAACATGGATGGAAGTGAGGGAGAGAGCGCCCAGAATGCCCGGGAGATTGGAGCACTGCTGGGAGAAACCACTGGCCTGCCAGTAGAGTTTGTAGACGAGCGGGGCACCACCATTACAGCTCACGGGTACCTGAACGAGACTAACACCCGGGGCAAGCGTCGGAAAGCTGTGGTGGACGCTGTGGCGGCTACGGTCATCCTGCAAAACTGCTTAGACCGCAGGAGACTGGCCCGTTCTAAGGGCGAAATAGACTAAAGGTATAAAATGTCTTTACAACAATGGGGAAATCCGGTATACTTATTACAAAAGTAAGTGGGCGCTAAGAGGCCACAAGGAGGAGCATACGTATGGGTAATTTCCGGATCATCACCGATTCCACGACGGATCTGACGCCGGCTCTTATCGAGGAACTGGGGGTGCAGGTAGTGCCCCTCTGCTACATGATGGGCGGCAGAACTTATCACAACATTCCCGGAGGCGGGGAGATGGATGAACCCGCCTTTTACAATAAGCTGCGGGGCGGGGCGGTTTCCACCACCACCCAGATCAATTCCGAAGAGTTTTTACAGGTGTTTACACCTTTGCTGGAAGCGGGGGAGGATGTGCTTTACATCGCTTTCTCTTCCGGTCTCAGCGGCACCTGCCAAAGCGCATTATTAGCTCGGGAGGAACTGAAAAAGCGTTTCCCTGAAAGAAGGCTGGAGGTGTTCGATTCCCTGTGCGCCTCTATGGGTGAGGGGTTGTTGGTGTACCATGCCGCCAAACTCTGCCAGGAGGGCAAAAGCCTGGATGAAGTTCTGGCCTGGCTGAAAGAGAACGTACTGCGGCTGTGCCATTGGTTCACGGTGGATGACTTGAACCACTTGAAGCGGGGTGGACGTGTTTCTACTGCCACAGCTGTGGTGGGTACCATCCTGGGGATCAAGCCGGTGCTCCACGTGGACAATGAGGGTCATTTGATCCCTGTTTCCAAGGTGCGGGGCAGAAAACAGTCCCTGGACGCTTTGGTGAAGCGCATGGAGGAAACGGTGGAGGATCCCTCCAATCAAATGGTGTTCATCAGCCATGGCGATTGCTTAGAGGACGCCCAATATGTAGAACAGCAGATTCGGGAAAAGCTGGGTGTCCAACAGGTGATTATCGGTTATATCGGCCCTGTGATCGGTGCTCATTCCGGTCCTGGGACGGTGGCGCTGTTCTTCTTGGGAAGAGAGCGGTAATTGCACAAAATATGCACAAACGAGCACGCGGAGATTTAACATTTCGCGGGCTCGTTTTTTCTTGACAAATCCAAGGGAAACGGGTACAGTAATAAAGGCGTTTGATTTTACAGCTGACGCCCTAAAAATGATTTCTAGTGAGGTGAGCAAAGTGATCGTTCCCCGAAGTAGCGGCGGCACAGAACCCGGAGGGGAAAGTGCGGCCAATTCTGTCTTACGGCCCGTGAATAGAGGATCGCTTTGCCGCCGGCAGCTTTGTTAAAAAGCTTCCGGCTTCAGGGCTGAGCGCGGACGCGGCAGACAGCTGTGCTTTTGGTTTTGTGCTGTATCGTCCCTCCCGATTTATCAGAGGAGGTACAGCCATGAAAGAAAAGATCCTGGAGCTTTTGGAAGAGCGTAAATATCCTGAAATTGCTGCGTTGATCAAGGACATGAACCCTGCCGACGTAGCTACTCTGCTGGAGGATCTTCCTCAGCAGAATATGCCCATCGTATTCCGTCTGTGTCCCAAAGAACTGGCTGCGGACGCCTTCGCCTATATGGACGGCGATTCCCAGGAAGTTCTGGTACAGGGATTCAGCGACAAAGAACTGGACGAAGTGATGGGCCAGCTGTTTTTGGACGATACCGTGGACATGATCGAGGAGATGCCCGCCAGTGTGGTGAAGCGGATTCTCCGTCATGTGGATGAGGACACCCGGAAGATGATCAACCAGGTGCTCAACTATCCCAAGGACAGCGCCGGAAGCATCATGACCATGGAGTATGTGGACCTGAAAAGGGGCATGACCGTGGAGCAGGCTTTCGATCGCATCCGTGCCACCGGTTTGGACAGTGAGACCATCTATACCTGTTATGTGACCGGCGACCGTCGCAAGCTGGAAGGCATCGTCACTGTACGTGATCTGCTGCTTTCCCCCAAGACGGAAGTGCTGGACAACATTATGGAGACAAATATCAAGTTTGTCACCACCCATACGGACCAGGAAGAAGTGGCCCGGCTGCTGAGCAAGTATGACTTCTTGGCGATCCCTGTAGTGGACGCTGAGGAGCGTTTGGTGGGTATCGTCACCGTTGACGATGCCATCGACGTTATCCAGGAAGAGGCTACCGAGGATATTGAAAAGATGGCGGCTATCGCCCCCTCGGACAAGCCCTATATCAAAACCAGTGTTTTCGAGACCTGGCGGAAGCGTGTGCCCTGGCTGCTGTTCTTGATGATCTCCGCCACCTTTACCAGCGGCATTATCTCCTCCTATGAGGACGCTCTGGCGGCCAACTTGGTGCTTTCCAGCTTTATCCCCATGCTGATGGATACCGGCGGTAACTCCGGCAGTCAGTCCTCCACCACCATTATCCGCGGCCTCTCCTTGGGAGAGATTCGGTATATCGACGTTCCCCGTGTGATGTTTAAGGAATCGGCGGTGGCGGTGCTGTGCGGTCTCACTTTGGCCTTGGCTAATTTTGCCAAACTGATGATCTTTGACCATGTTTCCCTGATGATCGCTGCTGTGGTTTGCCTGACCTTGGTTGTTGTGGTGTTGGTCTCTAATGTGGTGGGCGGTACGCTTCCCATCTTGGCAAAGCGTTTGGGCTTTGACCCCACTGTGATGGCAAGCCCCCTGATCACCACCATTGTGGACGCTGTGGCGTTGATGATCTATTTCAACATCGCCAAGGTGCTGCTCCATCTTTAAAAAACTTATCCCCGGAACTTGTTGTTCCGGGGTTTTTTTATATCCCATGACAAAAATAAAAACCCCGGAGTTTTTCGCTCCGGGGCTTTATCATTTGAGTTGTTTTTACTCGAAGTCTACCACAATACCCTTTTCGTCGGATTCCAGGGCAGCTTCCATCAGGCGCAGAACACGGAGAGCTTCCTCGTTCTTCACGATCTGCTCAGCCTTGCCCATTACCACGTCGCACAGGTTGGAGTACAGCTGATTGCGGTCATACTCCAGCTCGGGCAGAGGCAGCTCGTCCACAGAATCAGCGTTCCGGGGAGCCATGGTCTTGGAAAGGCCTTCACCCATCAGAATGGGGGTAGCGTCCTTGTCTTCCCAGCTGCGCAGTACCACCATCCGGCCAGGATCACGGAAGTCCTTGATTTCGGCAGTGCCTTGGTCGCCGCACAGATACCAGTGGGGGAGAGTGATGAAGTTGCAGGTGCCCACTTCCACAGTGGCAGTGAGACCGCTTTCAAACACCATGTTCATGATGAAGCCGTCATCCACCTCGTCGTTGGTGACGTGGGTCATCTTGGCGTAAACCTTCTTGATCTTCTCGGGGACCATGAGGACGATACGGTCCAGCAGGTGCACGCCCCAGTCAAACATCATGCCGCCGCCCATGGCCTTGATGCCGCGCCAGTCGCCGGGAATGCCGCGAGAACCGTGATAGCGGGACTCGATGTGGAACACATTGCCCACCAGCTTCTCGTCATAGATCTTTTTCATGGTCAGGTAGTCCTTGTCCCAGCGGCGGTTCTGCCGGGGATAGAATACCTTGCCAGTCTCCTTGGCAACTTCCAGCACATCTTCCAGATCCTTGCTGCACATCATCACAGGCTTCTCGCACAGGACGTTCTTGCCAGCGCGCATGGCACGGATGGACAGATCCTTGTGACTGTCGTTGGGAGTAGCGACCAGGACTACAT
>HF972654.1:12135-17483 GCA_000432995.1 Clostridium sp. CAG:1013
CTCTTCTTTGATGTCATAGGTGCCGGCCAGCACCATTTTTTTGGTCAGGTCAGTGTCTCCAGGGAGCAGTTCCCGTCCCTTGGAGCCATCGGTCATCCAGAGGGCCTGGCCGCTACCGGTGGAAATAGCCACCGCGTGGCCGCCGCCCATGCCGCCGCAGCCCACAACTGCTACTGCAACTTTGCCGTCGATCATAAGTGAATGCCTCCTATAAAATATGTAGGATTATTTTAGATGGTGAAAGGGCGGGGGCATTCCAACGTCCCTGCTTCCTTCCTCGGTATTATTTGTACCGCATTGCCCCACAAAAGTCAAGGGAATTTTTATCATTTTGGTTCTAGTTTCACACCTTGTGAGAGGATGCGGGAAAATGAAAAAAGGGCGGAAGTAACTCCACCCTTTATCATGCAAAAGAATTCCCGCCCGACCGTATCGCGCAACTCAATAACCTGCTACATAAAAGCAGGTGGGTGCCCCCCCGCTTGATTCACGCTCCCTTCCTCCAACAACGGTCAAAGCCGTGTCGGGAGGTCTGCAATCCACAAGCGGAGACAGAGCTCCCTTTCAATCGAGTGTAGGGTTATATGTGCGCAGTCCGCGTATCGGGCAGGAATAAAGTTCATCTTAAAAATAGGGGAGAGGTTTTACGACTCTCCGTCCTTAAGGATATCCCAAAAAGGAGAGGATCATTCCTCTTCGCCGTCGAAATATGCCTCGTTGAACCGCTCCTCGAAGATCTCGGCCAGCTTATCCAGCAGTTCGTCGTCTTCCACTTCCTGAAGCTGTTCCTCGCCATCTTCCTCGATGACTTCAAAGATATAATAGGTTTCGGCGTCAGAGGCGATCTCGTCAGGCTCCTGCTGTGTGGGAACCAGTGCCAGGAAATGGCCGTCGTCGTTCTCCAACTCGTCGATGATTTCAAATTCGTGCTCCTGGCCTTCGTCATCCAGCAGGGTGAGAAGGTCGGCTTCATATTCGTGGTCCATTTGCATACGCTCCTTTCTCCGAGAGTTATTTTACCGTAAAATAAATCCGTAGTCAAGCGGTGATTTTGCCTTCCGCAGAAAAGAGGCGAAACAAATTTGAAAAGAACGCTTATTTATAACTTCTCACTAATATTTTTTAAAAATCTTGAAAATAACTATTGACAAACGGAAACAAGCAGGCTATAATAAAGGCGAAGATAAGAGATAGAGAAATCTACCAGATCTTCGTAGCAGCTTCGCAAAGGCCGGAAGTAAGTGAGACAGAGGCTTTTACCGGAACAAGCGGAACATGATGATCTTTCAGTTTGAATCTCCAGTGGTTTCAAAAGAACTTTTGAGAGATCAGCCGATCAAGCCACATCAGTCGAATCATGGAAACCCGGAAAGAGTTCTTTTAAGAGAAGAGAAATTTTAAAAGAGGTTGCTTTTCAAAGTGGGTAAGAAATGATGGTAACTGATTCATGAAAGGCGATTCGAAAAAGTATTCAGAACCTAGAGCCCAACGACAGAACTTCAGATGCCTTGTAAAAAGCAAGGGAACATTTGAGAGATATGTGAGATGGCGAGAGAGATTCCCTGAAGAGAAGAAAATTCATCATGGTGCCGAGAAAAAGGAAAAGCGAGTTTCAGAGTGAAAACGGCGAGGAGTGGCATTGAATTAGGCTGCAAGCAAGAAAACTTGGAATGTTTGGAACAGTGGTTCCGAAAACAGGAAGAGGAGCTTTTCTGGTCAGTCAGTAGCCGCAAGTTGGCGGTGAAAAGGAGAAAAGCAGAGCGGCCAGGAGAAATGCGAAGCGTGCAGAAATTATTTTGAGAGAAAGGTGGGTGAGCCCGATGGATCGGAATGAACCTCAGCACTTAGGGTCTGCGGACTCACATTCCGCAGACTAAATATAAAATTAAAATAAAATATCATAGAAAGAAGGTTCCTTATTCTGATTATTCCTCAGATGTTAGGTAACCAAATAGGCACGGATCTGTTTTAACACCGTACGTTAAATTGCTTAGTAAAGCATGACCAATACCGAAAAATGGTTTGGCACTCATAAAAGAAAGCGGTAAATTAAGACGGTAATGATGTGCCGGAAAAGGTAATAAAACCAATGTACTAGTCATTTTCTTTAAAGGATTATGATCGTCCAAATAGGTGATATGAGATCTTAAAATCAAAGGTTAAGATTTGATAAGTGTCATCCAGTTGGATAAGAAGTATAGATGGTAACCAATCGTTGATTGTTCCTAAATAGCTGGACGGTTGAGTAGTTGGGTTCTTCGTCCTTAGAAAGATGAGAGATGAATGAAAGATCGCAGCAACGTTCAGGATCAGTTTAAGTTGGAGCTAATACCTTCGTAAATTAAGAGGGCTTTTGGGGTGTTTCTCAAAAGCCCTTTTTGTTGCCATTCACCGAAAAAAAGATTAGCAAAAATCGCAAAATCCCTGTTTTTTCCGCTTGTTCTCCCATATGGCCTGTGCTATAATAAGTAACGCTGAAACGGGGAAACTAGGTTTGTCCCAGGAATAAACTATGGCAGGTGGCATTATGCGGAGAAGATCCTCAGAACGTTTTTGGGAAGAGGAAGAGTTCAAGAGCTTTTATGAGACCTTAGCCCAGGAGTCCGGTTTGGAAGGAATTGCCCAATATCCTCAGCACGGCTCCACGACCCGGTTGATGCACAGCGTGGCTGTGGCGTATTACAGTTACCGGCTAGCCCGCTCTACCAGACTTCCATTCCATTGGGAGGAATTGGTCAGAGGCGCGCTGCTTCACGATTATTTTTTCTATGACGCTCAGGACGGCGATCCGGCCCACAAGTGGCATTGGACCCGTCATCCCAATATTGCGGCGGACAACGCGAAAAAAGAGCTGCCCCTTACACCCATTGAGGAGGATACCATTCGGTGTCATATGTTCCCCCTCACAGTGAAGCCTCCCAAATACCGGGAAGGCGTGGTGGTGTCTTTGGTGGATAAGGCTTGTTCTGTGTATGAGTTTTTTAGCCGTCGCGCTCCTTATCCCAAGCTGCGGGGAGAAATGACTCCTGTGGCCGGCGCTTTTCAAAGAGATGTTCATCCCAGCATGTTGTTTCTTTTGCCGGAGATGGCCGGAAAGCGATTTTAACTGAAAAAAGTAGAAGCCTCCTTGTGCGGGAGGCTTTTTTCTTGCAAATCACGAAATAATTTGCTATACTATTACGTCACAAAAACAGGTTTGTTTTAGACGGCCAGATCATCAGAAAGGTTCTCGTATGGAAAAGATCAAGACGCTCTATCATAAATACAAGGAATTGATCCTCTACGTGTTTTTCGGCGGACTTACCACCTTGGTGAACTGGGGCGGTTATTGGATTTTGGCAGATGTGTTTCGGGTACCTTACCTGTGGGCTACTGCCATCGCTCAGATTTTGTCGATCCTGTTCGCTTATGTGACCAACCGAATCTGGGTTTTTGAGAGCAAGGCAAAAGGGTTCTCCGCTATTTTCTGGGAGATGATCCGGTTCTTCGGCTGTCGGGGAGCTTCCTTTGTGCTGGATCTTGTCTGTATGAGAGTAGGTGTTGGCGGGCTTCACATCAATGATAAGGTGATGAAGCTCCTTTCCAATGTGATCGTGATTATCGTCAACTATGTGTTCAGTAAAGTCTTCGTATTTCGCAAAACGGGGCAAAAACAGGGTCATTGACGGAGGCCTCTGTTTGGAGTATAATAAAACAAATTATGTCAATTAGGAGGACACGCCCATGGCGCGGAAAAATGTGAATCACTCCGAGGAATTTGAGGACGTTTCCAGCTACTCTTCCTCCAAGGAATATAAAAAACGGAAGAAAAACCGGCGTGGCCGGGCGGTGCTGCGAGGTATCGCCATTTTCTTCTGCATGGTGTTCATCCTGTGCGGCGGGGGATTGGTATATGTGTCCACCAACCTTCTTTCCGGGCTGACCACTACCACTATCGCCAAGGATAACGACTCTCTGGGTATCGACGCAGAGAATATCGTCATGGATGATAGCATCAAAAACATTGCATTGTTTGGCGTGGACTCTCGAAATGGTCAGTTTACCGGACTTTCAGACGTCATCATGGTTCTTACCGTGGATAACAAACACGGCAAGATCAAAATGACCTCTATTCTCCGAGACAGTGAGGTCACCATTGAGGGTGAAAGCTACAACCAGGGGTACCTGAACTACGTGGACAAAATCAATGCGGCATATCAGTATGGTGGTCCTGAGCTGGCCATCCGCACTTTGAACCAGAACTTTAGCCTGGATATCCGCGACTATGTGACCATCAACTTTGCCAATATGGCCGCAATTGTGGACGCTTTTGGCGGCGTGGACATGGAGCTGACCGCGGAAGAAGTGGGTGCCATTAACGAAAACCTGTGGGCACTGAGCCAAGAGGTGGAAGACAAGAAAGAGTCTGACTTGGCAAACGGCATCACGGATGGAGTGTACTCGGAGATCACCCATGATGACTATATCCCCACTATTTATGGAGATATCAACATTGCCTATGGCGAATATGAAGACGGCACATATCACCTTAACGGCAACCAGGCCGTGGCATATGGCCGAATTCGTAAGATTGACAGCGACTACGTTCGAGTGGAACGGCAGCAGAACGTGCTTATGGCCCTGGTGGGCAAACTGGAAGGAATGGGACTTTCTGACTATACAAGTTTGATCCAGCAGCTTTTGCCCTATTGCGAGACCTCTCTGGATCTGACGGATATTATCGGCATGACACCTATCCTGTTTACAGACTTTACTATCAGCCGTATCAGCGTGCCCAACCCGGAGTACGAGACGGATTTGTTTGATGGTCTCAATGCTTACAACGAGTATCATATGATTTATGATCCAGCGGGTGCGGCGAAGCGGATCAGCAGTTTTATTTATGAAGAGGATTCCCCTTATTGGGAAGAGTACGGTGACACATCGATCGACAGTGATGATACATCCTCCGAAGATACATCCTCCACTGCATCTTCGTCGGAAGATTAAGCCGGGCTGATTTGGAGGAACGGAATGGGAAATCGAGATTATGGGAATACTCCCCGTCACGGGGGAAAACATGCGGCCAATGGGTCGGCTGCTAATCGGAGCGGTTCCAGGAGCCGTTCCAGCAAGGGGGAGACTGCATACAGACCTCGACGTGAAGCGTTGAGGGACAATTACTATTATGAAGAGCCTCCTAGAGGCTGGAAAGAAGGGGACCAGTTCCAAGACATTTCCAGCTATTCGTCCCCGGCGAAGCGTCGAGCTGACCAGCGAGCAATGGAAGAAGAGGTGAGAAACACTCGCCGTCGTTCTTCCAGAGCTCAGCAGGATGACGGCCGGGACATCTACAGCGGAAGAGCAAA
>HF972654.1:17538-28793 GCA_000432995.1 Clostridium sp. CAG:1013
GAAGATCGCTGTCACGTTCCTGGTGCTTTTGGTTTTGCTGGGAGGAGGATTCTTCTATGTGTTCGGCTATCTTCTCAGCGGCATGACCATGACTTCCATCACGTCTGATCCCGACGCCTTGGGAATCCAGTCGTCAGCGTATTCGGATCCCAAAGTCATTAACGTGGCTCTGTTTGGTCTGGATGCCAGAAACGAAGGGGAGACCAGTCGTTCTGACGTGGTGATGGTTCTGACCGTGGATAAAAGGCACAACACATTAAAGCTCACTTCTATCCTGCGGGATTCCGAAGTGAACATTGATGGTTATGGCCTGGATAAGATTACTCACGCTTACGCCTATGGTGGGCCTGAATTGGCGATCCGCACCATTAATCAAAACTTTAACTTGGACATCAAGAATTACGTTTCGGTGGATTTCCATCAGATGGCGGATATTGTGGACGCCTTTGGCGGCGTGGATATGGAGTTAACGGCAGCGGAAGTGGATGCTATCAACGAGAACCTGTGGACCTTGGAACAGGAATCTCCCGGCACTGTCACTTACGCGGACTACATTCCCTCTCTGGATGGTACGGTCCAGCTGGTATACGGAGAATATGAGGATGGCACCTACCATCTCAACGGCAATCGTGCTGTGGCCTATTCTCGGATCCGCTATCTGGACAGCGATGACGTCCGGGCCTCCCGTCAGCAGAAAGTGATGATGGCCTTGGTAGAAGAGCTGAAGAAAAAGAGCATTTTTGAGTATCCTTCTCTGATTCGGAAGATTTCCGCTCTTTGCGAGACCTCTTTAGATGTAGGGGATATGATGAGCATGGCGCCCATTGTGCTGGGTGGCCTGAACATGGAGACGTTGTCTATCCCTGGCGAGGAAGAACAGGCCTATGGTGCCTATTTGGACAACGGAGCCTGGGTGTACGAGTATGACCTGACGGTTGCGTCTCAACACATCAGCAGATTTATTTATGAAGAAAACTCCCCTTATTATACGGGGAGCTAAAAGAATAGCGCAGAAAGGATGAGTTGCTGTGAGCGATCCTGTATTGGTCATCATGGCTGCTGGTATGGGCAGCCGCTATGGAGGCTTAAAGCAGATTGACCCGGTGGGCGTTCATGGGGAAAAGATCATCGATTTCTCCTTGTTCGACGCCCGGCGCGCCGGCTTCAAGAAGGCTCTGTTTATTATCAAAGAGGAGCTGCTTCCCGATTTTCAGGAGGCCGTATTCAAAAAGGCATCCCAGTATCTTGAGATCGATTGGGTGTTCCAGAAGCTCCAAGACGTCCCCGAGGGAGTGACCATCCCGGAAGGCCGGGTAAAGCCCTGGGGTACTGGTCACGCAGCCTTGACTGCGGCTCGTGTGCTGGGGGACGCTCCCTATGCTGTGATCAACGCCGATGATTTCTACGGCCGGGAAGCCTTTGAGAAGATGTACCACTTTTTGAAAAACGCCAAGGACGGAGAGCGGCTGGACTTCGCCATGGTGGGCTACTACTTGAAGAACACTGTCACCGAAAACGGCTATGTGTCTCGTGGTGTGTGTCAGACGGAAAACGGAATGCTTCAAAGCATCACCGAGCGGACTCACATCGAGAAGAGGGGAGACGGCATCGCCTACACCGAGGACGGAGGCGAGTCTTGGACCCAGCTGGCGCCTGATTCTGTGGTTTCCATGAACCTTTGGGGCTTTACGCCCGGGTTTACTCCCACGCTGGAGGCGGATTTCCGTCGTTTCTTCCGGGAGGATGTGCCGAAGAACCCGGAAAAGGCGGAATTTTTCCTGCCCTTCGTGGTCAACGATTTGCTGGCTCAGGATAAGGCTCAGGTGACTGTGCTTTCCTCCAGTGACAAATGGTACGGCGTCACGTACAAAGAGGATAAGGAAACCGTGGTGAACGCTATCCGGGCTATGACGGAAGCTGGCATTTACCCGTCTCCCTTGTGGAATTGAATTATTTTGGCCCGCCTGGTTGGCGGGTCAATTTTCTGCCCATAAAAAAACTGGCCCTTTGACAGCTTTCCGAAGAGAGCCATCAAAGGGCGAGCGGCCGGAGCCCAGTGGAACTTTGATATGCCGCGAAACCACTGGGGCTCCGGTCCTTATGGACAATATCATCGTTCTTCCAGGCAGCAAACGCTTTCCTGGCCGCTTGATCCTAGTGTGGGCAGGGAGGGAGAAAAATATGCAGGGGGTATTTAGGGAAATTTTTCCTTTTTTGCGGGTTGCAAATTTTCTCCCGGTATGGTATGATAGCCAAAGGAATTTATATTGCGGGCCTTGCGGCGTAACAACTACCCCTGGGTCGGCGGTGAAAACTGCATCTTATATGTAGTGGAAATGTCCCCTGGCGGGACACGTTGAACGACTTTAGGAGGAATCAGACACAAATGAACGCTTTGTCAATCGTGCTTGGCATCGTGCTGATGCTGTTCGCAATCGCCATCATCATCGTTATCCTGCTTCAGGAAGGCAGCCAGAAGAACCTGGGCGTGGTTACCGGCGGCGCCGATACTTTCTTGTCCAAGAATAAGGCCCGGTCTGTGGACGCTTTTCTCAGCCGTTGGACCAAGGTGATCGCTATTGGCTTCTTCGTGCTGGTGATTGTGACCAACATTCTGATGTATTTCGTTGTGAAATAAAAGCGAATATCCATCTGGCTCCCAATGGAGCTTGCACAATTTGGAACGAAACGCGCTCCGCGATCCTGCGGGGCGTTTTTTCTGTGAAGAAGGGAGGAATGGTATGATCCGCTTTGTGGAACGTGAGAAAGACAAGCAAAAGTTGCTCTCACTGTGCGAAAACAAACCCTTTGGGTGTAAGATCGCTTCCATAGCCACAGTCTATGGCTTTGATAAGAGCTTTGCCTGCTTCTGGATAGATACAGAAGAGGACGTGGTGTACTGTCTTGTGGATGGGGCCATGCTCCTGTCTGGCACAGTGATCCATGGAGAGGCAGCCAGGGCATTTCTCCGGATGACAGGGACAAGCGAGGTGCTTTGTGCCGTTCGTAACGCGGAAGCCATGGGACTTGTTTCCACCGATACCGGGGATGTGCTCAAGCGTGTTATTCAGCCGGGGGATCCCCCTTGTCCGCCTCCTCCTGTAAATATTCGGGAGATCTTTACCTTGCTGGAAGAAAATGGAATGGTAGAGGAGTTTGAGCCATTCTATCTGGACCTTTCCCATAAACTGCGGCATCATGGAGCGTTGGCTCTGACGGTGCCGGGAGGGGATGGGTTGAAAGCCTGCGGGGTGGTATCCTCCATCAGTGAGAGCGGGGCGATCCTGTCCGCCTTGGCCGTGGCAGCGGACTATCGCCGACAGGGGATCGGCTCCGCGCTGGTCCGGCGGATCGAGAGTTATTTCCCGGGGAAAACCCTTTACGTGTTCCGGGAGCAGAACAAAAACAGAGAATTTTATAAGGCCCTGGGTTACACCAAAGTGGATACCTGGGTTCATACCAAGCTGTGAGGAGAAGGTAAATGAACGTATATCCCTATTTTCAGATTGCGCCCAAGCTGCTTGAAGCCGCTCAGCGGGCGGAAGAACTGGCACAGCCTCAGTTCCGGGAGATCGAAGAAATTCAGCGGTATAACCAGCAGAAAATGCTGGCAGCTTTCAATAAAGCCGGGGTTAGCGAAAGCCATTTTGTGGGCAGCACAGGCTACGGTTACGGAGACCGGGGCCGTGACGTGTTGGATCAGGTCTACGCTGCCGCTCTGGGAGCAGAGGACGCTCTGGTGCGTCACAATTTCGTTAGCGGCACTCACACCCTGACGGTAGCCCTGTTCGGTATGCTCCGTCCCGGTGACAAGATGCTCTGCGTCACCGGAACTCCCTACGACACCATCCAGGGTGTTATCGGCATGGAGGGCAGGGAAGAGCCCGGCTCCTTGAAAGAGTTTGGTATCCAGTACGAGGAGATCGCACTGCGTCCCGACGGCACTCCTGACCTGGAAGCCATGGAGCAGCGTATCACTCCCGAGTACAAGATGATTTACATTCAGCGTTCCCGTGGATACAGCTTACGGCCTTCCTTGCGTGTGGAGGATATTGCTCCTATCGTGAAGATTGCCAAGCGTAAAGCTCCCAAGGCCATTGTCATGGTGGACAACTGCTATGGCGAGTTTGTAGAGCGAGAAGAGCCCTTGGCAGTGGGGGCCGACATCATCGCCGGTTCCCTCATCAAGAACCCCGGCGGCGGCATTGCTCCCACAGGTGGGTATATCGCCGGCCGCCACGACCTGGTAGAGCTTTGTGCTTACCGTCTCACTACTCCCGGTACTGGGCGGGAGATCGGTTGTACTCTGGGAAACAACCGGGAACTGTTCATGGGTGCTTTCCATGCGCCCCATGTGGCAGGAGAGGCTTTGAAAACCGCAGTGTTCGCTTCCGCGCTGTTCTCTCAGCTGGGATTTGGTGTCACTCCTACGGTAGAGGAACGCCGGGGAGATATTATCCAGGTGATGATGCTGGAGAATCCCCAGAACCTGATCGCGTTCTGCCGTGGTGTGCAGAAGGGCGCCCCTGTGGATTCCTTTGTGGTACCGGAACCCAGCGACATGCCCGGATACGACAGTCAGGTTATCATGGCTGCCGGCGCCTTCACCTTGGGATCTTCCATTGAGCTTTCCGCGGACGCTCCCCTCCGGGAGCCCTACGCCGCCTGGATGCAAGGCGGGCTCAACTACCACAGCGGTCAGCTGGGTATGTTGCTGGCTGCCCAGGAGATGGTGAATGAGGGTCTGATCCAGCTGTAAAAAGTCAATAGCATACAAAAAAGCCGCCGGGAACATTCCCAGCGGCTTTTTTCATGCTCAGGAGTCTTTTTTTCGTGAAGGGCATCCAGCGCAATGGGCGCAGTTTCCGCCGCAGGATTTTCTCCGGCGGATAGAACGAACCGCGAAAAACACTGCAACGGCTATGGCAATCACAAGTAGAGTAGTGATGACAGTACCCATGAACACGTCCTCAAATAAACAGCAGTCCAATGTGGTACACGGCAAAGGTGACCACCCAGGCAACGATGATCTGGAACAGAGCAGTCATACCGGTCCAGGCCCAGCTGCCGGTTTCCTTCTTGATGGTAGCCAAAGTGGCCGCGCAAGGAACGTACAGCAGGGAGAAGGTCATCAGGACCAGGGCGTTCAAAGGACCAAAGCCAATGGCGCCCAGAGAGCCCATGAGTGAGGCCATTCCTTCTGTGGAGGTAATGCTGGTCACGCCGAAGAGCACCGCGCAGCTGGAGACCACCACCTCTTTGGCGGAGATACCAGCGATCAATGCCACAACGATCTGCCAGAAGCCAAGGCCGATGGGGACGAAGAAGGGAACGATCAAACGGCCAATCATGGAGCCAAAGGTCTGAGACATGTCGAGAGAATAGCCGGAAGGGCCGAAGTTCAGCAACAGCCACATGATGATAGACGCCACAAAAATGGTGGTGCCTGCCTTGGTCAGGTAGTCCTTCACCTTTTCCCACACATAAATGGCGATGGTTCTGGCGCTGGGAGCTTTGTACTCCGGCAGCTCGATGAGAAGGGCGTTCTCTTTCTGCTTTTTCCGGTCGATCAGGTGCATCAAGAATGCACAGAGGATAGCTACCGCGATTCCCAGCAAATACATGGAATAAGCCACCAGCATGGCGTTATCCGGGAAGAACAGCTGTGAAAACAAAAGGTAAATGGGCAGCCGAGCGCTACAGGACATAAAAGGCGTGATAAGCATGGTCTTGTATCGGTCTCGCTTATTTTCCAAAGCCCGGGAGGCCATGATGGCGGGGACCGTGCAGCCGAATCCTAGGATCATGGGGATGAAAGAACGGCCGGATAATCCTAGTCTACCCATGATGCTGTCCATCACGTAGGCAACACGGGACATGTAACCACTGTCCTCCAAAAAGGCCAAGGCCAAGAACAGGATGAAGATGTTAGGCAAGAACAGGAGGATTCCTCCCACGCCGGCGATAATGCCATCCACGATCAGGGAGATGAGCATGGGCGCTACATGGAGCGACTCTAAACCAAATAGCACCCCATCGGAAATAGCGTCCAATCCCAGTTGGAAATATCCTTTTAGCCAGTCGCCCACTGTGAAAGTGAGGAAGAACACCAGGGCCATAATACACAGAAAAATGGGGAAACCCAGCACCGGATGGGTCAACAGTTGGTCAGCTTTGTCCGTGATGGCTTCCTTTTTTGATTTGTTCACCAGAACTTCCTGGATGACTTCATCGATGAAGTCGTACTTTTGATTGATGATGTCCTTTTCGTAGCTGCGGTCTAACACCTGGGGCAGATCCACAGGATAGTCTCGGGTGATCTCCTTGTCGTTCTCCAGCAGCTTAATGGCGTGCCACCGCAGATTGGTCAATTCCGGGTAACGCCGCTCCAGCTCGTCCATCAGCAGGTCGATCTTGTCTTCGATCTCGTCGCTGTACACCATCACATATTCGTCATGGTGGTCGTGGCGGTGACGCGTCTGCTCCGTGTGGTGATGATGGTGATGGCTAGTTGCTTCTGTGCCCTTGCTGTCCTTGTGGTGGGCGGCTGCGTGCATCAGAATGTCCAAGCCAGTCTTGCGCCGGGCGGAAACCGGAATCACCGGGATGCCCAACATCTCAGGCAGGCGGTGCAGGTCGATTTCCATGCCTCGTTTCTGGACAATGTCCATCATGTTCAGCGCCAAGATCACCGGCTTACCCAGCTCGATGAGCTGCAAAGCCAGATACAAGTTGCGTTCCAATGCGGAAGCATCCGCTACGTCAATGATCACGTCCACATCGTCGCTGAGGATGTATTGCCGCGTCACCTGTTCCTCCATAGTGTAGGAGGTGAGGCTGTATGTACCGGGCAGGTCTACCAGCTTGTATTCGTGGTCGTGGAACTGGAATAGTCCCTCTTTCTTTTCTACGGTAACGCCCGGCCAGTTAGCCACCTTAAGATTGGCGCCGGTGTAGGCGTTAAACAGTGTGGTTTTTCCGCAGTTCGGGTTTCCCACAAACCCGATGGTCAATTCGTGTGCCATTATTTCTGACCTCCCTGGATTTGCGGAATATCGGACACCTGGATGTGGGTGGAGATCCCCCAGCCCACAGCGAACCGTGTGCCCCGTACCTTGATGATCATGGCACCCCGGTGTTTCTTTCGCATCACGGAGACCACGCTTCCTTCAATGAGCCCCAAGGCTTCCAAACGCCGTTCCAGGCTTATGGGAAGTTCCAATTTTTTCACCAGATACCGGGAACCCGCTTTCCCTTCTTGTAATGTCATAACAGGACCCCTCATTTCTCCTAAATAGATCGCCGCCGGAAAGCGGCATCAAACGTGAAGAACGACTTCACTGGTTCCTCACGGGTTTCGAGTTAGTCACCTATAATAAACTAGCACAACAAATTGCAAAAGTCAACTTGTTAGTCTAAACTATCTGATTTTCAAAACAAGATAACCTCCAACCAAATTCCCATGAGAACCTGGCAGGTTATCCTTCCACCAGAGAAAAAAGTATGATATAATAGCTGAAAAATGTAAGGACATGGGCGGCGCGGCTAAAAACGCACTTGTGTCACGGCCATCGAGTGTATGACCTGTCTACTGTAGGTGTGGCATACTGGGAAAGCGCCGGAAAATAGGAGGGAATCATATGATCTTAGCACTGGACGTAGGGAATACCAATATCACCGTTGGTGTGTTTGATGGGGAGACCCTTCGCTTTGTTTCACGTATGGCGACAGATGCGTCCCGAATGGAGGACCAATACGCCATTGAGCTGCGAGACATCCTCCATCTTTACGGTGTGCGTCGGGCCAATATCACGGGAGCAGTGCTCAGTTCTGTGGTCCCCAAATTGACGGGGTACTTGTCTCACGCGGTGAAGAAACTCTTTTCCGTGACACCTCTTGTGGTGGATTATCAGGCGGTCAAGGATTTCTTTCCCATCGCCATCACCCGGCCTGAGACTACCGGTCCCGACTTGATCGCTGGATGCATGGGGGCGAAATCACGTTTTTCCTATCCCTGTATTGTGGTGGACATGGGAACTGCCACTACCCTGGCAGTGCTGGATCGTGAAGGGGTCATGGTGGGAGGAGCCATCGTTCCCGGAGTTGGGGTATCTTTGGACGCTTTGACCAGCCGTGCGGCGTTGCTTTCCTCGGTGAGTCTGGATACTCCCGCTCACGTGGTGGGCCGGGACACAGCGGAGTGCCTTCAGTCCGGCGTGCTTTTTGGCGCTGCCGCTATGCTGGATGGTCTGTGCGACAGAATGGAAGAAGAACTGGGTTATCCCTGCCGGGTGATCGCTACCGGTGGACTGGCTGGGCTGGTGGTGGAGCATTGCCACCGGAAAGTGGAATGCAGTGACACTCTGCTTTTGGATGGTCTGAAGGCGATCTACGATCAAGCGGGAAGTGAAAGAAGATCGTAAGAAACCGGTAAGGCTGCTGTATTTGTCCTGATAAGCCCAATATGATACAATAACAAAAGAACGAAAAAATGCGGGCTGTACATGATAACCTCCAAGCGAGTTTGGCGGCGATGAACGCCCTATTTTGAGATAACGGAACGGTGAAACATGGAAATTATGGAAAAGAAGGCTCAGGAGCAGGCTAAAGAGGGACAGCCCTGCCAAAAGAAAAAGCGAAAAATCCCTTGGAGCATGCTCTACATTGCCGCAACCATTGTAGCGGTCCTGCTGTTTGGTCTATTCAATCAGAAGTTTGGAGATGTGTTCCATACCATCAGCAATCTGACACCTGGTTTTTTGACGCTGGGTATTTTGATCATACTGGTCTACTTCGTCTTTGAGGGTGAGATCTTTCGGCTGCTGCTTCGCAGTCAGGGATATCAAATCAGTTTCTTTAGTGGTCAGAAAAATGCTTTGTTAGGGTTGTACTATTCGTATATCACACCCAGTTCCACGGGCGGCCAGCCTATGCAGGCGGCTTACCTTCTGCGGGATAAGATCCCTGTGGGCATTTCCACCGCGGTGCTTATCATCAAGTTTGTGTGCTTCCAGTGCGGATTCGTGGTGGTCTCCGTTGCCAGCCTGATCGGCATGTATGGTAAGCTGCAAGCGGACAATCCCACCATCATTCCCTTTGCTATTTTGGGCATCGCTATCAACGGGTTTTCCATTCTCTTTTTTGCGTCCCTGTTTTTTAAACCCGTCTCTAAGGTGCTTTGCCACTTTGCTAAATGGCTGGTAGGCAAATTCCGTTTTTTGAGGAAACGGGAGGGCCTGGTTGAAACCATTGATCGGTTCCAGGCGGATTTCAACAGTTACACTGACGATTTCAAAGGCAAGCAGAAAAGCCTTGTGGCCGGCGTACTGCTGTCCATACCTCAGTTCATCGTGCAGATGAGCGTGATCTATTTCATTTTCCGGGCATTTGGCTATCACAATGTGGGTTATTTTGAGATTGTTGCGGTGCAGAGTCTGCTTCAGGTCTCTGTGTCCTTTATGCCCATGCCGGGAGCTTCTGGCGCCCAGGAGATCGGTTTTAGTTCCTTTTTCCAGAACTACTTTGTTAACGACGACCTATACGCCGCTGTGATGGTGTGGCGATTCTTCACTTATTATCTGGTGGTCATCGCTGGCGCGGTGTTCGTGGTGGCGGATCAATTCTGGTATCGGCGGAAAAAGCTAAAAGAAGCGGCTGCCTTGCCTACTGGCAGTGATGAGTGATTAATTTAAGAGTGTAATAAGTCAAAAGGACGCTCCCAGCAAAGGGAACGTCCTTTTTGTTACTGTTTAGCCACATCACAGCCAAGTTCGTCGATCTTTTCCCGCAGCTTGAGATAATCCTCGAAAGCGGCAGGTTTTTGAGCGGGATTCCGCAGCAGAGCGGCAGGGTGGAGGGTGGCCATCATCAGGATGCCGCCTTTCTCAAAGAAAATGCCGTGTTCTTTTGTGATCTTCAGGTCCGGTTTGATGAGCTTTTGTCCCGCGATGCGTCCTAGACACACCAGAATCTTGGGACGAAGCAGTGCAAACTGGTTCCGCAGATATCCGATGCATGCCTCCTGTTCTTCCGGCAGGGGATCTCGGTTTTGGGGAGGCCGGCACTTGACGATGTTTGTGATATAGATGTTGGTATTTCGGTCCAGGTCAACGGCGGCCAGCATTTTGTCCAGCAGCTGTCCGCCCCGGCCCACAAAGGGTTCCCCTTGCAGGTCCTCGTTTTCTCCTGGGCCTTCTCCCACAAACATCACCTTAGCCTTGGGATTTCCCACCCCAAACACCACATGGTGCCGTGTTTCACACAGGGAGCATTTTTGGCAGGCCAGACAGGTTTCCTCCAATTCATTCCAATGATTGATCATACAGCGTTCTCCTCGGGCATGTTTTTCTTCATTCTAACATAGGCGAAAGGGCTTGTAAATTCCCATTGAAATTTTCCCCGACCGGTAGTACAATAATGGTGTAACCTGTCGATGTATATTAAAGGAGGAACTTCCCGTGAAAGTAATGGTAGAAACTTCCGCCCATCATGTCCATGTCTCTGAGCAGGATCTGGAGACTTTGTTCGGCAAAGGCGCCACTCTCACCAACAAGAAAGACCTTTCCCAGCCTGGCCAGTTTGCCTGCGAGGAAAAGGTGGAAGTGGTTGGCCCCAAGGGCGTTATGAAAATGTCCATCCTTGGACCCACTCGTCCCGAGACTCAGGTCGAGATCTCCCTCACCGACGCCCGCAAGCTGGGCATTACTGCTCCCATCCGTGAGTCCGGCGACCTGGACGGCACCCCCGGATGCACCCTTCGCGGCCCTGCCGGTGAAGTGACCATCGAAAAGGGTGTTATTGCTGCCAAGCGTCACATCCACTTCAATCCCGACGAGGCCAAAGAGGCTGGTGTTGTGGACAAGCAGGTGGTCTCCGTTAAAGTTGACTACAACGGCCGCAGCCTGATCTTCGGCGACGTGGTTTGCCGCGTCAGCCCCAAGTACGCTCTGGCCATGCATGTGGATACCGACGAGTCCAACGCTGCTGCTCTGCCCGGCACTGTGGACGGCGAGATCATTCTGTAAAAACCAACATACAAAAAGCCAGACACGGCGAAGCTGCTGTGTCCGGCTTTTTTCTTTACCTAAAGAAGGAGGAGAACTCATGGAAGAAGTGTATCGATTTCTCAAGGAGTGCGGCACCTATTATCTGGCCACTGTGGAGGGCGATCAGCCTAGGGTGCGACCTTTTGGCACCATCGATCTGTTTGACGGGCACCTGACCATCCAGACCGGAAAGGTGAAAGAGGTGTCCAA
>HF972654.1:28838-70836 GCA_000432995.1 Clostridium sp. CAG:1013
AGATTGAAATCTGTGCTTTCCAGAAAGGCCGTTGGCTGCGGCTGGCTGCCCATGCGGTGGAAGATCCCCGCCTGGAAGCCCAGGAGCACATGCTGGAGGCGTATCCCAGCCTGAAGAGAAATTATCAGGCCGGGGACGGGAATACCCAGATCTTCGCCCTGACAAATGTCACCGCCACCTTTTCCTCCTTTACGGAGGAGCCTCGTGTGGTAACCTTCTAAAAAGCAAAAGCCCCTTCCGCAAACTTTTCGGTTTTGCGGAGGGGCTTTTTTTCTAGTTTATAGACTGATACCAGGTAGGGACAGGATTACGCATGTAATCATACCATTCCAACACTTCTGCTGCTTGTTTTCTCATGGTAGCTATTTCCTGATCCCCAAAGGGAATGGCCCATGGCAGGGAACCCAAAGCGTTGTTGGAAATGTACAGTGCCAGCAGTTTCCAAAATTCCAGAGGAGGGTTTCCTTCAAAGTAGCCGTCTACCATTCCAGACGCAAAAGCAGGGGAGAGCTGAGCGCACCAAACAATCCGGTTGAACTCTTCCCAGGGATCCCCGAAATCGGGCCGATCGAAGTCGATGACATAGAGCTTCCCTTTCTGGATCATCATGTTGCCCACATGAAAATCTCCATGCTGGCAGCACTGGGGGCGTCCCTGGAGCAAGTGCCGGTTTTCCAGTAGATAGCTGATGAACAGATCCCCTTTCTCGTATTGCAGGGGACAGCTGCGGTACATCTTGATCTTACGATCGATCTTTTCGCCGAAGCGCTCCTCCCATGGCGTTAGAGGTGGGGAACAGGGGAGGTCGTGGAGGTGCTTGGCGATCTCTCCCCCTTGAAGTCCTAAGCGGTACTGCTCATTTTGGGTGAGCGAGGGAAGAACTTGCTCCGCCATATCTCCGGGCAGCCATTCTTCCACCCACAGAAGTTGGTCTCCTTCTTTAGATAGCTCCAAAGGCCGACTCACAGGCAAGCCGTTTTCCGCGGCCTGTTTCTGGAAGAAAAAGGCCTGTCTCAGTTTTTCCTCTCGTGCTAAGGGGCAGATTCTCAGGAAATAACACCTTCCTTCTGGATCCCAAGCCCGGTATTTTTTGTCTCCGGACCATCCGTACTCCACAGGTTCCAGTTTGGCGAATTCCATCAAGTTCCCTCCTTATCAAAAACTGCCGGAGCACTGGCCCCGGCAGTTTTTTTAGTTTTTGCTGAATTCCGACAGCAGCAAGCCTTCATTGTGTTCCAACGCCCAGTTGATACTCCACTGGTTGGAGAACAGCAGCAGGTAGCGACCCTTCATGTCCTGAACCTTTTTGGTGTCAGAGGTGAGATTCAAGGTTTTTAGGTCGATCTCCTCGTTGTCGATCCAACGGATATAGGAGAAAGGCAGAGTCTGCATGGTGATGTCCACATTGTACTCGTTCTCCATCCGATACTTGAACACGTCGAACTGCAGACTTCCCACCACGCCCACGATGATTTCCTCCATACCGGAGGCGATTTCCTGGAAGATCTGAATAGCGCCTTCCTGGGCAATCTGGGTGGCGCCCTTGACGAACTGTTTCCGCTTCATGGTGTCCTTTTGGCGCACGAGGCTGAACAGTTCAGGGGCGAAAGTGGGGATGCCTTCAAAGCGAACCTTTTTCCCAGGAGCGCACAGAGTGTCGCCGATGGAGAACACGCCGGGATCGAACACACCGATGATGTCTCCCGCGTAGGCTTCCTCGATGATCTCCCGGCTCTGAGCCATCAGCTGCTGAGGCTGAGACAGCTTCATCTTACGGCCGCCCTGAACGTGTTCCACTTCCATGCCCTTCTCGAATTTGCCGCTGCAAATGCGGATAAAGGCGATGCGGTCCCGGTGAGCTTTGTTCATGTTGGCCTGGATCTTGAACACGAACGCGGAAAAGTTGGGATCGAAGGGGTCCACCACACCCTGGGCGGTGTTCCGGGACAGGGGAGGAGTAGTCAGTTTTAAGAAGCTCTCCAGGAAAGGCTCCACACCGAAGTTGGTCAGCGCCGAACCGAAGAACACGGGAGACAGCTTTCCGTGACGGACCTTTTCCAGGTCAAAGTCGTAGCCCGCGCCGTCGATCAGTTCCACGTCGTCTTGGAGAGTGTTGTACAGGTATTCTCCCACGGCGTCCTTCAAGCCGGGATCATCCAGGGAGAAATCACGTTCCCGAGCCTCTTTCCGACCGGCGTTGTCTCCGTCGGGCTCAAATTGGAGCACCTGACGCCGCTCCCGGTCGTACACGCCTTTAAAGTCAACACCGGAGCCGATGGGCCAGTTCATGGGGTAGGTGCCGATGCCCAACTCCTTCTCGATCTCGTCCAACAGATCGTAGGGGCTGCGGGAGTCACGGTCCATTTTATTGATAAAGGTGAAGATGGGAATATCCCGCATGACGCACACCTTGAACAGCTTTCGGGTCTGGGCCTCAACACCCTTGGAAGCGTCGATAACCATCACCGCGGAGTCGGCTGCCATCAGGGTACGGTAGGTGTCCTCGGAGAAGTCCTGGTGGCCAGGGGTGTCCAGAATGTTGATGCAGTAACCGTCGTACTGGAACTGCATCACAGAGGAGGTGACGGAGATACCACGCTGCTTCTCGATCTCCATCCAGTCAGAGACGGCGTGGCGGGAGTTACGCTTTCCCTTCACCATGCCCGCCAAAGTGATAGCCCCACCGTACAGCAGGAATTTTTCCGTCAAGGTAGTCTTACCGGCGTCGGGGTGAGAGATGATTGCAAAGGTTCTCCGGCGCTGGATCTCATTTTTCAAATCAGGCAAAACAAGCCATCCTTTCTCAAAGTGAAATATGATGTAATATGGGGTAGACAGCGGGCTTTACATGGGAATTCCCTCGCTTTTGAAAAATTGGTCCAAAACTAAAATATTATATCATGGAGGATTGCAAAACGCAAGATTCTTCCTGGTTTTCAGCCGTTAAAAGGTCTGCATAGAGACAAGTTCTCCCGCGTATGTTTCCGTAAAAGGGGGGGCGGGTCTGTGTACCTGATCTTTTTGGGGGCGTACGTGCTGTTAGCGGTGGGGACGGCCCTTCTGGCCGTTTTTATCCGGCGAAGGTAGGGTGGGCGTGAAAAAGCTTGGGCAGTGTTTCTGTCCGAGCTTTTTTTCTTGAGTGTTTTAAAACAGGAAAAATCCTCCCTGGCGGACGATCTGACCGATAAAGGCGATAACAATGCCCAACAGAGCACCGCAGATCACCTCAATGACCCGGTGGCCCAAGGACTCATTCAGTCGGGGAATCAGATCGTTGAGACGCTTTTTACCCTCTTCTTTGTCGTCGTTTTCCAGGTACTCCACGATCTGGTTGATGGCTTTGGCGTGAAGCCCAGCCGCCCAGCGGACTCCTGTAGCGTCATACATGACGATAAGGGACAGAATAAAGGCCAGCGCAAATACAGGTGACTGGAAACCATAGAGGAAATAGGAGGTCAGTACCACTGAACAGCAGACCGCAGAGTGAGAACTGGGCATGCCGCCAGCTCCTGCCAGGCGCTGCCGGTTGAAAGAGCGGTGCTTGATGGCATCAATAACGGTCTTGATAAGCTGGGCGCAAAGCCAGGATAGCACGCCAGCGTTGATGAGGGGATTGGAAAATAAAATCGAAAGATCCATACACAGTTCCGCCTTACCGCAGTTTGCCCTGGAGAAAGCCCACCGCTTTTCATATCTGCCTTAATGATACCGTATCCCAATAGGAGTGTCAACTGAAATCAGCGCTGGGTAAGGCAAAAAGTTAGTGCCCTTGAAATCACCGGTTTACTGTGATAAACTTTGTAAGGATCAACAAACAAAAGGGAGGCGATGGCATGGCGGCGCCCAGTCGCAATTATTCCAAAGAACTGGAACGACTGATCCAGCAGCTAGAGCAGGAGGGACGTGTCCCCCGATTGTTGCTCCACGTTTGCTGCGCTCCCTGTTCCAGTGCCGTATTGGAGTATCTCACACAGTATTTTTCCATTACACTGCTTTATTATAACCCTAACATCGCACCCTATGAGGAATATCAAAAGCGGGAAGCGGAGTTGAGAAGACTGGTGTCCCAGATGAATATGGTCCACCCGGTGGAATTGCTTCCCTGCGATTACGACGGACAAGCCTTTGTGGAGGCCGCTCGAGGACTAGAAAAGGAACCGGAAGGCGGCAAGCGCTGCGAGGAGTGCTTCCGGCTGCGTCTGCGGTATGCCGCCAGAGAGGCCGCCCGCCTAGGTTTTGACTATTACACCACCACGCTGTCTATATCTCCTTTGAAAAACGCCTCATTGCTGAACCGGTTGGGGGAGGAGATCGGGGCGGAATTCGGCGTGGCTCATTTGCCTTCGGATTTCAAAAAGAAAAACGGCTACAAGCGCTCTGTGGAGCTTTCTAAGGAATACAGTTTGTACCGCCAGGATTATTGCGGCTGTGTCTTTTCCAAGGCGCAGCGCCAGCGGGAAAAAGAAGAAAGGAAGGATCAGTAAGTGTCAGTGTTGCACAATGGCGTCACCTACCGGGCAGCGGACGCCCATGCCCATATCTATCCCGGAAAGATCGCGGAAAAGGCTACCGGCTCTGTGGGGGATTTTTACGACATCCCCATGCAGCATGTGGGGCTGCCCCATGTGCTGGCGCAGCAGGGTGGGGAAGCGGGCATCGACCGTTTCCTGGTGTGTTCTGTGGCCACGAAGGTGGAGCAGGTCCGGTCCATCAATCAGTTCATTCAAGAGAAATGCGAGAAATATCCCCAATTTCTGGGACTGGCCGCTTGGCATCAGGACGTGGAGGATATTCAGGGGGAAATGGACGACATCCAGCGCCGTGGTCTTCACGGCATCAAACTCCACCCGGATTTCCAGCGCTTCTTCATCGACGATCCCAAAATGCTTCCTGTCTATGAGGAGGCCAACCGCCGGGGACTGCCCGTCCTGTTCCATACCGGGGACAGCCGCACGGATTTCTCTACGCCCCGCCGGCTGATGAACGTTATTGAGAAAATTCCCGACTTCACCTGTATCGCCGCTCATCTGGGGGGATACAGCGAGTGGGAAGACGCTCGCCGGGAGCTTTCCGGAACCAATGTGTACATCGACACTTCCAGCTCTCTGTTTATGGTCACCCCGGAGCAGGCGCGGAAGAGTATCGAGCATTTTGGAGTGGACCATACTATGTTCGGCACAGATTTCCCCATGTGGAACCCCACTGAGGAGTTGGAGCGGTTCTTCGCCCTGGGATATGGGGAAGAGGATAACCAGAAAATGCTTTACGACAACTTTGACCGGTTGTTCCACTTGACCGATTGAGATGGATCAAGTCCGTTTTTTAGAGGCGTGCCGCTGGGCAACCTCGGAGGAAGCAGTCCGACAGGGGATTGGCACCTTGGGGGAAAAGACTCTGCACAGCGCTGTGAAATATTATTTCCAGCCGGACCCGGCAAAGCGGGAAGTGAAGCTGGGACCCTACTGGGCTGACGCCGTAGGCGAGGAAGGGATCATAGAGATCCAGACCAGGTCCTTGGGGAGACTCCGTCCCAAGCTGGAATACTTTCTGCCTCAGCAGCCGGTGACGGTGGTGCATCCTGTGGCCGCGAAAAAGACAGTGGTTTGGATCACGGAGGAAGGAGAGACCACGCCGCCCCGAAAAAGTCCTCTAAAGCCCACCGCCGGACAAGTTCTTTGGGAGCTTTACCCGTTGCGAGATCTGCTTTCCCATCCTAATTTGCGGCTGTGTGTGCTGTTGTTGGAGGTGGAGGAATACCGGTTGCTAAACGGCTGGAGCAGAGATAAAAAACGTGGCGCTACCCGGTTCGACAGGATGCCTGTATCCCTGCTGGGAGAGGTTTGGGTCCGAGAGCCAAAAGAGTATAGCCACCTTTTGCCGGAGGGACTGCCGGGTCTTTTTACTTCCCGGGAACTAGGGAAAGCCGTGGGGCTGTCCCCGAAAAAAGCCACAGTGGCTGCCAATGTGCTGCGGAATCTAGGGGCGATCCGCCAAGAGGGTAAAAAGGGGAACGCCTATTTGTATACGGTCTCGGAACCAGGCACTGGGCCGGTTGCCGAAACTGACACAACGTCGATTTGAGGACGTTTGAAAAAGGAGATCAAGATTTATGACATTCTATCTGAAGGTAGTGTGGCAGGCGGTAATGGTGTTTCCGTTTGCTGCGGCTGTGATCGCGCTGCCTTTTCTCATTCATCATTACAGGAAATACGGTAGCATGACCTTCGCTCGTTTTTTCCTAGCTTATTCTTTTGTGCTCTATGGACTTTGCGCCTACTTTCTGGTGATCCTGCCCCTGCCCAGCAGGGAAGCGGTAGCTCAAATGACAGGCCCCAGCACCCAGCTGATCCCTTTCAGCTTTTTTCGGGATCTGCATAAAGAGACTGGATTCCTGTTAGATGATCCGTCCACCTATCTGCCCGCTCTGCTCAGCACCTTTACACTGCAATTCCTGTTCAATATAGCGTTGCTGGTTCCTTTGGGGTTTTATTTGCGGTATTATTTCCGCAGGAAGATGCTGTCCGCTGTGCTTATCTCTCTTGGAGTCAGTCTGTTCTTTGAGTTCACCCAGCTTTCGGGGCTGTATGGCTTCTATCCCAGAGCCTACCGACTGTTTGATGTGGACGACCTCCTGTGCAATACTCTGGGAGGCTTCTTAGGATATGTGCTTACTGGACCGCTGATGAAAATCCTTCCGGATCGGGATAAGATCGACGAACGCTCCTACCAAAAAGGGGAGCGGGTTACATTTACCCGACGGGGACTCTCTTATCTGGTGGACCTGTTTTTCTGGTCGATCCTTTACGTTGTGACTTCCAGATTCGTCTCTTGGCAGGCTCTTGCGTTTGGCCTTTCCTACCTGCTTTATTTCGGCTTGTTTCAATGGGCATGCGGTGGGAAAAGTTTGGGAAAACGCCTTACAAAGATTTGCGTAGTCAATCAGAACGGCACACGGGTGCTCCTCTGGCGTTGTCTGCTACGCTATGGGTTGCTGGTGGTATTTCTTGAGGCATATTGGGCTGTGGCCTGGCTGTTTTCTCTCACCTCGTCCCTGGCGTTTGGTTCAGAGTTTTTGTCCCTTTTTCTGGTGAGTCTTTGGTTTCTTGCCGGTGTCTTCGTTCTGCTTTTGGAAACGGTGATGAACCGATCTTCCCAGACGGGAAGAGATTACCTGTACGGCAGGCTTTCCGGTACTCGCCTTGCCAGTACCGTGCTGCGCCAACCGGAACCGATTCCTCCTGCTCAACCGTAAATAAAGAAAGGATGGTTTTATGGAACGCCAACTGGAGCTTCAGAAATTCCACTATTTTGATGAAGGCAATACCTATGCCGGTCAAAAAACCAAGGATCCTGATCGGGGTGCGCTGCTTCGTTATTTGGTGACTCCCGATAAAGAGGCTGCTCTGATTCGGGCTTACTGCTGGACAGAGGACCTTTGCTTTGACCGAGCCCAGAACAAACAGGAAAAAGAGTACCCCCTTACTGAAGAAGGACTGGACAAGGCCGTGGAATGGCTGGAGGGGGAATATCAGGCACTGTGATGAAAGCCGCAAAAGGCAGTTGACAAAAGTTGGTTCATTAGGTATCATAGTAAAGCGTTTTAGCACATATCCGGCAGGAAGCCGGACCAGGCGCCCAAGGTGCCGGCTGTTATGCATAAGATCTATGAATTCAACTTAGCTTAGCCAAAAGATACCAGGAAGGTGTCTGCTTTTCGTGAGGAAAAGCGGACGCCTTCTTTTTTTGCGAAAGGAGCAATGAAAGGATGAAATGGAAAAAGGGTTTCGCGTTGCTGCTTGTGGGAGCGCTCCTGATGGGAGTGTTTTCCGGCTGCGGTCAAAGTCAAGAGGGTAGTCCGGGGGAAAGTCTCGTATCCGTTGGGGAAGAGAGCTCCACAGTATCCCAGGAGGAAAAGACCTCCGTGGTCATCGCCATGGGCCCCACCTCTGAACCAGAAGCCGGTTTTGACCCTGCCTACGGTTGGGGCGCAGGGGAACACGTCCACGAGCCGCTGATCCAGAGCACGCTGACTGTCACCAACACGGACCTGACCATCGGTTATGACTTAGCAACTGAGTATTCCGTCAGTGAGGACGGTCTCACTTGGACAGTGACCATCCGGGATGACGCTTTCTTTACCGATGGTGAACCTCTCACAGCGTCGGATGTGGCCTTCACTTATAACACAGTGAAAGCATCCAGCTCGGTCAACGATTTCACCATGCTAGATTACGCTGAGGCCACCAATGACACAACGGTGATATTCCATATGACCAGGGCTTTTTCCATTTGGCCTTATACCATGGCCATTGTGGGGATTGTCCCGGAGCATGCCTACGACAGCGCCACGTATGGTTCCAACCCCATCGGCTCGGGACGTTACATTTTGAAGCAGTGGGACCGAGGCCAGCAGGTGATCCTGGAGGCCAACCCCGACTACTACGGGGAAGCGCCAAAAATGGAGCGGGTAACCATTCTTTTCATGGAGGAGGATGCCGCTTTCCTAGCCGCTCAAGCCGGCCAAGTGGATGTGGCTTACACTTCCGCCACTTATTCCAATGAGTCGGTAGCCGGCTATACCCTGGAAGCCTATGACAGCGTGGATAACCGAGGGATCAACCTTCCCACGGTGGCAGCTGGGGAGACCAACGAAAACGGTGTGGCGATCGGCAACGATTTCACCAGCGACGTGCTGGTGCGCCGGGCCATCAACATGGGCGTGGACCGTCAGGAAATGATCGACAATGTGCTCAACGGCTACGGTTCCCCGGCGTACAGCGTTTGTGACCAGATGCCCTGGTACAATCCGGCTTCTGAGGTGGAGTACGATCCGGAAGGGGCTGCGGCTCTGCTGGATGAGGCTGGCTGGCTCATGGGAGAGGACGGTGTCCGTGAAAAGAATGGTGTGAAAGCGGAACTGACTCTCCTCTATTCCAACGGGGATTCTGTCCGTCAGGCACTCACCGCTGACCTGGTGAACCAGCTGGGAGAGCTGGGCATTTCCTGCACCATGGAGGGAGTTGGATGGGATACCGCCTATGACCGTGCCCTTTCCACGCCACTTATGTGGGGCTGGGGAGCCCACACGCCCATGGAGCTGTACAACATTTACCACACTATGGAGGATACAGGACTGGCCCAGTACTCTCCCTACGCCAACGAGACAGTGGATCAGCTCATGGACGAAGCCCTGGCCTGCGGCGATTTGGAGGAGTCTTACCAGCTCTGGCAGCAGGCTCAGTGGAATGGTTCCACTGGCGTTACCCAGGAGGGGGACATTCCCTGGGTGTGGCTGGTGAACATCGACCATCTGTACTGGGTCAGGGAAGGTCTTCAGGTGGCCCAGCAGAAGATCCATCCCCACGGTCACGGCTGGTCCTTGGTCAATAATGTGGACCAGTGGTCCTGGTCTTGAAGGAAAGGGTGACACCATGACACGATCCCTGCTATTCGCGGGAAAAAAATTATTGCGTGCGTTGCTGCTCCTAGTGGGTGTGAGCTTGGCCGCATTTTTGCTGCTGTGTGCCTCTCCGCTAGATCCCCTGCAAACTAACGTGGGTCAGGTAGCGCTGGGTTCCATGAGCCAGGAACAAGTGGCCCAGCTGGAGGCCTACTGGGGGGTGGATCAGCCTCCTGTAGAGCGGTACCTGGGTTGGCTTGGCGGCGTGGTCCACGGAGATTTTGGAACTTCTCTGCTTTACCGTCAGCCGGTGCTCACGGTAATCGGCCAGCGGCTGGCAAGCTCTCTGTGGCTTCTCCTCGCGGCCTGGGTGATCTCCGGCGTTCTTGGTCTGGTCCTTGGGGTGACTGCAGGAACTTTTCGGGGACGCTGGCCGGATAAACTGATCCGTGGCTACTGTCTGGTGATCTCCAGTACGCCGGCATTTTGGCTGGCTTTGCTGTTTCTGCTGATCTTTTCCGTGTGGCTGGGATGGCTGCCCATCGGCCTGTCCGTACCTATCGGAGTGGAGGAAGAAGCTGTGACTTTGGCCGACCGGCTTCAGCATGCTGTGCTTCCGGCTCTTACCCTGAGCGTCACCGGTGTCTCCAATATAGCCCTTCACACTCGAGAGAAACTGGTGGACGTACTTGGCAGTGACTATATCCTGATGGCTCGGGCAAGAGGGGAAAGCAGTCGTTCCATCATCCTGCGCCATGGTCTGCGGAATGTAGCTCTGCCTGCCTTGACTCTCCAATTTGGATCTATCAGCGAGATCATCGGCGGTTCTGTGCTGGTGGAGCAGGTATTCTCCTATCCCGGACTGGGACAGGCTGCGGTGACTGCGGGACTGGGAAGCGATCTTCCTCTGCTGCTGGGTATCACTGTGATCACCTCCGCCTTGGTGTTTGGAGGCAATCTTCTGGCGGATCTGTTGTACGGAGTGATCGATCCCAGAATGAAGAAGGGGGAGAGAAGGTCATGAAGCATGTGAACCGAAGGCTGGCTACTCTGCTTTTTCTGGGGGTTGCCGTAGCTATTTTGACTGGGGTCACTGTCTCCGGGATCCTTCTCAATGAAACCGCTATGACCACGGATTTTTCCCGTAAAGATCTGGCACCAAGTCTTTCTTTTCTCTTCGGTACTGACTGGATGGGTCGGGACATGTTTGCCCGCACCCTGGCTGGTCTTTCCCTGAGTATTCGTGTGGGACTTCTGACTGCGGGGATCAGCGCTGGTGTGGCTTTGGTGCTGGGAGTACTTTCCGCTGTTTTTGGCGGATGGGTGGACGCTGTCATCTCTTGGTGGATCGACCTGGTCATGGGGATCCCCCACATTCTGCTGGTGATCCTTTTGTCTATCGCCTGCGGCAGAGGATTTACCGGTGTGGTGGTAGGCGTGGCTCTCAGTCATTGGACCTCCTTAGCCCGGGTGATTCGGGGAGAGGTGCTCCAACTGAAAAACGCTCCCTATCTTCTGGTGGCGGAAAAGCTGGGAGTTTCTCGGTGGAAGCGTGTTCGACTCCACTTGTTGCCCCACCTGCTTCCCCAATTTCTTACCGGACTGATCCTGCTGTTTCCCCACGCCATCCTCCACGAGGCCAGCGTCACCTTTTTGGGGTTTGGGCTTTCCTCGGAGCAGCCTGCCATCGGGGTCATCCTGTCAGAGAGCATGCGCTATCTCACCACAGGAAAATGGTGGCTGGCATTGTTCCCTGGAGTATCCTTGGTACTGGTGGTCGTGCTGTTCGCCCTGCTTGGAGAAAGAGTCAGGCTGTTGTTAGATCCCGGAAGTGTCCATGAATAAGGAGGTTTCCATGGAACCGATTCTTCAAATCGATCATCTTTCCATTTCTTTTACCCAATACGGAAAAGGATTCCATCAAAGGGAACTTCCTGTCATCAGAGATCTGTCGTTGTCTTTGAATCCAGGCGAGGTGACCGCCATACTGGGTGCTAGTGGTTCGGGGAAAAGCCTGCTGGCCCATGCTATTTTAGGACTGCTTCCCTATAACAGCCACCAGGAAGGCACCATTCTCTATGAAGGTCAACCCTTAACTCTTCCTCGCATTCAAAAACTCCGTGGCAAGGAAATTGTACTGGTGCCCCAGGGAGTCACCTATTTGGATCCGCTGATGAAGGTGGGACACCAGCTCCAAAAAGGCCGCCGGGATAAGACTGCAAAGGAAAAGACTAAAAATGCTTTATCTAGGTATGGCTTAAGAGAAGATACAGCAGACCTGTACCCCTTTCAACTGTCGGGAGGCATGGCAAGGCGAGTGCTGATGGCTTCCGCTGTGATGGATACACCCCGGCTTATTATTGCGGACGAGCCTACGCCCGGTCTGGACGCACGATCCGCCGCCAGGATCTTAGGTCATTTCCGGGAGCTTGCAGCTGACGGAGCGGCTGTGCTGTTCATCACTCATGATTTGGAATTGGCCCTTGCTGTTGCCAACCGAGTGGCGGTATTTTACGCCGGCGAGACGGTGGAAGTAGCCCAGGTATCTGATTTTCAGGAGAACAGGCTGCGTCATCCCTTTACCAAAGCCCTGTGGGACGCTCTTCCTCAACGGGGGCTCCATTCCCTTCCAGGTGCCCAGCCTTACCCTGGAGAGGTGGAGGAGGGTTGTCCCTTCTTTGGGCAGTGTCCCCATCCTCGAGATGAGTGCGCCCAAGGGAAGATCCCCCTGCGTTCTCTGAGTAATGGAATGGTTCGCTGCCTGTATCCTAGTGGGGAGGTGGAAGCATGATTCTGGAAGGAAAAAACCTCACTTTTAGTTACGGAGGGAAAAAAGCCGCACCGGTGCTGGATCAGGTGGATATTTCCATTGGATCTGGCGAGCGTGTGGGTCTGAAAGGGCACAGTGGCAGAGGCAAGACCACCTTGTGTCGTCTGTTGGCGGGGTATGAAAAACCACGAAATGGGGAAGTCCTGTTGGACGGAAAGCCACTGTCCTCTTTTTCTGGTCCTTGTCCTGTGCAAATGGTGTGGCAGCATCCGGAAATGGTGGTGGATCCGTTGCTGCCGTTAGGAGTGTCTCTAGGAGAAGCTACTCCGCCAGATCCAAACTTAATTTCCGCCCTTCACATCCGGGAGGGATGGCTCACCCGGTATCCATCGGAGCTTTCCGGAGGAGAGCTTCAAAGATTTTGTCTAGCAAGGGCGCTGCACCCGTCGGTAAAGTTCCTGTTGTGCGATGAAATCACTGCCATGCTGGACTTAGTCACTCAAGCGCAGATCTGGGAATTCCTGCTGCACGAGGCAAAACGGAGAGACTTAGGCCTTTTAGTGGTGTCCCACAATGATGCCCTGTTAGAGCGGGTCTGTACCAGGATCGTCACATTAGAAAACTGAAAGTGGGGTTTGTGTACTCAAAAAAGAGGCTGCTTTTTTGTGTAGTGGGACATATCGAAGAATAAATCGTCTTAAAAGAGCAGCTGGTGGGGAACTAGCTGCTTTTTGGTTGTTGTGAAAAGCCAGTAGTGGAGGCAGAGTCGCAAAAGGATCTCTAACGTTTTTCACCTATGAAATACGACCGGATTTTGAAAGATCCATCCTGAAAGAAACGGATTGTTCTTTGGGCGTACAAGTCTTGAAAAACCATGTGGGCTATGCTAGAATATTTGTACTTCCCTGTTTTTCTTAGGGGATTGCTTGCGGGATGATCCTGCGGAGGGTATTGGGCTGCGGCGGGGGATAGCCGCGCTTTTTTACATTATAACTTTTTAAGGAGCGACACTATGGCAAGAGAGCGATACCTGGTAAACGCAGGAGAGGACACCATTCATCAAAACGAGATCAAACTGGTCACCGGTAAAGACAAGCGGAAGAACTGGTGGTATTATCATAAAGTGCATTTACTGGTTGCGGTGCTGGTGATTGCATTGGTAAGCAGCTTTGTTTATTCGATAGCAACTAATGTGGATCCGGATTATACGATTGCATTGCTGACATCCTATTCCATGCCTGAGACTGGTATGGATCAGCTGGAGGCGCATATCACGAAATATGCGGATGACCGCAACGGGGACGGACAAGTGAACGTTCGGGTGGTAAACTACGTCTACTCAAACGATGATGATGTAGACTATTCTCAGAAGGAAGCTGCCATCGTGCGTTTTATGGCGGATGCCAGCAGCAATGAGGTCATGATTTACCTCCACGATGAAAAAGCGTTTAGTGCTCTGGAAAGCACATTTGAAGGATTTTTCCAGTACACAGACGGCACTTCTATGCCGGAAGACGCAACCGATTTTGAAAATGCTATGACCCCTTGGGAGGACATTGCGGCTTTTGCAAACTTTGAGCCTGTGTCGGAAGAAGGGGAGCTGTACACAGCGGATATTCTCTCGGAACTTTACGGCCGACTTCGTGTTTCCTGCCGGGCGGCTGAGGGCAGTTCCATTGAGAAGAAAGAGGAGGATATGGAATATTATGAGTCCTCCATGGCGCTGTTTGAGCGTCTTAAGAACGACGAACCCTTGCAAGAGGAGACTGTTTCAGAAGAGGGATAAATCATGGGCCCAGTAACCATCTTCGATTCCACCCTGCGGGACGGCGCACAGGGAACAGGTGTTGCGTTTTCTCTGGAGGATAAACTCCAGGCGGTGCGTCTGCTGGATCAAATTGGTATCCAATACGTAGAGGCAGGCAATCCCGGTTCCAATCCCAAAGACGCGGAGTTTTTCCAGCGGGCAGAGAAACTGTCCTTAAAAAACACCCAGCTGGTATCTTTTGGCAGCACTCGCCGAAAGGATCTCCGGCCGGAAGAGGACAGCAATCTGGCAGCTATATTAGCCGCAGGAACGCTGTGGTGCAGCGTTTTTGGAAAGTGTTGGAAATTCCATGTGGAGCGGGTGTTGGAGACCTCCTACGAGGAGAATTTCCGCATGATCGAGGAAAGCTGCCGTTTTCTCAAAGAGCACGGCAGGAAGGTGGTTTTTGACGCGGAGCATTTCTTTGACGGCTGGAAGGACGACAAAGCCTTCGCGTGGGAAGCTCTGCGAGCGGCTGTGCGGGGCGGAGCAGATGTGGTCTGCCTGTGTGATACCAACGGCGGCGCGTTTCCCAAAGAAGTAGAGCGGATTGTCAAAGAAGTGGTGGGAAAACTGGGTGTCCCCGTGGCTGTGCATTTTCACGAGGATTGCGGTATGGCCACCGCTAACAGCGTGACCGCCGTGCTGGCAGGAGCTTCCCAGGTGCAGGGCACTCTGCTGGGATTTGGCGAACGATGCGGCAATGCCAATTTGGCATCTATCATCCCTGATCTACAAGTGAAGCTGGGGATCCCCTGTATCCCGCAGGAGGAGCTTCTGCATCTGACCCAGCGGGCACGGGAGCTGGCGTCCATCGCCAATATGGATTTGCCCGCGTGGATGCCCTATGTGGGGGAGAACGCCTTCGCCCACAAAGCTGGAATGCATGCCGCAGCTGTGTTGAAGTCGCCCCGCTCTTTCGAGCATGTGGATCCCTATCTGGTGGGGAATGCTCGGCGCTTTCCTGCGTCGGAGATGTCCGGAAGAGCCGTGGTGCTGGAAAAGGTGAAAAACATTTTTCCCTCCGCGCGGCTGGATTCCCAGGAGACAAAAGCGCTGCTTCACGAGCTGAAAGAATTGGAGTCTCGGGGATATCAATTTGAAGGGGCGGATGCCTCCTTCCAGCTATTGGTGCGCAAGCGTTTGAAGCCCTTCCCGCCCTTTTTTGAGATGCTGTATTATCACATCTATACCGATTACAGCGATGGCGCCGACCGAGGGGCCAGTGCCACGGTGAAAGTCCGGGTAGGGGGAGAGATCCAGCTGATGGCGGCGGAAGGAAACGGCCCTGTGAACGCTCTGGACCAGGCCCTTCGCAAAGCCTTGGAAATCTTTTATCCTGTGCTGTCTCAGGTCAAACTGACCGACTATAAAGTTCGTGTGCTGGACAGTAAAAGCGCTACCGCAGCGGGAGTACGTGTATTGATCACCTCCACTGACGGGACAGATACTTTCACCACCGTAGGAGTTTCCGGAGACGTGGTGGCGGCCAGCTGGAAAGCCTTGGAAGATTCCATGGAGTATTTGCTGCTGAAGGACGCTTACCGGAAGGAAAAAGAGTAAAAAGACTGTGGGACATGAATGAAAAAGGACGCTGAGAAGCGTCCTTTTTTGATGTTGAAATCGCCATTATTTCATGTGGGGGGATTGAAATTTGTTCGGTAATTCTCTATAATGAAAGCAAAGAAAAAGTGGAAGGCATTGTGTTGTATTGTGGCCTCCCGCTGAAATATAAGGAGTGATACCAATGAAATTAGGCGTGCTCACCAACGTGATCGGCGAGACCCCTTTGAAGGAAGCGCTGGCTTACTTTAAGTCTCTGGGCGCTCAGATGGTGGAGATCGGCTGCGGCGGTTATCCCGGCAAAGATCATTGTGATCCCGGCGTACTGCTCCATGATGAGGAGAAGTTCCAGGAGTTTGTTAAGACCATCGAGGAATCCGGCCTGGAGATCAGCGCTCTCAGCTGCCATGGCAATCCCATTCATCCCAACAAGGAGATCGCCAAGCAGTTTGACGACGATATGCACAACGCCGTCCTTATGGCGGAAAAGCTGGGCATCCATCAGATCAACTGCTTCTCCGGCTGCCCCGGTGACTGCCCCGAGTCCAAGAACCCCAACTGGGTTGTCTGCGCTTGGCCCAACGATTATCTGGAAGTTTTGGATTATCAGTGGAACGAAGTGCTCATTCCCTACTGGAAGGACTTTGTGGCCTTTGCTAAGGCTCACGGCGTGAACAAGATCGCTCTGGAAATGCACCAGGGCTTCTGCGTGTACAACACCTACACTCTGAAGAAGCTCCGTGAGGCTGTCGGTCCCGAGATCGGCGCCAACCTGGATCCCAGCCACCTGATTTGGCAGGGTATGGATCCCATCAAGGTTATCCGCGCTCTGGGCGGCGACGCCATCTTCCATGTCCATGCTAAGGACACCAAGATTGATCCCATCAACGCTCCCATTGACGGTACTCTGGACACTCGTTCCTATTCCGACGAGATCCATCGTTCCTGGATCTTCCGCTCCATCGGCTACGGCCATGACGAGCTGTTCTGGAAGGATTTCGTGAGCCAGCTGCGGCTGGTGGGCTACGACTACGTGCTGAGCATCGAGCATGAGGACAGCCTGATGAGCAAGAACGAAGGTCTGGTTAAGGCTTGCGACGTGCTGAAGCGCGCCATCACCTTCGAGGATCGCATGACCGATATGCGTTGGATCTAATCGGTTAGTTTCATTTACGATATGAAGCAAGGAAGCCCTTCCCGTTGTGGGAAAGGCTTCCTTTTTTCTGTGTTATAGAAATCTCCCAGTGATACTTTCCGCACAGCTAGCGATATCTTCCGGAGTCCCAGCTGCAACAATTCGGCCGCCTTCTTGGCCGCCACCCGGTCCCATGTCAATGAGATAATCCGCATTGCGAATCACGTCCAGGTCGTGTTCTATCACAATGACTGTGGCTCCTTGATGGATGAGCGTCTCAAACACTGCAAGTAGGGTGCGCACATCTAGGGGATGTAGTCCAATGGTGGGTTCATCGAAGACAAATACCGATCCAGTTTGTCCTCGGCCCATTTCGCTTGCCAATTTCAAACGTTGGGCTTCTCCGCCGGATAAGCTGGGCGTTGCTTCGCCCAATGTCAGGTATCCCAGACCAAGATCCTCCAACACTTGGAGACGTTGGCTGACAAGTTTCAATTCCCGGCAGTTCTCCAACGCTGTGTGTATGTCCATCTCCATCAGCTGGGGAAGAGAATACTCCTTGCCGGTTTTTCCATGATATTTGACTGTTTCTGCCTCCTTGGAATAACGAGAACCTCTGCATTGAGGGCAGGGGATCTCCACATCCGGTAAGAACTGCACATCAAGACTGATGGATCCCGTACCGTCGCACAGAGGGCAGCGAAGAGAACCAGTATTGTAAGAGAAATCCCCAGCTTTCCAACCTCTGTTTTTTGCGTCGGCCGTGCGAGCAAAGACTTTCCGGAGTTCGTCATGAACGTTGGCGTAGGTTGCCACCGTAGACCGCACATTGATCCCAATGGGTGTGGCATCGATAAGTTTTGCACGATGTATGCCGGATGCTTCCACTTGGTGGACATGATTTGGCAAAGGTGTACCCTCAATGGCAGCTTCCAAAGCGGGAAGAAGGCTTTCCAAAATAAGAGTGGTCTTACCAGAACCGGATACACCAGTTACTACGGTCAACCGCCCTTGGGGAATGGAGACGTCCAGAGGCTGTACTGTGTGAATAGCCCCAGTGGAAAGGTGAATGGCTCCTAGTTCAAACATGGAGTCTTTGGAAACTGGAGTCCGGAGAGGTGGTTGTATTCTGTCCCCCAGAAAAGGGCCAATCTTGGAAGCTGTGTTATGTTGCAGGTCGTTCACGGTGCCTTGAGCAATCACCTCACCGCCGTTTGCGCCAGCTCCCGGCCCCATTTCAATGATCCAATCCCCATGAGAAAGAATCTGCGTGTCGTGGTCCACTAGTAGAACCGAATTTCCATCCGCCACTAAGTCGTCCATGACTCGGATAAGTCCTACGATGTTACTGGGGTGCAAACCGATAGAAGGTTCGTCCAAAACGTAGAGGACTCCGGTAGTCCTGTTGCGAACTGCTCGGGCTAGCTGCATCCGTTGCCGCTCTCCAGTGGAAAGAGTGGAAGAGGCTCTATCCAAGGAAAGATATCCAAGGCCCAGTTCCACCAAACGGATCGCAGTATCCTGGAATGATTGACAAATGCTTTCCGCCATTGGCTGCATCTCTTCTGGGAGGGAAGCAGGAACCCCTTTGACCCATTCAATCAGTTGAGTCAAGGTCATCTGGCAAGCTTCATCCAGGCCGATTCCTTGGAGCTTGGGCGCTCGTGCTTGCGGGGAAAGCCGGGTGCCATGACAGTCGGGGCAAAGGTCCTCTTTCAGGAATTTCTCCACTCGTTTCATGCCCTTTTCATCTTTGACTTTCGCTAGGGCGTTTTCAACGGTATATACTGCGTTGTAATAGGTGAAGTCCAGCTCCGCAGCGTCATTGGAGTTTTTTGCTTTGTAAAAAATATGCTTCTTCACTGCGGGACCATCAAAGACAATGTCTCGTTCTTCCTTCGTCAATTCTCGAAAAGGAACATGAGTACGCACTCCCATAGCCCGGCATACATCGGTCATCAAGGACCACATGAGAGTTTTCCAGGGCAGTACGGCTCCTTCCTCGATGGAAAGAGATTCATCCGGCACCAGTGTAGAGCGGTCCACCGCTCGGACAATTCCCGTGCCTCCACAGGTAGGACAGGCGCCTTGCGAGTTGAAAGCCAGTTCTTCCGCACTGGGGGCATAAAAGGTAACGCTGCATTCTGGGCAAGTGAGTGGTTGGCCAGCTGCCACCCCAAGGGAAGGAGGAAGAACGTGACCATTCGGGCAGCAATGATGAGCCAGGCGGGAGAACATCAGCCGGAGACTATTCAGCAGTTCTGTTCCCGTACCAAAAGTGCTGCGAATTCCTGGAACACCAGGGCGTTGATGCAGTGCCAGTGACGCGGGAACGTATAGCACTTCATCCACATCGGCTTTGGCGCTTTGGGTCATCCGACGGCGAGTATAAGTGGAGAGCGCTTCCAGATATCGTCGGGATCCTTCCGCGTAAAGTACACCCAAAGCCAAGGAAGATTTCCCAGAACCAGACACACCTGCAACTCCTACAATCTGGTTCAAAGGAACGTTAACGTCCACGTTTTTAAGGTTATGTACTCTAGCACCCCGAATAAGAATTTCCTTGGGCGCTCCAGCGGTAACTCCCATGTTCCATCCACCAGCTTTCTATATTTGTTTTATTATAGCACAGGCGTGAAAAGGTGAACAAGTGGCGTAACCCCCAAACAAAAATCCCCACCTGCTTATTGGCAAGGTGGGGAAGTTTTTATAAGAGGATTAGGATTGGACTTGCAGTGGGGAGGACCACCATTGACCATTTTCTTTATAGAGAATTTGAGCTCCAGAAAGATCGGTTTCCAGGGGTAAATAAGCCGTAAAAGGATAAGCCTCCTGGCCTTCCTCTACGGTTCCCACAGGAGAGAGCTCATAGGTTACTCCGTTCACTTGGAGGTAGAGGGGGGAGTCTGTGTCGCAAGGGTTTATTTGTCCGGTGACTGTCAAATAACCTGGCGTACTGGGAGACTGAGCCCCTTGGGCCACGGCTTCGTTGTCTCCAGGCTGTACTGATTCCGTGAAATCCACTTCCGGTGCCGGGAAGATGAACGAGATCTGGGAGAGCAAAGGCAAGTTTCGCTCCACAATCTCCACGATTACATAGTTCGCACTGATTTCGTCCATCATGCCCAGATTGTAGGGCTGAGCTCGTGAAAACAGAGCGTGGCTGAAATCTTCCGCCATAAGGCTGTGCAGAGTGTTGCCGAAAGAGTCACGGAACATGAGCAGATTCCCCAAGGTACCGTCGCTGCTGGTCTGGATCCGCAGATCGTCCACATCCCGAATAGGAGTGTCATAGGTGAAGTCCAGTTCCTCTGTAAACTGCCACTGATTATCCAGAACAGGAGAAGCAGGATAAAGCATTTGATACAGGTCACCTTGGTGAGTGGGCTGATAAGTTCCCTCCTTGGAGAAGGCATCACCGGAAAGTCCCAGGCAGTCCAGAAGAACATCGTGAGCTAAAGTCGCCCCCCGATAGGTCCAGTGAGAGTCCAGCTTGTGGTAAAGAACTTCTTCTTGCTCCTGGAAGGCTATAAACAGGTCGGCGTAGGGGACCTGTTCCGCTGTGAGGGCATTTTTAACCTGCTTGGCCGTGGTTATTTCTCCCGGGACAAGACCGTCCTGAGCGTACTCAGGATACAGAGAGATCTTGTTTGGCGCCACGGTGAACAGGAACGAGGCTCCTTTGCTTTCCACATAGTTTCGGGCCAGGGCCAGGGATCTGCCGATGGCATAAGCCTGGCGTTCCGTCAAACAGTCAGCGCCAGTGTAGTCATCCAAGGTCTCCGCGTAAAAAAGCCAGCCGTCCCTGCCCAAGGCTACCTGATCCTGGGAGGAAGTGTGGAACACAGCGGCTTTTAGGGCGGAATCTGCCGTGATCAGCTCCTGCCGAAAGGCGAAGTGATCCGCAAAGTAGTCCGCCGCGTCGGACATGACCTCCAAATTCAAAGAACCGTCTGCCTGGGTGAGGACAGGCTTGGGAGAGAGTACCTCGTTGGCAGCGGCTTCACTTTCCCCAAGAAACAGCATTCCTAATCCTGGAATAGCACAGGCGCAGAAAAAGAGAATCACGAATATTGAAGAAAACTTTTTGCCCATCATGTGATCCTCCTTTTCTTAGAATCGAAAATAGATGAAGGGATTAAAATCGCTGCCTGCCAGATTCATCACGCACAGGCAGAATAAGACTGCCGCTGCCCCATAGGAGACAGCTTCCAGCGCTTTACCACTCCTAAGTGTCGCGGTCTTAGAACGGAGCCAGGGAAGCAGGGGGAAGGAAAAAACTAGACCCAGCAACACGGTGGTCACATTCAGAGGGGAAAGCAGCTCTCGGAGAAGAGCGTCACTCTGAAGAGTAAAGGTAAAGCCTGTGAACATTTGGGAGTAGATCCGCCCCGCGTCAGCCAAAGTGTCCGCTCGAAACAACACGAATCCCAACAGCACCACCAGAGGCGTGACAATGTGACCAGCTATCCGGCGGAATTTGCCGCCTCGGGGAAGAAGATCCTCCGCCACGATAAACGCTCCATGCCACAGCCCCCAAAGCACAAAGTTCCAGGAAGCTCCATGCCAGAGGCCGGTGCAGAAAAATACCAGCGTCTTGTTCAGTTCTGTGCGGAGTTTGCCTTTCCGGTTTCCGCCCAGCGGGATGTAAAGATAGTCCCGGAACCAGGAGGAAAGGGAAATATGCCACCGCCTCCAGAACTCTTTCACTGAGCCGCTGATATAAGGATAGTTGAAGTTTTCCAGGAAGCGGAAACCGAACATTCGCCCAAGACCAATGGCCATGTCGCTGTATCCGGAGAAATCGAAGTAGATCTGCAAGGCGTAGCAGAGCGCACCCAGCCAAGCCAGACGCAGATCCAACTCCTGAGTTCCCGCGGAAAAAACCAGGTCTGCCATGTGGCCCACTGTGTTGGCGATGAGCAGTTTCTTGGAAAGACCTAGAATAAACCTGCGGACGCCGTCAGCAGTGAGAGGGGAGGAGACTTGTCTCTCGTCGATTTGCTGGGCCACATCATGGTATTTTACAATGGGACCTGCAATGAGCTGTGGGAAGAAAGAGATATACAGCGCTAGTTTTACAAAGCCTTTTGCAACCTGTTTCCGGTCACGATAGACGTCGATCACATAGGAAAGCCCTTGGAAGGTGAAAAAGGAAATGCCCACCGGCAGGGCAATGCCCGTCAGTGGGATTTCCAGGGAAAAGGCCCGGTTTACGGAGGTGAGGAAAAAGTCAGTGTATTTGAACACAGACAGCATTCCCAGGTTCAGGATCACAGCTGCTGCAACTACCAACTTATCCTTACCCTTGCCGGAAATAGCCAAAAGCCGGCCTGCGGCAAAATTGATCAAGGTGGAGAAGAGCATCAGCAGCACATAGACCGGTTCGCCAAAAGCGTAGAAAAGGAAACTGGCGATCAGAAGCAGAACGTTCTTAGCTCGGATCCCTGGGACGATCCTGGAAAGAACGAACACCACCGGCAGGAATACAAACAGAAAAGCAGCCGAACTGAATACCAAAAGACACAACTCCTTAAAGGGGATCGATCAATAAACGGCGACGACCACTTCGCTACCGCTGACGCTGCGGAAGGTATTCACCGTGAAGCCGCTGTAATAGAGGATGCCGTCTTCTCCTTCCTGACCGCTGCAGCTGGTGGCGTATTCAGAGGAGTTGGGATAGCCGAACACACTGTAGAACGTGCCAATGTCATAGCCAACGTAATCGTAGGGGCTGGCCGCCTCAGGTTCTGGTGTGGGTTCGGGAGTGGGTTCCGGCGTCGGGACAGGAGTGGACTCAGGTGTGGGGACGGGAGTAGTATCCGTCACAGAAGCAGTGTTATTGGCAGAATCATTTTGGGAAGAGCTATAAGATTCCTCAGCTTCCGAAGAAGAGGGCACCTCCACCTCTGCCTGACTGGTGGAGCTCATGGCAGCTTTCGGAGTGGGGGAAGCGCTGGAACTGGCAGAAGGACTCGCCTTGGGGCTGGCACTTGGACTGGCGCTGGGAGATGCGCTGGGGGATGGAGCGGCGCTGGAAGTGCTGTTGGAAGAGCTTGATCCGCCGCAGGCACACAGGGACAAGGCCAGGCACACAGCTGCGATAATAGAGAGCAGTCTTTTCATGGAGAACATTCCTTTCCTCAAATGGATGATTTCACTCAGCTAAGGATCTTATCGTTCACCCGGTAGTGGGCGACACTTTGGCCGTAGGGCTTCATAAACAGGTCCCAGTTATAGCCCCAGGTGGCGGCATGACCATCCCGAAGCTGGGGATCGCATACATAGATCACACCGTTCAGGTCGATTTCCACCCAGCCATGCTCTGACCAACTGCCGTATGTCCAGGTGGGGCAGGTATCCACTGTAACCATTCCGGACACAGCAGTAGCCTGGTAACCCAGCCGCTGGGCCAGCAGCGCATACAGCGCCGCGTAGCTGTAACAGTTCCCCCGGCGGCGGTCGATCATAGAGGAAGCGTAAGTATTTACCCAACCGGTGCTCCCCTGAGGAACGTGGGAAAGAGCCAGATAGCTGTAATCATCAATGATGTAATTGTACATTCTCCGCAGATTTTCATAAAGGGAAACACTGGGATCAGCTTCCCGCTGAATGATAGAGGTCAGTTTCGCGTCTAATCTGACGTCTCCGGTGGTGAAACGGCCCAAGTCGTTGAATTGCAGCACGCCCACGGAGTCGTTGCGCACATAGTAGCCATCGTCGCCCACGTAGTAAAGCTGGCTGTCAACCAAATGCGGACCACGGCCAAGCTGTGCGGTGGGAACCACATACCCTTCCCAGACCTCATTGTCTTCCTCGTCGTAGGAATGACTGTGAGGAGTGGAAGCTTCCATGATGTGGTAGTAGGCCCAGTGATCGAAAGGCAGATCCAGGAACCGCAGAACCTTCCCCTGGGAATCCAGCAGGGACTTGTCGGCGGAACGGCCCAGCATATTGTTGATCATGGCGAAGGCTTCGGCTCTGGTGATGGGGGAGTTGGGACGGAAAGAACCGTCCGGATAACCGGAAACCCACCCTTGAGCAGCCACGTTTTGAATATAGGAGTAAGCCCAATGGGTGGAGGGGACATCGGTAAAGGTGATGTCAGTTGTTTTCATGGGAAATAGCTTAGAGAGAATGGCGGAAAACTCTGCTCGGGTAATATTCCGATTAGGAGCGAAAGTGTTGTCGCCCATACCGGAAAGAATGCTCATGTTTGTGAGAGAATCCACAAACACCTGATACCAAGCGCCGGAAGGCACATCCTCGAATTTACCTTCCCCGGGATCGGCTGGGTCTGTAAGAAGCTGATAGATCAAGCTGGCAGCTTCGGAACGGCGGAGGTTACCATCGGGATTCACCGTATCCTCCGTACCGGAAACATAGGACACGTGTTCCTCTATGTACATGCCAAACAAGGGCTGCAAAGCCGTGCCAGTTTCACTATCCTCGCCTTCAGAGTTGTCATGGTCAGGAAGAGGCTCTTCCTCCTGACCGGGTTCGTCATCCGCGGGCTCGGTTTCATCGCTTTCATCAAAAACTTGGACGGGGGTACCTTCTGACTCATCGCCTTCATAAGCGGAGGCGGTGAGGGGCAAAGCGCAAAACGTCAATACAGCCGATAGTAAAACGGCAGCAAATCTTTTCATAATACATGTTCCCTCTTTCTCCTCAGTCGTTTCTTGCAAGAAGAAGCAAGAATATACAAAAAATATGTTACACTTTTTTCCTTTTCAAGTCAAGGAAAACGCTGGATTTTCCATAGAAGGATGCCATTCTCGCAAATTTTACCTTATGCTTGGAATCGTGGGATTTTTCCAAAATAGTTTTCTTTAATCCCTTATTCTCTTCCTTTATTTAGGTGTATGTCAGAAAACAAATCGTTTTATTTGCAGGTTGAAATGGCAAAAGAAACAGTGTATACTCTGTCTGTATTAGTACCGTATAGGTGAGAAGGGTTACTCTGTGCGGTTTATGTGATGCTTGTAAAAAGAATCGTTTCATTTTGTGGCGTATGATAAAGGGAGGAATCAGCATGCGCTTATGGTACGAAAATCCAGCGGAAGACTGGAACAGCGCTTTACCTTTGGGCAACGGTAAGCTTGGAGCCATGGTATTTGGCCGCCCGCTGAAAGAGCGGATCCAGTTAAATGAGGACAGTGTCTGGTCTGGTGATTTCCGGGATAGGGTCAATCCGGATGCTAGGGAAAAACTGCCAGAGATTCGCCGTCTGATGGAGGAAGGAAAGATCCGTCAGGCGGAAAATCTGGCGAAACTTGCTTTAGCCGCCACACCGGAGTTTGAGCGGATGTATCAGACACTGGGAGACATATATCTGGAGATGGAAGCGCCCAGTGAAAACGTAGAGGATTACTGCCGCCAGCTGGATCTGAACAGCGCTTTGTCCACTGTGACCTACACCTGCGGCGGGAAGAAGTACCAGAGGGAGACGTATATCAGTGCCCCTCACAATGTGATGGTGATCCGCCTGACCGCCCAGAAAAAGGCAAGTATCAGTTTTCAGGTGAGGATGCACCGTGGACGGTTCTTTGACAGTTCCCTCCAGGACAAGGAGAACCAGGCTGTGTATTACACTGGCGGGGAAGGAATCCGGTTTTGTTCCATGCTTCGAGGGGCCGCGGTTGGCGGTTCCGTAGAAGTGGTGGGTGAGTATCTGACGGTGACAGGCGCTGACGAAGCAGTGCTCTACTGGACCGCCGCCACCACCTACCGGGTAGAAGATCCTGTGGAGGAGTGCAGACGTGTTTTGAAAGCTGCCGCCGCTCTGCCGGAAAGAGAGCTATGGCAGGCGCATTTGCAGGATTACCGGGAACTGTATGAAAAGTCCACGCTGACACTTTCTGGGGACGAGAAGCTGGAAGAACTTCCCACCGACCAGCGTTTAGCCAGAGTTCAAAAAGGGGAAACAGACCTGGGCTTGGTGAACTTGTACTACGCTTTTGGCAGGTATCTCACCATTGCATCCAGCCGTCCCGGGTCTTTACCCTCTACTCTCCAGGGTATTTGGAACGATAAAATGGAGCCTGCCTGGGACAGCAAATACACCATCAATATCAATACGGAAATGAACTATTGGCCGGTGGAACCCTGCAATCTGTCTCAGTGCCACCAGCCGTTCTTTGAGCTTCTGGAAAAGATGTATCCCCGGGGCAGAGAAGTGGCAGAGAAAATGTACGGCGCCCGTGGGTTTGTGGCACATCACAACACAGACCTGTGGGGAGACTGCGCACCTCAGGACAGCTGTATCTCCTCTACTTATTGGATGATGGGCGCAGCTTGGATGTGCACCCACATTTGGGAGCGTTATGAATACACCCTAGACCGGGAGTTCTTGGACCGGTATTTCTACCTGCTCAGGGACGCCTGCCTGTTCTTTGTGGATTTCCTTACACGAGATGAAAAAGGCCGCTGGGTGGTATTTCCCACCTTGTCTCCGGAGAACACTTACCGGCATCCCAGCGGGGAGAACGCCTGCCTGGCCAAGGGCTGCGCCATGGACAGCCAAATCCTTACAGAGTTGTTCCAGGGGTGTGTCCAGGCCTGCGAAGTGCTTGGAAAGGAGCTGGAACTAGCGAAAGAACTCAAAGAACGCCTCAAGGATCTGCCGAAGCCAGAGATCGCTTCCAATGGAACTTTGAAGGAGTGGCTGGAGGAATACCCGGAGGTGGAAATAGGACACCGCCATATTTCCCATCTTTTTGCCCTGTATCCTGGGCATCAGATCACTCCAGAGGAAACTCCCCAGCTTGCTGACGCCGCCCGAAAGACACTGGAGCGGAGACTTTCTCATGGAGGGGGTCACACCGGTTGGAGCCGGGCGTGGATCATCAATTTCTGGGCTGCCCTGGGAGATGGGGAGAAGGCGGGAGAAAATGTCCGGTTGCTGCTGGACCGTTCCACGCTACCCAATCTGTTCGACAACCACCCGCCATTCCAGATCGACGGCAATTTCGGAGGCGTTGCCGGTATCACCGCAATGCTGCTGCAAAGCTCTTCACATAAGGTAAAGCTCCTGCCGGCGTTGCCCCAGGATTGGGCCGACGGTAAGGTGGCAGGCATCCGCGCCAAGGGAGGTTTGACCGTTGACCTGCAATGGGTAGGCGGGACCTTAGAGAAAGCATGGGTCACGGCGGATCACCCTTATGAGGGTGTGCTCTCTTACCAAGACCGCCAGATAGAGCTGCGGTTGAACCCGGGAGACAAAGTGGAGATCCTACCGGAAAAAGATAGCCTTGTGTGCCGTACTTTATAAAGACGGAGTAGACAGGGTAAATCATACAGGAGACAAAGAAAAAAGGTCCAGATTTTTCTGGGCCTTTTTCCTGTTCAGTCAAATTTGAAGCAAGATGCCGGATTTTAAGGAAGGTCACTCCGCAGACTCTTCCGGATGGTCGTGGCAGCAGTCTTCACAACCACTGCGGCCACAGTCGACGGAGGCTTTTCCTGCCTCGGCTCGGGCACCGAAAAAGACAGGCACCTGGACTTTCAGCTTTTGACTGATGGTAAACTGGCACACGCCCTCCTCGCAGCCGGGACACATGTCACCTCCGGTGCGAACTACAGGCTGGCCAAGGCACTGGACTTTCACGTTACCCACCTGGCCATAAGGCTTGATGGTCACCGGTACGCAGACGGTGACATCTTGATAGCTCATTGCAGGGCAGGCCGGCTCGTCCATAGATTCCACAGGTCTGTTTTCAAATTCAGCATTCATAGGGAAAACTCCTTTCAGGATCGGGTTCATGGAGAATGTGGTAAAGGAAGCCGATGGCCTCGTCCATGGGAATGCCGTCGTGGCCTTTGTCCGGGCGGTAGTGAAGGATCACCTGGATGGGGTGGTATTCCTTGATGGAAGCCATGGTCTCGGCATTTTGTAAAAAGGGAACCAGCTGGGTGGAATTGTCCGCGGTGGAACACAGGTTCACGTGAAGATAGATAGGTGGCACATACTGATGCTTCTCAAAGGCATCCACGATACTGAACCGTTCCTGGTATTTCAAGGCGCTGCCGATGTTGTCAAAGGAAAAAGTGATGACCGAATCCAGGGCGTCTTTGTAGATCCAGTTGCGCACGTCCAGCTGGGCATTATCCGCCACCACCTTGGCGCCTTTCAGGTAGATGCCCATCATGATGGAGAGATAGCCTCCGGCGGAAGTGCCGAAAATGGCGGTATCCTCCAGAGCGATCCCCATTTTCTCGATGATCTTCTTCAACAGCAGGCTGCTGGTTTCCAGGTAGTAGTTCTCGTTCTTTCCAATGCCCCACCCGATCTGCAAATAGCGGTTGAGATAAAGGGTAGGGTCCATGCAGAACACAGAAGAGGTCCTTAACAGCTTTGCCCAACTATGACGCTGAAAGACGGGGACGGACACATTGCCCTCGGCCACAGCGCCGTTGTGAAAGACGATCAGCTTATCGCTTTCGCTACGCCGGTTTATCAGGTACTCGTAGGGCACACCGTCTTTCAGTACGCGGAGCACGTACATGAAGTCCCGCTGGATCTGGTAACTGTCCAGATCGTAATCATGGATGGTGATCTCCGGATAGGGAAGCCTTTTCAGCTTCACGTGGGAGCGGTATCTTTCCAGGGTCTCTCGGATCAAATCCTGGGTCTTTCGGACTTCCGTTTTGATGTCGTACTCGTCCCCAATGGGAAACTTTTCCTTGTAGCCGTCATACTGGTTCAGGTAGCGCAGCATCACGGCCGCCAGCTCTTTTTCGTCATAGGGGATGAGATCGCCGCAGTGGTATTTCTCGATCACTTCTCGGGCCACCCCCACATCGGTTGAGATAATCGGCGTGTTCAGCATGACGCTTTCCACCAGCACAAGGCTGAATCCTTCGCTGAGGGAAGTCAGCACGGTGGCCACGCTGTGCTTCATATAGGGATAAGGATTCTCTTTGAATCCCAGGATCTTGGCGTTTTCCTCCAGGTCGTTTTCGCGAATATACTTTTCCAGGGCTTGTCTTTCCTCGCCCTCGCCCAGAAGATAGACCATGAAATCCTCCCGCAGCTTTTTCACTTCTTTGGCTGCTTTCAGCAGCAGGATCTGATTTTTGTTGTAGTCCAGTCTCCCCAGAGTGGTGAACAACGGTTTGTCGGGAAGGTCCACCGCCTCCTGACAGAGCAGCTCCATTTTTTCACTGTCCACAGAGTTGGAGATCTTCACCACGTTTTCCGTGACTCCAAACAGGTCCCGTAAAGTTTGTTCCACCACATCGGAGATCACCGCGATGGAGTCGAAGGATTTCAGGACGTTCGCCTGCATTTGGAATTCCTGTTTCGTCTGTTTGTACTCCTTGGAATCCTCCGGATATTGGCGGTAGTCCAGTTCCCGCATGTCGCCCCGGATCCACAGGATCTTTGCGCAGCCCTTGATATACGATGCAAAGTAGGAGGGCGCGTTGTGGTTGCAGGCGATGACGCAGTCATAACTTTCTCGGATCCGCTTATTGAAGCTCATGGGATCCCCTAACAGGTGGTAGTACTCATTGAGGGCCCGCTGCTCGTCCAAATCCTCTTGGGTGTAGTCGATGAGCGGGTCTAAGATTTTCACGTTGCTGTGAAAGATGGAATTGTTGGAGTTTTTAAAAAGCGGCAATACGCTCAGATCGTATTCCGCCGGGTCCATACGGTTGAGCACGTCTGCCAAAGATTTTTCCGTGCCGTACCCATAAGACACACTCCAAGTGATAAATAAAAGCTTTTCCAAAAGCATCACCCCACGTTGGTCATTCTATGAGGGAGTGGGAGGAAAGGTGCGAACCCGGCGCGGGAACCGGTTGTGCGGTACACTCATAGGATGGGGTAAATCCAGAAAAACGGGAAATACGGGTGATAACATATGAAAAAGCTGTGGCCAGCCATTAAGAACATCTTGTCCCGGATCTCTTTGGTGGACCGGTTCCTGATTTTGTTTATGTTCCTTTTGTTTTGCTATATGGCTTATCAGCTGTTCTCCGGAGGCCTTTTCGACGAGAACAACACCATCGATGTAATCGTGCAAACCTCCGCCGCCACGATTTTCGGGTACTTCATCAGTGTGAATTCTCTGACTGCCGTCCCCAAAAAGGAGTCCATCTCCCGGTCGTCCACAACAACCTCCGGGACGGAGCCGGTTTCTCAAGAGAAGGGTCCGGTGGGGGTGAAGATTGGATTTCAGGATCCATCCGGGGAATCCCAGACAGAAATGGGGAAGATCACCGTTTCAGAGACTCCCGATGCCTCCAAAGGGACCTGCGGGAAACTGCAAATCTGGGTGGTGTCAGCGGTGGGGCTGTTGTCTCTGGTGATCCTTATCGGAGCGAAAGGATATCCCGATGTAACCCCAGAACTGACTGCCCTAGTCTCCCAGCTGCGAGATTTCCTCTTTGGCTGCATCGGGTTTCTGGTGGGCTGCGGCAAAAACGCTGTGCGTGAAATCGACTAAATAAAGAAACCGGCCTACAATCAGGCCGGCTTCTCTATTTTAGGAGCGTACATCAAACCACGCATACAGGCGACACGTCATATTTTAGTCGCATTTCTCGGAAGAAAAGCTTCTTTGGGCAGAAATGGTAAACAGCGTGTCGGCAAGTTGTGTCAAGATCACGCCCAGCAGGTTCAGTTGATCGTCATCCAGTTTGCAGGCAAGGGTGTTCGCGACTGCTGTGATCGAAGCGGTCAATTCACATGGATTCATGAGAGATCCCTCCAAGCCATTCTATGAAATACACTGGCGGAAGGCTCTTCCCTTTTTGAGACTGATTTTTCAGCTTTGGGAGGCGTTCTTCTCGTACACCACGAATTTCTGGTTTCGATCACAAACAGCCAGGATCACGTCTTTAGAAGAGTGGATGTGGCGCTGTTTCAGCTGCTTGTCCAGCCAAGTCGCGTCAAGCCCCATTCGCTTCAAATTATCCTCTAGCACACGACCGTCCATAATCAGCTCTGTAAACAGAAGCTCCTGATCCGGGGCCAATCCCATATCGTTGGGGGTGGCAGGGCGTTGACTGCTTACCGGAAGAATGGTCAGTTTTCCGTTGTACTCAAAGACTGCTGTTTGAATGCTAGTCAAGTCAAAATACCCTTGCTGTCTGCACATGACCATAAATTCGCTTAAGTCCAGCTTCGATTTTTTCAGGTTTTCATAGTACAGTTTCCCATGATCTAGGAGGATCGTTGGAGTTCCGTTCAGATACTTCCGGGACCGGGGGAACTTGCTGGAAATGAAGCTCAGCAGTACCGTGATCCCTCCGTAAATGACCATAGCGGTCAGCGGTTTCCAGGGCTTTTCCAGCTCGGTGGCCATCTCAGCCGCAATAGAGCCGATGGTTATCCCTGTGATGTAATCAAAAAAATCAAGCTGAGAAATTTGTTTGTGACCTATGAACTTGGCCACCAAAAATAATACCCCAAATGATCCTGCGGCAGTCAGGCAAAGCTTGAGAAAACTCATACAGCATCCCCTTCGGTTTTATTCTCTATTCTGGTCCGGATCTTGCGGATCATACAGGATCGAACAGTGTTTCTTCAAATAGGTCGCCCTTTCTCAGGTTATGCATTGCCGGATCCAAAAGGGGCAAATATCATTTCGAATGTAGCGCTAACGTACATCTGTCCTAGTGGAGGCCTGCCAAAAGAAACTGATGTCGCACCGCTTGACAGGAAGGCGGGAATGGACAATAATATCCCTACCAGTAGGTTGCCCAGGAAGATTGATTTATAAAAATGAGGTAGGTGGGTCATCCACTGTTACTGGAATTAAATAATTCTGTCACGCCTCTGATGGATATGATAGGAAAAGCCCCTAGCTTATTGGCTGGGGGCAATTTTATGCAAAAAATGATGCTCTGTATTTTCGAGAGCCGCCCTAGAGGAGTGTAACACCCTAGAGGGAGCGAGACTATACTGTGGTGTGTACACCTCTGTAAACTTGCGAAAGGAGGAGCTATGACACAGAGCAGGATTTTACAGACTCAGGAAAACAGAATCACTCGTGGGTTTGGGAATGGTCACAGCGGCGTGGATCTAGGCTGGCAAACCACCCAAACAGACGGTATACTTGCCCACAGCCAAGGCACAGTGACTTTTTGCCAAACTGGGTACGGCAATGATCAGGGGGCTGGGGGAAATGCTTCTTACGGAAATTGCGTAAAGATCAAGCATCCTAACGGGTATAGTACGCTCTATGCCCATTTGAATACGGTAGCTGTACAGAATGGGCAGAGCGTGGAAAAGGGTCAACAGATTGGAACCATGGGGAATACGGGAAACAGTTACGGAAGCCACCTGCATTTTGAAGTGAGGGATACTTCCGATACCTGCATTGACCCGGCACCCTATCTCTCTGCAGATCTACCAGATCTAAAAACTGAAACAGAAATGGAGGAACCGGACATGACAGAGGCAGAAGCCCGAAAGATTGCTCAAGAAGAGATCAGCAAGTATTTCATGGAGCTGGAAAAGGAAGAGGCATCTCCGTGGGCGCAAGTTCCTGTAAAGACGATTGTAGACCGCGGTATTATGAATGGGGACACCAACGGAAACTTTCGGCCCCAGGACGCAATCACTAGGGAAGAGGTTGCCGCTGCACTAGTCAACGCGTTAGGAATCGATAAAACGGTTTCCGATTGGGCCAAGGAAGCCTTTGAAAAAGCCTCAGCAGTGGGATTCTTAGACGGCACCATGCCCAGGGAGTCATTGACCCGAGAACAATTTGCCGTGATTCTGGACAAGCTGGGGCTGATTCCTTCGGCGGCAGATAAAGTAAGTGGATAAGAGCCAGACGGTTGGGTTAGATGTTCTCTTGTCAAATGAGAAAACCCGCAGTTTGCCGGTAAACGGTGACTGCGGGCTTTTTGCTAACTATAGTGTATGCTATAGCAGGTTTGCTGGGGAATCCATACAAACCAATTCCTAGAAAAAACAAAAAAGAAAAAACCGCTAGAACCAGCATGAATACTGGGTTTCTAGCGGTCTTGGCGGAGAAGGAGGGATTTGAACCCTCGCGCCGGTTTCCCGACCTACTCCCTTAGCAGGGGAGCCCCTTCACCACTTGGGTACTTCTCCATGGTGAAGATCTATAACAAACGATAAAGCTGTTGTTTAGCGTGACTGGCAGGTGGCGGAGAGGAAGAGATTCGAACTCTTGGTCCCTTGCGGGATCACTAGTTTTCAAGACTAGCTCCTTAAACCACTCGGACACCTCTCCATGTCTGACGCTGGTATATGATATCACATGTTTTTTCAAAAGTCAATGACTTTTTTTCAAGAGATTTTGTTTTGTTTGATCTTCCAGGGATGGCTCCCGGCAAAATTCGCACAGAGCCATGGCAGGAAGAGAAAGACCTACCCATAAAAAGGAGTAAGGCAGGCATACTTGCCCAAAGAGGTTAAAAGGTACCGTGGAGTAGTCCCAGATATCAAATCCCAGCAGGCGGTTGAGGAGCAATCCCAGTACAAGCTCCACAGCTGTGATAATGCCGGCTCCGGCCAAAGAACGACTGATTATGTTTTTATCCTTCAACAGATCGCAGCAGATATGATTGATCAAGCAAAGGCACATTCCTCCGGCAAGCGCCATGGACGAATGTGTCTCTCCTCTCCAGAGCATTTCGATAGCTGGATAGGTCCAGCTTCCGGCCATAAAAAGAAGGGCGTCCTGATACAGATACATAGTAATTCTTCCTCCCTGATTCGCAGCGGCGTTTTTTTAGTATTCGCAGCAGGATCCTGTTTATTTCATCCAAGTGAATTAATCGAACTACTTGTATTTTCCACCCCTTTTCCCTTATAATAACAAGGGAAGCCTTCGGGCAGCTTTGTGATGCTGGGAGGCAGAAAAAACAGGAAGGAAGTGCGGCGTGTGAAGATCCTTGTCACCGGCGGCGCCGGGTATATCGGTAGCCATACCGCCATTATTTTATTGGAGCAGGGTCACCAAGTGGTGATCGTGGACAACTTGTGCAACAGCAAAAAAGTTGCTGTTGACCGGATCGAGGAGCTTTCCGGGAAACAGGTTAGTTTCTACCAGTACGACGTGTGCGACGAAGAGAAAATGCGGGAAGTTTTTGAGAAGGAAAAGATCGACGCTGTGATCCACTTTGCGGGACTGAAAGCCGTGGGTGAGTCAGTGGCGCTTCCCTTGAAGTATTACGACAACAATTTGACTTCCACTTTGGTGCTGCTGAAAGTGATGAAGGAATTCGGCGTGGGGAATTTTGTGTTCAGTTCTTCCGCCACTGTGTACGGGGATCCTGCTTCCGTGCCCATCCGGGAGGATTTCCCTCTGTCCACTACCAATCCTTACGGCACCACGAAACTGATGATCGAGCGGATCCTTACAGATTGTGCCAACGCGGATCCGGAGTTCCACCCGGTGCTGCTGCGGTACTTCAATCCGGTAGGCGCTCACGAGAGCGGCAAGCTGGGGGAGGACCCCAACGGCATCCCCAACAACCTGGTGCCCTATATCACTCAGACCGTGGTAGGCAAGCGTGATAAAGTCCATGTGTTCGGCAATGACTATCCCACTCCGGACGGCACCGGCGTGAGGGACTATATTCATGTGGTGGACTTGGCGAAAGGTCACGCCGCGGTGCTGCCTTTGTTCGAGAAAGGCTTCACCGGAGTGAAAATGTATAACCTCGGCACAGGTCATGGGTACTCTGTGCTGGAGATGATCCAGGCGTTTTCCAAGGCTGCGGGAAAAGAGATTCCCTATGCCATTGATCCCCGACGTCCTGGGGATATCCCTTCCTGCTATGCTGACTGCACCAAGGCTTGGGAAGAGCTTGGTTGGAAAGCGGAAAAAACACTGGACGAAATGTGCGCGGACTCTCTGCGCTGGCAAAGGATGAATCCCAATGGCTTTGAAGATTGAACAAAAACTAGTACTGGCTTCCTCGTCACCCAGCAGGAAAATGCTTTTGGAGCAGGCAGGGCTCTCCTTTGACGTGGTGGTCTCCGGTGTAGACGAGACTGTCCCGGAGAACTACACACCTGCCCAGACTGTGGAAACTCTGGCCCGTCGGAAAGGAGAGGCGGTTTTGCCTCTCTGTCCGGACAAAGCTATTATTGCCGCGGATTCTGTGGTGAGCATCGACGGCCTGATTTTGGGCAAGCCCAAGGACGATGAAGCGGCGAAAGAAACTTTGCGCCGCCTTTCCGGCCGCACCCATGAGATCTTCACCGGGGTGTGTCTCCTGTGGAACGGTAAAATAGATGTGTTCCATATGAGCACCAAGGTGACGTTTTACCAGTTGACTGAGGAAGAGATTGCCGAATATGTGGCTTTGGGAGAATCCCGAGGACGGGCAGGCGCTTATGGGATCGAGGGGATCGGTGTGGTGCTGGTCCAATCCATTCAAGGTGACTACGCCAATATCGTAGGCTTACCCGTGGCGGAGACTATCCGCCGTCTGCACAAACTTTTGGGAGACTAAACACACTCGCACCCGAACATGCCATTCTACGTAGGATGGAGGGTGGGGGTGAGAAATTTGGGCAGAAGGTTTCGCAGGCGCCATGTGACAAAGAGAAGAAAGCATTGGAAAACGCTGCTGGTGATCGCCGTTGCGTCAGTTGCAGGATGGGTGGCCTTTTCCGAGTGGGGACTTGGTTCTATCTCGGAGGAACTTACTCAAGAAGCAGCCCGAGGGTATGTTTTGGCCCGGGTGAATGAAGCCGTTGAGGAATCCATGGGAGAGGAAGGCGCTTTTGTTTCTGTGGAGAACGACGAGACTGGGAGCCCTGTGGCAGTGCGTACGGATACCGCCGCTCTCAACCAGCTTCGGGCCCAGATACTCTCCCGGCTGGAGGAAACGCTCAACGGCAGCGTGACCGTGGAAGTGCCTGCGGGCAGCCTGACAGGCGTGGCCCTCCTAAATGGCCACGGGTTCCCTGTGCCGCTGACCATGCGCATGGAGAGTTCAGCGGACCTTTCTTTTGAGACGGAGTTCGTCTCTGCTGGGATCAATCAGAGCTGCCATCGGATTACCATGACCATAACGGTGCAGACATATTCCCAATCCAAGCGTTTTGAGACGCAGGCTCAAGTGGAGACTTCCACAGTTCTTGCGGAAACGGTTCTGGTGGGAAATGTACCAGAGGGCGGGCTTTTCAATATGGGATAAAAGGAAAATACTATGGAAAAACAAGAAGTACAACGCCGGCTGGAAGAGTTGCGGGAACAGATCCGCTACCACAGCCGAAAATACTATACGGAAGACGATCCGGAGATCAGCGACTATGAATACGATCAGCTGTACCGGCAGCTGGAAACCTTGGAAGGGGAATACCCCGACCTTGTGACAGAAGATTCTCCCACCCGGAAGATCGGCGGAGCGGTGTACAACACTTTTGCTCCAGTGGTCCACCAGGTACCTCTGGAGAGTCTGCATGACTCTTTCTCTCCTGAGGAGTTGCTGGATTTTGACCGCCGTGTTCGGGAGACCGTGGGGGAAACGGAGTACGTGGTGGAACCCAAGTTTGACGGGCTCTCCGTGGCTTTGGAATACCGAAACGGCGTATTCGTCAGAGGCTCCACCCGGGGCGATGGCGTTACGGGGGAGGATGTGACGGAAAATATCCGTACCATCCGTTCTGTACCCAAAGTGCTGGGAGAACCAGTGCCGTTCCTGGAAGTCCGGGGCGAGGTGTACATGTCTGACGGCAGCTTTGAGCGCCTTTGTGAGCGCCAGGAGCTTATGGAAGAAAAGACCTTTAAGAATCCCCGGAATGCCGCGGCAGGTTCCCTGCGTCAGAAAGATCCGAAAATCACGGCCCAGCGGGAATTGAGCATCTTTGTGTTCAACGTTCAGCAGGTGGAAGGAAAGACTCTCACCTGCCACGATCAGTCCCTGGAATGGCTTCGGACACTGGGCTTCCCTGTGTCTGCGGACTATCGGAAATCCCGTGATATTGAAACCATCCTGGAGTATATCCGGGAGATCGGGGACAAGCGAGGAGATTTTGATTTCCCCATTGACGGCGCGGTTGTAAAGGTAAATGACTTTGCACAACGGGAGGAACTGGGCAGTACAGCAAAGTTCCCCCGCTGGGCGGAGGCTTTCAAGTATCCGCCGGAAGAGAAAGAGACCACTTTGCTGGATATCGAGGTCAATGTGGGCCGCACCGGTGTGCTTACCCCCACAGGACGGTTCGAGCCAGTGACTCTGGCTGGCACAACGGTCAGCCGGGCCACTCTGCATAACCAGGATTTCATCTCCGAAAAAGATATCCGCATCGGCAGTAAGGTAATTCTGCGGAAAGCAGGGGAGATTATCCCCGAGGTTGTAGCGGTTTTGGAGAGTCCCCCGGATTCTCAGCCCTACCTGTTGCCGGAGACATGCCCCTCCTGCGGAGAACGGGTCACCCGAGTGGATGGGGAAGCAGCCACTCGCTGCACCAACCCTCAATGTCCAGCCCAGCTTTTGAGAAACTTGATCCATTTTGCCTCCCGGGATGCCATGGACATCGACGGTTTGGGGCCCGCCATTTTGGAACAGCTGCTTCAACAGGAAATGATCGCGTCCCCAGCGGACTTGTACACCTTGGAGGTGTCTCAGCTTCAAACGCTGGAACGCTTTGGAAAAAAGAGCGCTCAGAACTTGGTAGCGTCCATCGAGCGTTCTAAATCAAACGATCTGTCGCGACTGGTGTACGCTTTGGGAATCCCCCATATCGGCGCCAAGGCTGCTCAAGTACTCTGCGCCGCTGTTCCTACTATGGAGGCGCTGGAAAACGCCAAAGAAGATGATCTGGCTCAGATCGAAGGATTTGGCGGCATCATGGCGGAGGAAGTGGTTGCCTTCTTCCAGAAGGAGTCCGCCCAGAAGTTGGTGGCGCGCCTGAAGGAATTAGGCGTGAATATGGAGGCACAGCGTCAGGAGACTCAGAGTTCTACTTTTGCTGGGAGCACTTTTGTGCTGACGGGTACGCTGCCTACCATGAGCCGAAAAGAGGCCACCCAGCTCATTGAGAGCCATGGGGGAAAGGTCACCTCTTCGGTCTCGAAAAAAACAAGCTATGTGCTGGCGGGTGAAGAAGCCGGAAGCAAACTGGACAAAGCCCGTCAGTTAGAGATCCCCGTGCTTACGGAGGAAGATCTTATAAACATGTTAAATGGTCAAGAAACAGAAAGGATGTGACCGTGCATGATCTGCAAATTTGAGGAACTGTATCAACAGGAAGCGCAGGCTCAGCGAGCCCGCTATAACGAGCTGCGGGAAGGATTCCAGCAGAGCTTTGGTGACAGTGAAGGCGGAGAGTTTTTCAGCGCTCCTGGCCGGACCGAGGTGGGAGGCAATCATACCGACCACAACCACGGTCGCGTGCTTGCTGCCGCGGTGAATCTGGATATCGCTGCTTACGCTCGGAAAACAGACAACAACAAAGCAATCCTGAAGTCTGCTGAGTACACAAAGATCGACGTGGTGGATTTGGACGATCTGGAGCGCAAAGAGGAAGAAGATGGTGTTTCTTCCGCACTGCTTCGGGGCATTTGTGCCCGCTGCCGGGAACTGGGTTACAATGTAGGCGGTTTTGAAGCCTACACCAAAACTAGAGTTCTGAAAGGTTCCGGACTTTCCAGCTCGGCGGCCTTTGAGGTGCTGGTGGTCACCATTATCAGCCATTTGTACAATGATGGAAAGATCGACCCTGTCACTGCGGCAAAGATTGCTCAGTACGCGGAGAACGTCTATTTTGGCAAGCCCTCCGGACTGTTGGATCAGATGGCAAGTTCCGTGGGTGGCTTTACCTCCATTGACTTTAAAGATCCTGAAAATCCTGTCATCAATAAGGTGGATTTTGACATCACCGCAGCTGGTTACGCCCTGTGCGTGGTAGACACCGGCGGCAACCACGCCGACCTGACTGGCGAGTACGCTGCCATTCCTCAGGAGATGAAACAGGTAGCAGCCTTCTTCGGTAAGGAATTCCTTCGGGATGTGGATGAAAAAGAGTTCTACGAACATATCGGTGAAGTCCGCAAGGCCACAAATGACCGTGCAGTGTTGCGGGCAATGCACTTCTTTGACGACGACCGCCTGGCCGCTGAGGAGGCAAAAGCTCTCCGGGACGGCGATCTGGAAGCCTTCAAGGGAATGATCATCGCTTCTGGACGTTCCTCTTTGCAGCGTCTGCAAAACGTGTTCGCGTCCGTCGCTCCTCTGGAGCAGGGATTGACCCTGGCACTGGCGCTGTCCGAGCGTCTGCTGGCAGGCAAGGGCGCTTGGCGTGTCCACGGTGGCGGTTTCGCCGGAACCATTCAAGCATTTGTTCCTCTGGATCTTCTGGACGAATATCGTACTGAGATTGAAAAGGTGTTCGGTCAGGGTAGCTGTTATGTGTTGTCCATCCGTCAGGCTGGCGGCACCAAAGTGGAACTGTAAATAAACAAAAAAGGCTTCGCTGCCGTCGGGAAACCGGGGCAGCGAAGCTTTTTTTGTCCTACCATAAAAAGGCAATGGGAAACACAGCATGTTATCCTTTGCGGCGTTTCAAGATTTTTTCCAGATCTTGAAGAAACCCGTCTACATCTTCCACGTGGGAGTATTTCAGCAGAGAGCACACAATGGATGGAATATCCTCTGGTGTGAATTTTTCCGAGGAAGTGATCTGCAATGCGAAATGCTCGTTGCGGGTCACCGTGGGAGCGTAGCGCCGGGCATAGTTGCGTTCCTTTCCCATGCCGCTTACCACCACGATGTATTCCTTCTCGATCAGGTCATTAATGAGCAGATGGAAGGAGTTGACAGCGAACAGGGGTTTTTCCTTTTCGGTCAACGCAGCTTCCAAAATCTCGGGACGGCCCAAAGGTCTGTCAGCGTCCCACAAGATCTCCATTAATGCCAATTCCGATTTCGTGAGTGGGAACCGTTTGTTCTTTTTCATAGGGTACCTCAGTTAAAATTAATTTCGCTCAAATGTATACGTTCAGTTTAATTTTTTGCTTTGAAAAAGTCAAGATAGTTTCCGTAATTCCACAAAAAAATATACAAAAATAAGAGGACTTGTCATTTTTGTCTGCATTTTTGGAAAAATTTGGAAGAAAACCATGGCAGTTTTATGGACAGCCTCAAATGCCGCAGGAAAAATCGAATAGGGCATTTTCCTTGCAGTTTTGTGGACGCTGTGGTATACTATTCAACAGGTTGTGCCCATTTTCACTTGGGACCACAGCCGGTATCATTTTCGAGGAGTGTGGCCTTTGGAAAATCAGCTTGCTCAGGAAGAGCTCTCCCGTCAAAGATTATATGCGGCCGACGTGGCCGAAATGATGAAAGTTCGCGCTAGGGGCCCTGTACCGCTGGCTTATGTGCGCACCTACGGATGCCAGCAGAACGTGGCCGACGGGGAAAAAATCAAAGGCATGCTCAGCAAAATGGGCTTTGAGTTTGTCCATTCCCCTGAAGAGGCGGACTTCATTCTGTTCAACACCTGCGCGGTACGGGAGCACGCGGAAGATCGGGTGTTCGGCAACGTGGGAGCGTTGAAAAATATTAAGCGGCGTCACCCTTCCACCATCATCGCGGTATGCGGTTGCATGACGGAACAGGAGCATGTGGCGGAGCGTTTCCGCAAGAGCTTTCCTTTTGTGAACATTGTGTTCGGCACCCATGTGATCCACCGGCTGCCCGAGATGCTCTATACCGCTATCACCGATTCTAAGCGAGTGTTCCTTCGGGGGCATGAAGGGGAAGAGGTGCTGGAAGGCATCCCTACCCGCCGGGACGGCAAGTCCAGAGCTTGGGTGACGGTGATGCTGGGCTGCGACAATTTCTGCTCCTACTGCATTGTGCCTTATGTGCGTGGCCGTGAAAAAAGCCGCCGGCCTGATGAGATCGTAGCTGAGTGCCGGGAATTGATCGAAGCCGGTTACAAGGAGATCACCCTGCTGGGGCAGAACGTCAACTCCTACGGGAAAGGTCTGGAGGAGAATGTGAATTTCGCAGAGCTTCTCCGCCGGATCGACGCTATCCCCGGGGATTACCGTATCCGGTTCATGACGTCTCATCCCAAGGACGCTTCTAAAGAGCTGTTCGACGTGATGGCCGGCAGCACTCACATTCCTCACTACATTCATCTGCCTTTCCAGTCTGGAAATGACCGGGTCTTGAAGGAAATGAACCGGCATTACGACCGGGAGCAGTACCTTTCATTGATCCGCTACGCCAGAAGTGTCATGCCGGATATCAGTTTTACTTCGGACGTGATTGTGGGATTCCCCGGGGAGACCTATGAGGAGTTTCAAGATACGCTGAGTTTGATCCAGGAAGTGGAGTTCACCTCCTTGTTTACCTTTATCTATTCTCCCCGTCAGGGGACAAGGGCCGCCAAGATGCCAGACCCTGTCTCCCACGAGGAAAAGACCCGCTGGTTCTCGGAACTTTTAAAGGTCCAGGAAGAAGTTGCTGCCCGGCGCTGCCAGAGTATGGTGGGCACCACTGAGCGTGTTTTGGTAGAGGAGCGAAACGAGAAGTCCGGCCTGCTTTCCGGCAGGACCAATTCCAGTGTGGTCATCGAGTTTCCCGGAGAAGATGAGCTCCTGGGGCAGTACGTCACCGTAAAAGTCACCAGTGCCCGCAGTTGGATGCTCCAGGGAGAACTGGTGGATTAATCCTGAAAAGGAGAGATGTTCTGTGAAACGTTTGGATCGGATCCTTACCATTGTCATGGCAGCTTTTACCGGCGCGTTTCTAGGCCATGGAATCTATCTTTTCTGGGAACAAAGCACCCATCCAGAGCTGTACGCTTCTTGGTCCGCGCCCTGGTACGTTCAGTTGATCGTCCCGGGGATCGTGCTTATGTGCGTACTGGTCTTGGGAGCCGGTGCAAAATGTATCATTCATTGCAAGCTAAAAAAGTCATGAGGCTTTTTTACAATATTTAAGAAAAATTCATTTGGAGGAAATATCTATGGATATCATCGAATTGACAAGAGACTTGGGCCGTGCTTTGCAGAACGACGAGCGTTACATCGCCATGATGGCTGCCCGCCAGGCCAGCGACGAGGACGAGGCTTTGCAGGAGGCCATCGGCGAATTTAACCTGAAGCGTATGGCCATTTCCAACGAGGCTCAGAAAGAGGATCGCAACGACGAGACTCTTCAGCGCCTGAACGAGGAGTTCCGTGCTGTGTATCAGAAGATCATGGAGAACGAGCATATGCTTCGCTATAACGACGCGAAGAACGAGTTTGACGCTCTGCTCCAGCGCATCACCGGCATTCTCAGCATGTGCGCTGAAGGCGAGGATCCTGAGACCTGTGATTACGATGCTGCTTCCTGCGGCGGCAACTGCGCCAGCTGCGGCGG